>DATEMP010000272.1:0-90194 GCA_035275545.1 Candidatus Eiseniibacteriota bacterium | reverse complement strand
GCGGTCACCCTGCTGGTGCAACGAAGACCCGAGCGGCGGGTCGGGACACTCGCGAGCCTGAACGGGGCGCTGGTGCTGGTGGTGCTGGTCACCGGTCACACGCTCGAGCCGGTGGCGCTCGCCGCCTGGGCCGGACATCTGGCGCTGGCGGTCGCGGGTGCGGCGACGGTGTCGCGCTTCCTGCCCACGTTCGTCGGCCAGGCACCCGGCGCGCCGCTCTTCCGCTACCACCCGCTGAGCGGGATCGCCGGGCTCTACTCGCTCGCCTCGCTCGCCGGCGTGCCGGGGACGCCGGGCGCGATGCTGTGGCTCGAGAGCGCGCGGTCGCTGGTGGCCGGCAACCGCACCGAGCTGCTGCTGCTCCTCGCCGCTGCGTGGCTCGCGGCGCTCACCGCGGTCATGCGCCAGTGGCGGCAGGCGTTCGGCGTCTCCGCGACGGTGACGCCGGGTGCGCCGTCGCGCGAGGCCGCAGATCTCATGCCCCCGAGCCGCGTGCCGTTCGAGGCGCGCATGGCGCTCTGGATCTCGGCGGTCGGGCTGGTGACGCTCGGCCACATGCACCTGTGGCGCGCGCATTAGGCCTCGGAGAATGCTGTTGGGCTGGGCGACCGCTGGTCGCGCACGTCACGCACGCATGGCGCAGTTCGCGCCAATGTGTGATGTGGGTTTCCTCTGAGTCTGGGCCGATGCTACTCTGCGGGATTGACGTGCCAAGCTAGCCGAATCCGTCCTCGCCTCGTCTTGGCGAGCACGGGTTTGTTTCGAACCCAAAGGAAGGGTCGATGGAGATGGAATCGTCAGAAATGTCCCGGGTTCGCCTTGCGCAAGCCCCGAGATCGACTGCGGACTGTCGGTAGCCTAGGGATTCCTCGAGGGTCCGACCAAACATGGCAGATGTTACGCACCTATCACGAGCGCCAATTGCGGAAGCGCTTGTCGACATCTACGTTACGCTTGCGGATTCCTTTGATGCCAGCACCCTCGCGGAAGCGCAGAAAGAGCTTTCTCCCCAATACCCAATAATGGTCACGCAGAACCAGGTTGAGGCGATGTTCGCCCTGCAACAGGATTCTCCCTCCGCTACCTCATCACCTCCATCTCTGCACGGCTTCTTCTTCCGTTCTGCAAATGAGAAACGCGTGGTTCAGTTTCGCCGCAACGGCTTCACCTACAATATTATCAATAGCTATACGAGCTGGGACGACATGATTGCCGAGGCGATGCGTCTCTGGGCGGTGTATGCGAGGTACGCATCTCCTCGGACGGTGAATAGACTCGGAGTCAAGTACATAAACAATCTAGTACTTCAGTCGGGCGACAATGACCTAGCCCTTCTTTTGACGCTTCCGCCGCGATCGCCAGTAGGTGTCAGTGCGAACATTAACGGGATGTATTGGTTTACAGGTCTTAGTATTAATGATGCCATCCAGGCTGGCCTGACAGTTTCACTGCAACCAACCGCCGGGCCGACGGGTGCGTTGGTCATTGACGTTGATGTGTTTAGGCCGACAGTGTTTTCGCCGGCCGAGCATGACGTGGCCACTGGTTTCGTCGGAATGAGAGACGTCAAGAATAGGCTTTTCTTCGGCGCAATCACTGACGGGCTATGCTCGAGGTACAAATGAATCGCACGGCTTTCTACGAGAGCGTCCCTCTTGTTGTCTTCGTCAATGAGACAGCACGTAGCCCGGAGGCAATGGCCCTTGCTGAGATTCGAGCCAAGCTCCAAAAGTCGCGGAGCGGTGAAGCAAGGCTAAGTGAGAGCCTGCGTAGGTTGGCCGAGGCCGCAATTGAGGCGCAGGAGCCTGATTGGAACGGGTATGGAGCACAGCCGGTCGACCACTTGGCTGTGACGCGGGCGCGCGCATTCTTGGGGGCCCTGCCTGTAGACGTACCCCTCCCAGAGATCTCGATCGATCCGGATGGTGAAGTAGCGATTGAGTGGACGGGCGGACGTGGCCTGAGGTACTCGATAAGCATTGGCGCGACGGGGCGCATCACCTATGCCGGCATATTCGGAGGAGCTTCTGTT
The DNA here is from genome assembly GCA_035275545.1 of Candidatus Eiseniibacteriota bacterium. GTDB lineage: Bacteria > Eisenbacteria > RBG-16-71-46 > RBG-16-71-46 > RBG-16-71-46 > WS-11. Next base: position 88,162 of record DATEMP010000272.1, on the reverse strand, counting down.
CGCGGGGAGGAAGATGCGAATGAGGGCATCGCTGGCGCGGTATTGGGCAATCTGCGCAGGCTACGCATGGCTCTACCTTCGAGTATCGCCGGCTGGACCTCTTCGGGACGATGAAACGTGCGCAAGATTTGCTCTAAGCAAGAGTGAGATAACCGGCAGCGGTGCATTCCTCCCCTTTCCTCGTCGCGGTGTGTCGGTGTTCCGTGTGCGGGGGCTTGTTGAAGATGTGATACAGAAGCTTGGCATTAGGTTGGTCGCAAGACCTCGGGCGAGGCGTCTTCGCGGATACTGGAGAGTTGCAGTTGCTGACATTCAGCAGGGTGCCATTCGCCTGTCGACAGGCGAATGGCCTCGGCGGCACCGAGAGATTGAGAACTTTCCAGCGACAAAGCCCGAACAGAAGGAAATTGCTCTTAAGCTGAGAGATAAGGCTACGCTCGTGAGACTCGGAGAGTAGCCCTTGCCATGACGAAACAGCCGCCTAAGTACGTAGACTGACCACCAACGCCGCGATCGACCCGGCGCCTGTGGGCGTGCCGCCGCCTGCTGTGGCGATCGACGCACTCGAGGCCGCACGTCCCCATCTTTTCGGCGACGCGACCGAGCTAAGCTTCGCCCCGGCGGCCCGCGGCCGGATCGACGTCGCGGCTTCGAAACGCAGGGCCGGCGTGTGCGGTCGCTGGTCTCCGGAGATCATCCCGCCCGGGCCGGGCACGTCTCGTGGGATGGACGCGACGACCTCTTGACTGCGGGGTCGTCCCGACTCCTGGCACGGCGCGTCGCCCTGGCGCGTTGACGCACCCCGTTCTTTCCATCCGTACCCCGTGACGTAGGACAAAACGACAACCGGTCCTCGAGCGCCCGGCTCGCGGGACGGCCTTCTCCGCAACGCGTTAGAGCCGATCCCCCTCCGCGGCATGTCGATTGCTCGATGGCCGTGGCGAGAGCCCCGGCGTCACGACATGGGTCGTGCACCGGGTGCTTGGCCCGCCCGGCAGAGGGCGGGCCCCAACGAGGGAGGACAACGATGCGCAGCCTGATCCATAAGAAGATTGCGGCGGTGACCGCAGCCTGTTCGAGCGCGTTCTGGACCGTAGCGGCCTTTGCCCAGGATCAGACGCAGCAGACGCAGCAGACGACGGAGCCGATCCGCACCACGACGACCTCGTGGTACGCCGAGCCGTGGGTCTGGGCGGTCGGCGTGGGTGTCGCCATCTTCCTGGTGGTGGTGATCGCGCTCACGAATCGCGGCGGTTCGTCCTCGTCGCGCGCCTAGATCGCAGGGACATATCGGTACGGGTCACCCCTTGCGGGGTGAGCCCAGGGCCGGGGGCTTACTCGATCCACACACTGAGCGGAGCCTCCGGCTCGCTGTTTTCCCGCCGCGTCGCGGCCGATAACGTGGAGCATGCGTCTCCATGACACCGAGACCCTGCTCACGCCCAGCGGTCGCGGGCTCGAGCGGCTGGTGGGCGTGGTCGCGGCGCTCTTCGCCCTTCTGTTCATCGGCCTGGCCGTCTGGGTGATCGTGGTCGGATTCGAGCGTGGGGTGTTCGAGCCGCCGCTGCTTGCGCCCGGCAAGCGCGGGATCCCGCTCGTGATCGCCATCCTGCTCGTGCTCGGCATTCCCGGCGCCTGGGTGTCGTTCCGGCTGATCACCGGCCGCCGCCGCCGCGATGGCGGGCTCCTGTCGCCGGGCGCGCTGCGCGTCGCCGGTGTGTTCCTGATCCTCGCATCATTGGCCTGCCTGATCGCGAACCGGCGCGATCCGTGGCAGTGGTTCCACACCGCGTCGCTCATCACCGGCGGGGTTGCCTGCTGGGTGCTTGCGGAGCGTCGCCGGCCCCGGGACCCGGTCGACGAGAAGGTCTCGGTCCCCACGAGCAAGCCGATCGGGTGATGGGACCTTCCGGAACCAGCGGCCGCGGAGGCGGATCCGATCTCAAGCGACGGTTCGCGGCGCGGCGACGGAGTCAGGTCCTGATCTATGCGCTGTTCATGGTCCCGGTCGTGGTGGTGGCGCTCGCCAAGCGGAACCATCCGGGGCCGCTGGACGCCATCATGGGCATCCCGATCCGTGCGTGGCTCATCGGCTTCTTCGCGCTCATTCTCGGCGCGATCGCGCTCTCGTTTCGCAACTGGCGCTGCCCCGCCTGCGGCGGCCTGCTGACGCGCACGCTGAACCACCCGATCTGCCGGAGGTGCGGCGCCGAGCTGCAGTGAGCGGCGGACCGGTATAGTCGCCGGATGCCATGCCCGAATCCCGATGGTGGCGATCACTGCGGCGCGGAGTTCCCGGGCGCTGCCCTGTGGGCGCGGCGCCTGGTCATGTCGCTGGTGGCGTGCTTTCTGACCGCCGCCCCGCTCATCGCCCAGGACGACACCCGCCCCGTGGTCGTGGACCGCAGCAAACCGGTCCCCACGCGGGCGGATGTCATCGCCGCGTGGCAGAAGCGGCAGGACGCGATCCGGACGTTCCGGTTCGAATGGACCGAAGAGCAGGTGCACCCTCGCGGGTGGGTCCCGAATCCGCGATTCCCGGAGCGCGAGTGGCTGAACATTCCCAACCTGCTGCGTGACCGGAGCTACACCGTGCACAAGACGCTCGTCGTGGACGGCGACCGGATGCGCTACTCGTTCGATTTCGACCGCGGCGAGGAGCCGGACGGCATCCGCGTGAAGGCGCCGGCAGGCGGCCGCAACGACGGGATGGGCGTGAGACGCCACTACCGCTACCTGAGCGTGTTCGACGGGCAGTCGGGACGCACCACCATCACCTCGCTCACCGAGTCACCGCCGCCGGCTGCGCGTCCCACGGTGACGAACGTGGACGCGCAGAACCTGGACACCCGGCCGATCCTCCTCTCGTTTCGCGCGCTCGACCCGGTGATGGGGCACCAGCTCATCGAGCGCGCGGTCACCAACGAGAGGCGGCGGTTCCACCGCGGGAGTTCGGTGTTCTTCCTGGAGGAGCGCCACGACCCATCGGGGTGGAAGACGATGACGTGGATCGAGCCCGAGCGGGATTACCTGGTGCGCCGGTTCGACGTCCTCGGCGAGCAGAACCTGATCGCCGCGATCGACATCGACTACGTCGAGGACCCGCGGTGGGGATGGATCCCCAGCGGATGGCGGATCTCGGAGATGCTCTCGGATCGATCGCGGCGCCTGGTGTCCCAGGCCAAGGTGACGAGCTACCGCATCAACGAGCCGATCGCTCCGGCCGAGTTCCGGTAGGCGCGCATGAGTTTGTTGACGATGAACTCAATCGTCATCTGACGCGCCAATTTGCTTTCGGGCCTCCCGGCGTGAGTCGTACCCTGCCGCACCTATGGGAGGCGGCCGCGTCCCCCGGTGCGACCCTTTCCGAGCTCAGAGGCGAATCGCTGATGTATTCGTCGCCGACTTGTGGAGGTCGCCATGCGACACACGCGCGGGATCGTGCGGTTGGTGTTGATCGCCGGATTGGTCGTGATGACGGTCGTGAGCTGGAGGCTGAACCAGACGGACCCGATCGCGTTCTCCGGCCACGGCGTCGCGTTCGATCGTGAGGGGCTTCCGATCGACATCACGCCCGAGTTCATCGAGCAGGCGCAGGGTATGTATCTCTACGCGCTCTCCTCGCTCGCCACGGGATCGCAGCGCGCGAGCCTGGCGGATCAGTCGTCCAAGCTCCTGGAAGGACGCACCTGGGATCGCCAGAGCAAGCTGATCGCCAGATCGGCGCTCATCGATTGGTTCCTCGATGAGATCGACCCCCTGCAGAAGCTCGAGGACGTGCGCGGCAAGAACAAGCTGCTGCGGTGGTACCTCCAGTGGAACCTGGAGGGCGCGGCCAAGGGCACGCCGTTCGTGCCCGCCGGGCATCTGACCCACCTGCTCGACGCGATGCCGGTGAATCCCAACCGCATCACGGTCGAGACGCCGCTCGCAGACAAGCTGAAGTACATCGAGGAGTGCAAGGCGTGCGGCGTGCCGATTCCCCCGGACTGGGGTCCCGCCAACGTCGGACCCGGCAAATGGGAGAAGGTCGCTCCCGAGCTCCCGCGGGAGAAGAACTTCCTGTGGAGCGCCGGCACCGGGTACGTCGAGGTCTACAAGTACACCAGCACCGACCCGGTGGGCCTGTGCATCGCGCTCCCGCGCGCCCCGGACGCGACCGGCGACATCAGGCTGCTGGGCATCATTTGCGTCGGCAAGGCCTCGAGCCGGGCGTGCTTCTGGGACAACCAGCGCGACGGCACGTCCTTCCTGATCGACCGGACCGTGAACTATCCGCTCACCGACTTCGACGGCGGCCCGGGCCTGAAGCTGGGAACCCACAAAGGGCCGGGCATGTGCACCGCCTGTCACGCGGGCGAGAATGCGTACATCGTGCATCCCGGGACGGCGCTCGCCACCGCCAGCGAGTTCTCGGACGACTGGTACAAGCCCATGGTGGATCCGTCGTGGCCGCAGAACCCCGGTCCCGGCGATCAGCTGAATGGCGTCCCCCCGGGCAACCCGCCCGCGAGCCCGGGCGACGGGTGCCTCAACTGCCACTTCAAGCCGAGTGATGGGGGCGATGGCCGATTCCCGGTGGTGTCGAGGAAGATCAACTATTCGGGCGGTCCGCCGCCGCCGCCGCCGCCGGCCCCGGACTACAACGCATATGACGGCTATGCCTTCATCTTGAGAAGGTCGACGTCTCCGGACGGCACCTACGGACCGATGACGACGTTCACCATGCCGCCCTCCGGCCAGGGCCGGTTCCCGAACCACACCGCGGAATTGCTCGGCAAGCGCAACGAGAAGCGGCCGATCCCGGCGTTCACGATCAACGGGCGCAATCCCAAGGCGTGCGACTTCGCATTCATATTCTGCCCGCCTCCCGCCAATCTCGTCGCCGACGGCACCATTTCCGACGATTGGGGAGAAGCGACGGAGTACCGGTGGGGATACTGCAAGACGGCAGCCGTCGGGGCCCCATGCCAGGACTTCACCGAGATGCCGGGGCCGTTCAACCAGAAGACCAGGGACTTCGGGAATCTCGCCCCCGGCAGCTATCGCATCCAGCTCAAGATGGTCGTCGGCACCACCTTCACGGAGATCCGGGAGTGGGACGTGCTGCTCCAGAATCCCGGAGCCTGCACGCCCACGCCCACGGCGCTCGCCCTGGTCTCGGCGGAGGTGCGCGACGGGGCGGTGCATCTCATGTGGTCGGCGCCCGGGTCCGGCGTGTTCGGCGCCACCGTCCAGCGCCGCACGGATGCGAATGAATGGGCCGACCTCGCGAGTGTCAGCTCCGACGGCGACGGCCGCATCGCGTTCTCCGACCGGGATGTCACGCGCGGGATCCGCTACGGCTACCGGCTCGCGGTCGACGAGGGAGGCTCGCGCAGCTTCGTCGCCGAGACCTGGGTGAATGTTCCTGGTGCGACGGCATTCGCGCTCGCCCCGCCTCGCCCGTCGCCGGCGAGCGGGGACGTGACGGTGTCGTTCTCGCTGCCGGTCGCGGGCGGCGTGCGACTCGAGGTGGTCGACGTTGCGGGCCGGACGCTCTCGTCACGCGCGTTCGCGTCGCTCGGTCCCGGCTGGCACGACGTGCGCGCGGCCGAGGCCGGCGCGCTTCCCGCCGGCGTCTACTTCGTAAGGCTCACCCGCACCGATGCGGGCGCCGCCCGGGATTCGCGCACGGCACGGTTGCTGATCGTCCGATAGGCGGATGGGAATGGCTCGGAGGTCGTTTCGGATTCTGGGTGCGACGGGCATGACGCTGTCGCTGCTCGTCGCATCCTTTTCGATCGCTGCGGCGTTCCCGCCTCGCGATCCGCAGGTCGTATTCAACAGCGCGGATCTGCAGAGCGGAATGCATCCGATCGACCCCCTGACAGACCAGCTTGACGCGCAGGTCTGGAATGCCTCGTCGGACTTCCTGACCTCCTCTCTGCTGATCGAGCTGGTGAGGACCAGCGTGACCAGCCATGCGATCGGGATCTACGACACAACCATGCCCGCGTCCCCGCTGTTCAACGTCCTTCCGGACACTGCCAGGGTCGGCTGGTTCGCGGTCGTGTACTTCAGCGGGGGCAACCTGACGGTGACCCTGTTCGACCAGAACGCGATCATCCACGGTCAGAACACCTACCCTGGGGTGAACGCCAACGCGTTCGGCTTCTACATTCAGGGTCCGGCCGGGACGTTCTACTCCCAGGACTCACGCAATCTCGGTTCCCCGCACGCACTGACCTACGGGGGAATCGGCGTCAATTTCCATGACTGGTGGGAGTGCTTCGAGGATTCCACGGACCCCACCATCGAGGCTGACTTCGATGACGTCATCCTCCTGATGCAGCAGGCCATTCCGACCGTCACCCATAGGTCGACGTGGGGCAGGGTGAAGAGCCTCTATCGGTAGCGGCAGGGCCGGAGTGTAACGAGACGCAGGCGCGGGGCGGGAGGCTCGGCGCCCGTCTCGTCTCCTGGTCCCAAGATTCCCGCTTGACGCTGTCGCACGTCTCCGAACATGCTGCGCGGCATGCTCAACTGGATTTGGGCTGCCTTCTTCCTCATCGCGTTCGGCGTGGCGGTGTGGCAGGCGGCGGTGGGCGGGAAGCCCGATGTGATGAAGGACGTCGTGGGCGCGCTCTTCGATTCGTCGAAGACCGCCTTCGAGATCGCGATCGGCCTGACGGGCGTGATGAGCCTGTGGCTCGGGCTGATGAAGATCGCGGAGAAGGCCGGCGTCACCGACACGATCGCCACGGCCGTCGGCCCGCTGTTCCGGCGGCTGTTCCCCGGCATCCCGCCGGGGCATCCCGCGAGCGGCTCGATCGTGATGAACCGATCGGCCAACATCCTGGGGCTCGACAACGCCGCGACGCCGCTCGGCCTCAAGGCGATGAAGGATCTCCAGAGCCTCAATCCCGAGCCCGACCGCGCCACCGACGAGATGGTGCTGTTCATGGTGATGAATGCGTCGTCGGTGACGCTCGTGCCCATCTCGATCATGACGTTTCGCGCGCAGCTCGGCGCCGCCAACCCCGCCGACGTGTTCGTGCCCATTCTCATCGCCACGTTCGTCGCCGATCTTTCGGGCCTGCTGATCGTGGCCGCGGTCCAGAAGCTGAACCTCTGGAATCGCGTGGTACTCGCCTGGCTCGGCGGGCTGACCCTGGCGGTCGCCGGTCTGGTGTGGCACTTCTCGCGGCTCGCCCCGGAGGCGGTGGCCCAGCAATCGGCGGTGCTCGCCAATGCCATCCTGATCGCGCTCATCGCTTCGTTCCTGATCGCCGGGGCACGGCGCAAGCTGCCGCTCTACGAGACGTTCATCGAGGGGGCCAAGGAGGGTTTTGGGGTTGCGATCGGGATCGTTCCCTACCTGGTGGCGATCCTGGTCGCGGTCGGCGTGCTGCGCGCCAGCGGGGCGCTCGAGGCGTTCCTGGGCGCCATCAAGGCGGGCGCGAGCCAGCTGAGCATGGATACCCGCTGGGTGGACGCCATGCCGACCGCGCTCATCAAGCCGCTCTCGGGCGGCGGCGCGCGGGGGATGATGGTGGAGACGATGAAGACGCTGGGAGCGGACTCGTTCGCCGGGCGTCTCTCGTGCATCATCCAGGGCAGCACGGAGACCACGTTCTACGTGCTGGCGGTGTATTTCGGCTCGGTCGGCGTGAAGAAGACGCGCCATGCCCTGGGCTGCGCCCTGGCGTCCGAGGTGGTCGGGGTGCTCGCCTCGATCGGCGTGACCTACCTGTTCTTCGGGTAGGTCCTCAGCGCAGCAGCAGGAAGCGGCCGTTGTGGACCACCCCGGCGGGATCGCGAACCGACACGAAGTGGATGCCCGACCCACGGGCGCGCCAGTCGAGAGCCACCGGGCCACGCCCCACCGCGCGCCGGAACGACGCGACCCGGCGGCCCGCGGCGTCGTAGACGCTCACCTCGCACACGCCGGCCATTCCGCTCACGAAACGCATCTGCAGTGAGCCGGTGGTGGGGTTGGGCGCGAACGCGATGCCCGCGGGCTCGGAGCCGGCCGGCTCCGGTGCGGGCACACCCGTGACGCCCGCCTCGTGCGCCGCGAGGATGACGCTCCCCAGCCCGCACACCACGAAACCGTCGGGACGCGCCTCGATGCTGGTGGGCCCGCCGGTCCAGGGCAGCGGGATCTGGCTCCACGTCTGCCCGCCGTCCGAGGTCTGCCACACCGCGGGCGAGTAGTTGCAGGTGAAGCCGTGGAGCGCGTCGCGGAAATCGAGGTCGTCCATGTAGACCGCGAGCGTGCGGCTCCAGCTCGCGCCGCCGTCGGTGGTGCGGAACACCCCGCCGTCGCCGGCCGCAACCGCGTGCGTCGCGTCGAACCAGTGCATCTCCACCACCCGGCCGCCGAGCAGCCCTTCGCCCGCGAGCGGCGTCCAGGTCGCGCCCGCGTCAATGGTCTTGATGACGCGCGCGCTGAACGTCGACGCCCCGCCGCCGGCGTAGCCGACGTTCGCGTCCAGGAACTGAACGCACTCCACGCGCACCAGCGGCAGCCCGGCGCCGCGCTGCGGCCAGGTCGCGCCGCCGTCGGTGGAGCGGAACACCTTGTTGATCCCGTCGCCGCCGTAGGTCACGGCGAACTGGGTCTGGGCGTCGACGATCGAGATGCCATGGACCCATCCGAACTCGTTCGCCAGCGTGTGCGCGGTCCAGGTCACGCCGCCGTCCACGGTGCGGCAGATGCGCGAGGGGCTGGAGGGCGACATCACCCCGCCCGCGAACCCGAGCGCGTCGTTCAGGAACTCGATCTCGTAGGTGGTGCCGAGCCCGGGAGGCGCGGGCGTGCCGAACGTCCACGAGGCACCCGCGTCGTCGCTGCGCAGCCAGAGCGCGCCGTAGCCGCCGGCGAACGCATGCCCGCCGGGAGTGAACGCCATGCGATTCAGCGTCTGGCGCTCACCCAGGCCGGGATTCAGTGTGAAGTTCTGCCAGGTCGCGCCCGCATTCGTGCTGCGCAGGAGATCGCCGTCGCTGCTCACCGACACCAGCGTGCCGTCGGGCAGCCGGTCGATGTCGGTGTTCCCCTCCGTGTTGTTGTGCTCGTAGAGGAGCGTCCAGGTCTGCCCGTCGTTGACGGTCTTCCAGACGTCCGCGCCTTCGAGGTTGGTGATGACGTAGCGCGTGCTGGCGTCGATCCACAATCCTTCGTGCTGGTAGAGCGGCCTGGGAAAGTTCTGGCTCTGAGCGGACCAGGACACCCCGCCATTGGTGGTGCGGTAGGTGGCGAAGTGCTCGAGGACCCAGCCGTTCAGGGCGTCGGTGAAGAACACGTCGTGGAACTCCGGCACGCCCGCCTCGCTCACGCCCGGCAGGGTGGTCCAATTGAGCCCGCCATTGGTGGTGTGCCGGACGACGCCGAGACCGCACACGTAGCCGTCCGACGCGCTCGCCCAGAACTGATCGCGCAGCGGGAAGCTTCCCGGCGACGGGAGCGCGGACCAGGTGGCGCCGTTGTCGGTCGAGCGCAGCACGACCCCGAGGTCACCCACCGCCGTGAGCGTGGTCGCGTCGAGGCGGTGGAGGTTGTGGAGGACGGAGGAGACCGGATGGGCGACCGCGGACCAGGTGTCGCCGCCGTCGTTCGAGCGGTAGAGGCCTGCGCTCCCGCCCGCCGCAAGCAGAACGCCGGGGGAGAGGATCGCCACGTCGTAGAGATCCACCGGGAACTGGGCGACGTTGGTGCGATCGAGCCACGTGGCGCCGCCGTCGGTGCTGCGCAGCACCGCGCCGAGCCGGCCGACCGCGTAGCCGACGCTCGCGTTCTCGAACGCGACACCCCGGAGCCCGTTTCCCTGCGGCTTCGGGTTCGACCAGGAGAAGGTGTAGTCGGTGGCGGCCGCCTGAGAGGCACACAGCGTGGCGGCGACGATGAAGCTGAGGACGGACGCTCTACCCGGATGGATCATGGGCACGCTCCGGGCTCGGCCGCCGATGGCGGCCGGCGGTGAAATGCCGGGGGAAGGCCCTAGGCTATCACGCGCGGACCGGCTTCGGGGCGGGCAATTCGGCCGTGGACGGAGGCTTCTGGAGCGGCCTAGACTCCGGGTTGGATTCACATCCTGGAGGAGGTCTCGCATGCGTGGAGTGCTCGTGGCAGCCGGTGCGGCGGCCCTTCTGATCGGCGCGTGCAGCAGGAGTCCGAGCCGTCCGATCGTCGACGGCTACACACTCCACGGTGTGGTGACAGCGCCCGGCGGCGCTCCGTTGCGCGACGTCTCGGTGCTCATTGGCCGGGAGGGCTCGAGCGAGTTCCGTCCCTTCACGATGACGGGCGACGACGGAGCATTCCTGTTCAAGCCCGCGCCCAACACGGGCCCCAGCACGGAGCTGTTCCGGTTCGAAAAGACCGGCTTCGCGACGCGCGAGGTGCCGGCTCGGAACGCGACCCCGCTCGAGCCATACCGGTATCGCCTGACCGTCGAGCTGGATCCCGTTCCGTAGCCGCCGCCTGACGTTCCCGGCTTCCGCCTACTTCAAGCCCAGCTTCTTCCCTGCCGCTGGCAGTGCGATCGATTCTCGAATGCGCCATGCCACCGGTCCTCCCGCCGGGCCGCCAAACGGTACCATGCGGGCCCCATGACACTGGCCGCGCGCCTGCCGTGATCGACCGCCTCCGCGCCCACGCGCACTCGCTTGCCGGCGGACTGCCACGCACGTTCTGGCTCCTGTGCGCGGGCATGTTCGTCAACCGGTGCGGGAGCTTCGTCCTTCCGTTTCTCTCGATCTACCTGACGGTCTCCCGGGGACATTCGCTGGCCACCGCCGGTGCGGTGGCGTCGCTCTATGGCGCGGGGGCCATGCTCTCGAGCCTGGTGGGCGGCTATCTCGCCGATCACATCGGCCGGCGGGCCACCATGATCGCGGCCCTGGCGCTGGGCGGAGCGGGCATGATCGCGCTCGGGTTCGCGCACGACATCCGCCTGATCGCGCCCGCCACCTTCTTCGTCGCGCTGGCGGGGGAGGCCTATCGCCCGGCAATGCTCGCCGCAGTCTCGGACCTGGTGCCGCCGGCGGAGCGCGGGCGTGCGTTCGGGCTCCTCTACTGGGTGATCAACATCGGCTTCTCGGTCGGCGCAGTCCTGGGCGGTGCGATCGCGACGGTCTCGTTCGTCATGCTGTTCGTGTTCGACGGCCTCACCAGCATCGCGTTCGCGCTGGTGATCGCGCGGTTCGTTCCGGAGACCCGCCCGACGCTCGCGCAACCGCAACACGCGTCGCGCCCGGGCGACCGAGTGCGCGAGTTCGTCGCGCCGTTCATCGACGGGCCGTTCGGTCTCTTCATCCTCCTCAGCGTGCTCATCCTGCTGGTCTTCATGCAGCACGTCACCGCGTTTCCGATCGACGTCACCGCGCACGGCGTCTCACGCGCATGGCTCGGCGTGGTGCTGGCGGTCAACGGCGTGATCATCGTGCTCCTCCAGCCGTTTCTCGCGCCGGTGCTCCAGCGCCTCAACCGGTCGCGCGTGCTCGCGACCGGTGCACTGCTGATGGCGATCGGGTTCGGCCTCAACGCGGTCGCGCGCGGGCCGGGGCTCTACGCGCTGGGCGTCCTGATCTGGAGCATCGGCGAGATCCACCTGTTCCCGATTGGGAACGCACTGGTCGCCGATGTCGCGCCCGCGCCGATGCGCGGCCGCTACCAGGGGGCATACGGCCTCACGTTCGGCATGGCCGCGCTCGGCGCGCCCCTGATCGGGACCGCGACCCTGGAGCGCTTCGGCGCCCCGGCGCTCTGGATCGGATGCCTCGCGCTCGGGCTGGCGGTCGCGGTCGGGCATCTGATGCTCGGCCCGAGCCTCTCGCGCCTCCGCCGCGAGCGTTCCACGCTCCATGCGGACCAGGTCATTCCGCAGGGCGCGGAATGACCTGGCACCGCGAGGCCATCAGGCCTTGGTCGCCTCGCTCTCGGCCGCCGGAAGGAGCTTGTTGATCCATGCCTCCCACGCGGGCGTTTCGCGCGCGGCGGCGGCTTTCGCCTGCGCACCGTAGAGATAGAGACGCACCGACAGGCAGACCTGGCCGCCCATCACGATGGGGAGGAAGTGCGCGACACCGGAAGTCGGCTCCTCGAGGCGAATGAAGAGCTCTTCGTGCTCCTGGTCGCCGACCCGGTCGACGATCCCCGCGAGCCTCGGCGCGCCGGCGGCGGCCTTCACACGCTGTCCTTCGGCCAGTCGCGCAAAGCCGAGCGAGCCGAGCAGCCGGTCCCAGGCCGCGGACTTGCTCCCCGGGCCCATGGCCAGGAGGGGGATGACGCCGCTGGGCTGCCCCCGGAAGTGTGCGAGGTAGATTCCGAGGATACGGAAGAAAGCGGGCCAGCCCTTCTCGACGCCCTCGAACTGGTTGTCCCAATCGTCGGTGCTCGCGAACCAGCTGTGCACGATCCGAACCCGGCACGTGCCTCCCGACTTGGCTTCGACCGTCCACTCGTCCGCGACTGTCGGTGAGCCGGGCCCCATCTGCTCCTTGCTCTCGGCGACGAATCGACGGCCGGGATCCCATGCGGTGATAACGGCCTTCGATTCCATCCCCGGGCCGAAGTCGAGGGTGATGGCGCCGCCTTCGCGCCCTTCGAGCTGGGTGGGAACGAACCACGCGGAGATCCCGGGTCCGGTCGCAATCGCCTGCCAAACCTCTTCCGGCGTGCCGGGGACTTCGGTCTCGACTGCGACGGAACGACGTCCGGATGCATCCTTCTTCACGGGCATGATGGCTCCTTACTTGCGGGTCTTGCCGGGCAGAGGGTGAGCCACGACCACCAATCGATGCGCGCGGCCGCCGGGGGCCGACGCATCGTGGTAGCGCGCGACGAGTGACGTGATGGCGTGGGTGAGCTCGTTGCTGAACGCGGCACGCTCCACGGGAGAGCGGAACCGGACTTCGGCGTCGATCGAAAGGGTCGCCAGCTGTTTGGCGTGCTCCTTCGAGCGGCGCACCAGGTCGGCGACCTCGCGTACCACGCGCGCCGCGAGCGCGATCAGGTAGCGCGCGGACAGCCGGTCCGACGCGCGGTCGGGGTCGTTCGCCGCCTGCCCGAGCGCCGCCGGCGAGACCACGAACGACGCGGCGGTGGCGACCATCCGGCGCTCAACCAGCCCGCCCCAGCGTCGCTCCTCGACCGGGCGCACGAGCCCATGGGCCTCGAGCGCGCGCAGGTGGTAGTTCACCTTCTGGCGGGCGAGGCCCATCCGGGGAGCGAGCGATGCGGCCGAGCCGGGCTCGACGAGCTCGGCCAGGAGCCGGGCCCGCACCGGGTCGAGGGCGACCACCGCGGTGGCTGGATCGTCGATGACTTCGAGGTCCAACATGGCAGGATTGGACCACTGACAATGTTTCTTGTCAAGGGGTCTCGAAGGGTCTCACACCCACCGGAGGCGAGATGAGCGAAGCGCTCGTGCCGCAGCTTCGAACGTGCGCCGACCCCACCGAGCAGGTAGGAGGGACTCTCAGCGACGCGCGATCATCGCGGGCCAGTCGAGCACGACGCGGATCGTCGGATCCGCCTGCTTCCCCGCCGGTACGATCGCGATCGTCCGCTTCCAATCGCGGTCGATGTCGGCTCCGAAGATCTGTTCGGGCAGTCGGGACACGGGCCGCGGGGGACCGGCGCGAAACGCCTCTCCCGGAATCACGTCGACCGCACGCACGACGCGATTCGGAGTCGCCCCCAGTGCGAGACTCCGTCCATCGGGCTTCCAGCCGAAGACTCGGAAGATGCCGCTGCCGTCGGTGGTGAGCTGGTAGCGACGTCCGGGCGTCGGGAACGACTGAACGTAGCCCTCCGAACGACCCGACTCGTCGGAGTTGTAGCAGATCCAGCGTCCATCGGGAGAGACTCTTGCGCGCGTCTCGTTCGCCGGCTGGCGCAGGTAGGGGCGGGGCTGTCGGGCGCCTTCGAGCGGAAGGATCCAGATGTCCCACTGGGTTTGAGCATCGAGTCGCTCGATGACGAGCGCCTTGCCGTCGGGAGTCCATCCATCCATGCGGCGAAAGTCGGTTCCCGACGGAATGACCGTCTCGGCCGGTCCGCTGCCGTCCACCGGAGCCACCATGACTGCCTGCGGGCCGCGGGTGCCCTCGGTGTAGGCGACCCGCTTGCCGTCCGGCGACAACGCGAAGGTCTCGATCTGCGCTTCCGATGACACGCGGCTGGTCGTGCCGCGCTCGAGATCCACGACCAACAGCTCGAACTCGGTCGTCGAAAGCGCATGGTGGATCAGCGCCCAGCGCTCGTCCGGAGACAGGACGAGACCGGCGTAGGCTCCGGGCGCGAGCGGAACCTGCTCGATCTCGTGACCGGCGGCGTCGAACCAGGCGATCCGATTGGTGGGGAGTGGCTGAAACATGTAGGCCATCGTTCCGTCTACGGCGCTCGACGCGAGCGGTGCACCCGTGGCGGTCGCTAACGGCGGTGCGTCGCCGAGTGACACCGGCTCACCCGAGAGCCGGAGCGAGCGCGGATCGAATCGCTGTGCCGACAGCACACCCTTGCGGGTGAACAGCAAGTGTCCGCTGGCCGAGTACGAGACGCCGCCCTCGGCCGAGAACACCGGTCGCCGGGATGTGTCACCGAGCGCCCCCGCGACGATCTCGACCCGGCCCGCATGACTGCCGAGAACGCTGTACAGGTAGTGACGGCCGCCGGGAAGGAAGTGGGGAAAACGATGGGCGGTCTCGCGCCGGGTCGAGTCGAGCCGGGTCACCGCCACCGCGTCGCCGCCCCCGGCGGGAATCGTGAAGAGCGGGCCATTCGAGCTGGGCGCGAAGAGGATCACACCGCTTCCGCCCCAGGTGCCGCCGCGCGCCGATCGCACGTCGCAAAGGACCTCCGGGTCGCCGCCGGCGATCGCGATCTTCTTCAACTTGCTCACCGTGAAGAACGCGAGTGACTGGTTGTCGGGCGACCAGAACGGTTGCGTGGCGCCGTTCGTCCCAGGCAACGCCCGCGCCCGGAACGAGTTCATGTCCCGCACCCAGAGGCTGCGGGTACCGGATGAATCCAGGAGCACCATCGCCAGCATTCGGCCACTTGGCGAGATTGCGCATTCGACCGGGTCTCCGGTCAGCTGGAAGGGCCCGGGCGCCGCGATCTCGAAGTGCCGCGCGACGATCTCGCCGCGACGGCTCATCCGGGGCTGGATCAGTGCCGTGGCGCCGATCGCCACCACCACGATCGCGACGACGGCCCACCAGGGCAAACCCGCGCGGACCTTCGCGCCGTAATCGGATCCCTCGGCTGCAGCCAGCGCGCCCGACGTTCCGAGCCCGAGCAGTTGATCCAGCTCGACGCGCGCGTCGCCGATGTCGCGCAGCCGCTGCTTCTGGTCCTTCACCACGCAGCGCCGCAGCAGATCCCGCAGGCGTGCGGGCGTGCGCGCGGGGAGGGCGCTCCAGTCGGGCTCGCGTTCGAGGATGCGCGCGACGAGATCGGAGACCGTCTCGCCCTCGAACGCGGGCCTGCCGCAGAGACATTCGTAGAGGACGCAGCCGAACGACCAGATGTCGGTGCGGCGGTCGACGTGCTTGCCGCGCGCCTGCTCGGGTGACATGTAGGCCGCGGTGCCCAGCACCATGCCCGCCTGGGTGGCGCCGTAGGTCATGGTCGGCGAGGCCGAGAGGCCGGACTCCGGGCCCGCGTCCGCACCGCTCTTCGCCAGCCCGAAGTCGAGCACCTTCACCGCCCCGGCGCGCGTGAGCATCACGTTTCCCGGCTTCAGGTCGCGATGGACGACGCCGCCCTCGTGCGCCGCCTCGACTCCCGCCGCGATGTCGCGCCCCACATGCAAGGTCTCGTCGAGCGACAGCGACCCCTTTCCGAGACGCGCGGCGAGCGTCTCGCCTTCCACGTACTCGAGCACCAGGTAGCGATGTCCGCCCGCTTCCTCGAGTCCGTAGATCGCGGCGATGTTCGGATGGTTCAGCGAGGCGAGCAGACGCGCTTCGCGCTCGAACCGCGCCAGGCGATCGGCGTCGTGAGCGAGGGAGGCAGGCAGCGCCTTGATTGCGACGTCACGACCGAGGCGGGAGTCGCGCGCGCGATACACCTCGCCCATGCCGCCCGCGCCGAGCAGCGAGACGATTTCGTAGGGTCCGAGTCGGGTTCCGGAGTGCACGGCGCGGGACTATAGCCGCCCGTGCCTCGGTCGGCATAGATCCCGAGCTGCCTGCTCCGAATCAGCGGCCCGCTGAGACCAGCGTCTCCGCCCCGGGGCGGGCCTTCTCGAACACCGGACGGCACCACGCACGGTGACGCGCCGATCGACCGCGCACGGCCTCGAAGAAGCGATCGCGCAGCGCCTCCGTAATGGGTCCGGTCGTCCCGTCGCCAATCGGACGGTGATCCACACGGGTGATGGGGGTGACCTGGATGCCGGTGCCGCAGAAGAACGCCTCGTCGGCGAGATAGACCTCGGTGCGGTCGACCGAGCGCTCCACCACGGTGTGACCCAGCTCGGTGGCCAGCTGAATCATGGTGGAGCGCGTGATGCCCTCCAGCACGTCGTCGGTGATCGGCGGCGTGAGCACCTCGCCGCGCCGGACGATGAACACGTTTTCGACCGAGCCCTCGCAGACGTGCCCGGCGTCATTGAGCATGAGGCTCTCATCGAAGCCGGCCAGCACGGCATCGGTCTTGGCGAGGGCCGAGTTCACATACGACCCGGCGAACTTGCCGCGCGGCGGAATGGCGTTGTCCGACACGCGCCGCCACGACGAGAAGCAGACGTGGGCGCCGGCCGGCCGATCGATGAACTGTGTGGGCAGCGACGCGATGCCGACGCGCGGGGTCAGGTCGTGCAGGCGCACGCCGAGGCTCTCGTCGCCGTAGAAGGCGACCGGACGAATGTAGGTGTCCTGTTCGTAGCCCTCCCTGCGCAACAGGTCGACCACGCCGCGGGTGAGATCCTCGACCGAGTACGGGAGGTCCATCCGCAGGAGGCGTGCGGACTCGAGGAAACGGCGAAAGTGATCTTCGGGCCGGAACACGAACAGCTGCCGCTCCTCGTCGTTCCAGTAGGCCCGCACGCCGGCGAAGAGTCCGGTCCCGTAATGGAGCGCGTGGGTGAGCAATCCGAACCGTGCCTCCGCATACGGAATGATCGTCCCGTCGAGGAATGCCCAAGCCGGCAGGCGGCTCGCCTTGGTGGCCAATCCAGTATCCAAGTTCTTGATCATCGTCGCTCCCTCCAGAAAAAGTGCTGGCTTCGGCACAACTGTGCGCGTAGGCTAGAGACCATTCAATAGCCAATCAGACCAAAGTGGACTGGGATGACCTGATGATTCAGCCGCGGTTCGTTGAGCTCCTGGGCGACTGGAGGGCCGGAGACGGCCCTCTCTATCTGCGGCTGGCCGACGCGATCCGGACCGCGATCGATCGCGGAGAGCTGGTCACAGGCACCCGGCTCCCCGCGCAGCGCAGGCTCGCCGAGCTCCTGGGCGTGAGCCGCACCACCACGGTTCAGGCCTACGACCGGCTGGTCGATGAGGCGCGGCTCGAGAGCCGGAAGGGAAGCGGCACGACCGTTCGCCGCTCGCCCGCCCGGGTCCTGGCGGTCCGTGAAGGCGCGGCCGCGGTGATGGGGTTGCGGAACGAGGTGTTCCGCGGACTGGTGGTGCACACCGGGGCCGAAATCGAGTTCCACGGTGCGCACTTCGAGGGCATGCCCGAAGTCTTCGAGCGCCTGTGGAACGAGTCGCGGCCCGTCCTGGCGGAGCTGTTGCAGGGTCACGGCTACGTGCCGTTCGGCCTGGCCCCTTTGCGCGAGGCGATCGCGGCCCATCTCGAACGCTCGGGACTGCCGACGCGCCCGGACCAGGTGCTGGTCACGAACGGCGCGCAGCAGGCGATCTCGCTGCTCGCGAACCTCCTGATCGAGCCGGGCGACCGCGTGGTGCTCGAGGATCCCACCTACCTCGGCGCGATCGACGCCTTCTCGGCATTCGGCGCCCGACTGGATGGCGTGGCGTCCGGTCCACAGGGGGTGCAGGTCGAGGCGTTGCGCGAGACGGTTGCGAGCGTCGCGCCTCGCGCCGTCTACCTGCTGCCCACGGGACACAATCCGACGGGGTCGATCCTTCCGGTGACGGCGCGGCGTGAGGTCGCCCGGATCGCCGAAGCCTCCTCGGCGGTGTGGGTCGAGGACCTGACGCTCGCGGACCTCACGCTCGATGACGAGCCTCCGGCGCCGCTCGCGGCGCTGGCGAGGGGGGCCACGTGGCTCACCGTCGGCTCGCTGAGCAAGCTGTTCTGGGGCGGGCTCCGCGTGGGCTGGATTCGGGGCCCCGAGAACGTCATCACCCGACTCGCCCGCCTCAAGGTGGTGAGCGACCTCAGCGGGTCGATCGTCTCGCAGGCGGTGGCGGTGCGCGCTCTCGCGCACGCCGGCGAGCTGCGCACGACGCGCCGGCGCCAGGCGCGCGAGCGGCTCGAGCACACGTCGCGCCTCCTCGAGCGTCACCTTCCGAGCTGGAAGTTCCGGCGGCCGGCCGGGGGGCTCTCGCTCTGGCTGCAGATCCCGTTCGGTGACGTCGCCGAGCTGGCGACGCTGGCGCGGCGCCGCGGGGTCGCGATCGTGCCCGGAACCTCGAACTCACCCAGCGGCCGGTTCCAGGATCACCTGCGGCTGCCGTTCGTCGGGGATCCCGAGCTGGTGAGCGAGGGGATCCAGCGCCTGGCGGCCGCGTGGGAAGAGTACGCGGCGGGGCGCCGGGACGATCGCCGCGCCATGGGCGTCGCGGTCTGACCGGAACTGATTCCCCGCTCACCCGCGCGCGCGAGTAGACTCTCCCCGCGATGACGCCAACGATCCAGCCGCAGGTCAGCACCAGTCAGGGGATTCTCACCGGCTGGCTGCTGTGTGGTGTGCTCGACATCACGGCGGCGTGCGTCCAGGCCTGGGTTCAGGCCGGTCGTCCTCCGGCGATGGTGCTGAAGGGCGTTGCCTCGGCACTCTGGGGACGGGGCGCGCTCGACGCCGGCACGGGCATGGCGGCAATCGGCCTGGCCATGCACTTCACCGTCGCCCTGACGGCGACGCTGGTCTTCTACGCCCTCAGCCGTCGGGTTGCCTTTCTCCACACGGCGCCGCTCCTGATCGTTGGGCCCCTGTACGGTGTGATCGTGTTCGCGGCGATGAACTACGGCACGCTTCCGGTGCTGTCCTGGGTGCGCAGCCTGTACCTCGGCACGCCGCCCCGCTGGCCCGGCCCGATGGGCTGGCCGCAGCTCTTCATCCACATGGTGTGCGTTGGACTGCCGATCGCGTGGGGGGTGAGAGGGATCACGATGGACGGTTCACGGCCCGGCGGGTGAGCTGGGGAGGCCGAACGTGATGAGGACGATTCAAGGAGCGATTCGTCCCCGGTTCGTGTGGGGGCTCGCCCTCATCTCGGTCGCGGTGGGCGTGCTCTGGATGACGCGCTGGTGGCTGATGTTCGTGTTCACGATCGCGGTGAACACGCTCTCGTTCGGACTCCTCGCCTACAAGGCGACCGCTCGATACCGGTTCCCGGATTCCGACCGGGTGCTCGCGATCCGCCTGCATCAGTCGCATCCGGTGCTGGCCGAATTCGATCGCGTCCTCGTTCTCGAGGGTGGCACCGGTCCCCAACCCAGGGTCGACCTCTGGCCCGACACCGGTGGCTATGCGCTGGTCAACCTGTATCGCCTCGGCCCCCAACGCTATGTAGTCACCACCCAGGGGAATCGTCAGTACCTGATCGACGTTGCGGCGGGCACGGTCGACGCCCAGCCGATCGCGATGACACACGGTGCACAGCCGCGGCCCGCCGGGGCAGAGTTCGTCGGAGCCTTCAACTTCGTCTCGGACTCCTGGCGTTTCTCCACGGCGGCGGAGAGCCCGGAGCGCGAGGTCGGCACGGGTTACACGGGCCCATGAGCGTCCTGGTTCTCGTCTGCCTCATGGTCGTCGCCGCAACGGGCAGCGCGGGAGTGCCGTCTCCGGAGGAGAAGCAGCTCGCAAGGCAGGTCTATCCGACGCGAGCGCTCTATGACTTGTGGGAGGCGTCGCTCGACGATCCGAATGCCGTGCAGGCGTTCGCTACCGAACGCAGGCGGCACGGCCCTCTCATCGACTCCATTGCCGGGAACCCGTCGGAGATGCAGGTCACCTTCGTGTGCCTGGGCACCGACAGCACCCGGAGCGCCGAGCTCGTCGGGGGCCCGGACTTCATGGGCCTCGCGATGACCCGCCTGGGCAGGACGCGTCTGTTCTTTGCGACCCAGGTGGTGCCCACCGATGCCCGCTTCGTGTACGCGTTCAACCTCACGCAAGTACGGAGGACGGGCGCCGGCGGCGTCGAGACCACCGAGGAGATTCACACCGTCGACGCGCTTCTCGAGATGCCTAACGCTCCGGCACAGCCCTACATCACGCCGCGCGCGGGTGTGCGGAAGGGGAAGGTCGTTCAGACCACCATCAAGAGCGCGCTGCTCAACGAGGAGCGCAAGATCTCGATCTACGTGCCGGCCGCCTACGAAGCGAAGACCGCGTGCAACCTGCTGGTGGTCTTCGACGGTGGAATCTTCGGCGGCAATCCCGACACCGCACAGGTGGAAATCCCGACGCCGACCATCCTGGACAACCTGATCGCCGACGGAAAGCTCGGCCCCACCATCGCGGTCATGGTCTGGTCGATGGGCAAGCGCAATCGGGACCTGCCCGGGAGCAAGCCGTTCGCAGACTTCATCGCCACCGAGGTGGTGCCGTGGGCGCGTTCGCGGTACACGATTCTTCCCGGGCCGAAGAACGTCGCGGTCGCAGGCTCCAGCCTGGGCGGCTTTTGCTCCAGCTACTGCGCCTTCACGCACCCCGGCACGATCGGCAATGTGGTCTCGCTGTCCGGGTCGTACTGGGTCAGCAAGACGTGGCAGACCGTCGATGCCGATTTCACACACCGATTGTATCCGCGCGAGACCGGGCTGTTGATCGAAGCCTTCAAGGCGAGCCCACGACTGCCGATCCGGTTCTACATGGATATCGGCATCTACGACATGGGCGCGGCGTTGCTCGGAACGAACCGCGAGCTGAGAGACGTCCTGCAGCTCAAAGGGTACGACGTGGACTATCGCGAGTTCGCCGGGGGGCACAACTCTGAGAATTGGCGCGGCTCGATCGCGGACGGGCTGATCTCGGTCCTGGGTCGGAAGCAGAGGTGATCGATCCGCGCGTCCTGACGTGGCTGAAGGACGGGCTCCCGGATTACGGCGCCGGCCTGATGGTCCTGGCAGCGGTGGCGGTGGCCGCCTGGCCGGTCCGGCGCGCGGTCAGCGGCGGCCGCCTGGGACCCACCGACCCTCAGCGCAACCTGCCCCTTGCAACGGCATGGGCCGTCGCGCTCGTGCCGGTCGCCTGGTGGCTGTGGAGCATCTGGGCAGCGTTTCATCGGCCCGAGTTCTTCCTGACCATCACCGACGAAGACGGTTGGATGGAGTACGGGCAGGTGCTGCTGCTGAGCCTCGGCTCGCTCACCGCCGGCTGGCTGGCCTGGTCGCTCTGGAAGGACCGGCAGCGCGTCTGGGCGCTCGGCTATCTGGTGTTGACGCTCGCCCTCTTCTGGGCCGCCGGCGAAGAGATCAGCTGGGGACAGCGCCTCCTGCACCTGGCAACGCCGGCGTGGTTCGAGGCACACAACGTCCAGCAGGAAATGAACCTGCACAACCTCGGAAACACGGACGGAAGATTGAGCAGCCTCACGAACGCGGTGGTTTCCTCGATCGTGTTCGCCAGCGCGGCCCTTTGGATGACCGGGCTTCACCGGATCCAGCGCCTGCGCTCCGTGCTGTGGCTGCCGCACCCGGCGCTCATCCCAGCGCTCTGCTGCGTGGTCAGCTACTGGAAGGTGACCCGCCTCTACACGCTGCTCCATCCGGAGGCGCAGGAAGCCACCCCCGCCGTGCTGCAGCTCCAGGAGCCCAGGGAGACGATCCTCTACTTCTGCGTCCTGGCGTTTCTCCTGATCGCCGCGTCCGCCTACTTGCCCATGCGCTTCAGGAAGTCGGCGATCGCGCGATCGACCTTCACCGGCTGATCCTCCATCACCAGGATGCCGGCGTTCTCGAGAAACGTCGTTTCCGTGCGGGGCCGGCCTTCGAGCCTTCCCCTCCAGGGCTCCTCGAAGTACCCCTGGAGATAGCTCCGTGTGGTGTCGGACCGCACCGCCGTGGTGAACGAGGGCTGAATCACGAGCAACGGCGAGCGCACGCGATCCAACTCCGGCCATAGATCCGAAGCGTGGAACTCGCACAGGTACCGCACCAGCACCGGGAGCGGGGGCTCGTTGGCGCGATCCGCGAAGCGCGCACCGAGCGCGGAGTCCGCCGAGTAATCGGTGGCGACGAAGTTTCCCTTCACCCAGGTCGCTCGCGTGACGGTCTTGAACCAGCGGGGCGCGCTGAATTGATCCACGGCCTGCACCTTCCGCTCGAGGGTGAGGTCCTTCGGCCAGAACCGCGACGGCTTTACCGGCTCGAAACGGGGCGTGCCGGCGAGCAGCACGACCGCCCGCACCAGCTCAGGGTGATCGATGGCGATGCGCATCGTCACCTGCGTCCCGTTGATGAAGTGCCCCACCAGCACCGGCCGGGCGAGCTTCCTCTCGCGGATCAGCTTCACGACCGCCTCGATCGCCGCGCGCGTCCAGGTCTGGTCGCCGTAGCTCGTGCCCGGCGCGGGCATGGGCGGCGCAGGCGAGCCCTCGAACCCCGGCAGCGTCACCGCGAACATGCGGTAGCGACCCTGGTTGCGCCGCATGAACCCCTCGAACGCCGAGGCGCCGACGCCGAATCCCGAAACCAGCACCATGTCGATGGGACCCTTGCCACGCTCGAGGACCGCTCCCAGCGTGCCGGGCGCTGCGGTCACGTAGTTCGTGGCGTGGACGAGGTTGTCGAGGGTCGAATCCTGAAGTGCACCCGGCTGCGCGAACGCGGGCGACGCGAGCAGGAGCAGGACCGGCGCCAGCCACAACAGCGGCTGATCTAGCGTGGGCCGCGCGGTCATCTCGCAGGAGCCGGGCTTGTCACCGGAACCGAGGTGCATCGCTGGAATCTACGCCTCGGGGCCGCTCGACGGAAACGATGCCCACCTTGCCAGGATGGTGCGCCGCGAAGAAGGCAACAACTCCAATCTAGTCGCGGCGCCTCGCGCGTGGCAGGGTGTCGCTCATGCGCCGAGTCCGCGACACGCTGCGGCTGTGGTTCTCGCTACGCCTGCCCGTCGGGCGCCGCGACTACCTCGTGTGGGGCCTCACCTTGATGGTCGCGAAGTACCTCGTCGATGCCACCGTGATGCGTCTCGCCGCGAACGTCTTCTGGTCGCCGATCGACTACCTCAATCCGACGGGCACGGTGCGCGACGTACGCACGGAGCTGACGCCATGGATTCGCACCCCGCTGTTCCTGTGGACGTTGCCGTTCCTCTGGATCGGCGCCAGCATGACGGTGCGCCGCGCCGTGGATGCCGGCCGCTCCGCATGGAGCGGGCTGATGTTCTTCGTGCCGGTCCTCAACTACGTGGTGATGATCATCCTGTGCTTCATGCCCTCGCGTCCGCCGATCGCGCCGTCCGACGTGCCGGCCCCGAGCGGACCCGCGACGCCCGCGATCGATCGGCGCCTTCGCAGCGCGATGCTCGGCCTCGGGGTGAGCCTGGCGATCGGGCTCACACTCGCGGTCCTTTGCACGGTGGTATTCAAGAGCTATGGCCTCTCGGTGTTCTTCGGCACGCCGTTCGTCGCGAGCGTGGTCTCCGGGTTCGTTCACAACCGCTACCGGACACGCCCGGTCCGCGAGACGGTGCTGGTCGCGACGACGGGGTTGCTGCTGGTCGCGGGCGCGCTGCTCCTGTTCGCGGTCGAGGGCATGGTGTGCGTGGTCATGGGGTTCCCGCTCGCGGTTCCGATCGCGGCGATGGGCGGGCTGTTCGGCCGCCAGCTCGCGCGCCAGCGCCGCGGGAACCTCGCCCCCGCGACGTTGGCGGTGCTCGCGATCCCCTTGCTCGCCGGGCTCGAGACGCGTTTGCCCGCGCTGCCGCCGCCGGTTCACGAAGTCGTGTCGAGCGTCGACGTGGCGGCGCCGCCCGAGGTCGTGTGGCGGCACGTCGTGTCGTTCGACGAGCTGCCACCGCCGCACGAGCTGCTGTTCCGCCTGGGCGTCGCCTATCCACAGCGGGCGACGATCCGGGGCCACGGCGTCGGCGCGCTGAGGCGGTGCGAGTTCTCGACCGGCGCGTTCGTGGAGCCGATCACCGCCTGGGACGCGCCACGACGATTGACGTTCGACGTGACTGAGCAACCGGATCCGATGCGGGAGCTGAGTCCATGGCGCCACGTCGTGGCGCCGCACATGGCCGACGGCTTCCGCGCGATCCGCGGCGAGTTCCGTCTCTCGGCGCTACCGGACGGGGGCACGCGCCTCGCCGGCAGCACGTGGTACGTGCTGCGCATCCAGCCGCGGAGTTATTGGTCGCTGTGGGCGGACGGCTTCGTGGGGACGATCCATCTCCGCGTGCTGGAGCACATCCGGCGCGAGGCGGAAACCGAGTGGATCGGACCTGAGGCCGCCGGCCCGAAGCGGCTGTCGCCCAACGCATTCCAAAGACCGACGGGTTGGGTGGAGGAGAGCGAACGTCGCACGCCTTTGGAGGGGTCGACCGGTTCCGGCACGTGAGGGGTTCGACTCCCCTTGTAATGAACCGACTCTCTGAGAGACTAAGAAGGCGGGTCCGTGCAGCTCGAGCCGACCGAGAACCTTCCACGAGGTACCGTCATGAAGACTCCGTTCCTGGCACTCCTGATTCTCGGGTCCGTGATTTCGACTGCTCAGGCGCAGGTCACACAAGAATGGGTGGCGCGATACGCCAGCCCGACCCCCTACAGCGACGTTGCGTATGCGATGACCGTGGGTGCCGACGGCCACGTCTACGTCACCGGAACCACGGCCACGTCGGGCGCGGACGACTGGACAACGATCAAGTACAACTCGGCAGGAGTTCAGGAGTGGCTCCGGCCGCTGGATGGAGGCGGGAACGATGCCGCGGCCGCGATCACGACCGACGATGCCGGCAATGTTTACGTGACTGGAAGTAGTGCCGGCGCATTCTATTTCATGACCGCGAAATACAACGCCGCCGGCGACAAGCTCTGGCAACAGTTTTTCACAACCATCGGCGAGGGCGACGCCGGCGTCGACATCGCCGTCGATCACGATGGCAATGTCTACGTGACGGGCTACAACGTCGAAACCCTCACCGGCCTCGATATCATCACGATCAAGTACAGCCCGGGTGGCGCCGAGGTCTGGGTGCGGCGATTTGATTCGGGAAATGGAGAGGACGTGCCCGCGGCGATTGCCTGCGACGCTTCCGGCATCTACGTGACGGGCCGGACCAATTCCGGCTACACCACGATCAAGTACGACTTCGACGGAGTCCAGCAGTGGGTGCGGACCTACCACGGCGGATTCGGTTCTGATGCTCCGGCAGCGTTGACCTTGGACTCGGCCGGCAATGTCTACGTCACCGGGCTGAGCACCGGGAACGGCACCAACCACGATTACGCGACGATCAAGTACGACGCCGCGGGAACAGAACAATGGGTCCGCCGCTATGACGGGCCGTCGACCGTGCCCGCCAACGACTACGATCGTGCCGCGGCCCTCGCGGTCGACGGGAACGGCAACGTGTTCGTCACCGGCAACAGCTCGGATGACTTCGCTACCGTCAAGTACAACGCCGCGGGCACGGAGCTCTGGGTGCGCCGGTACAACGGTCCGGCCGCCGGCGCCGATTGGGCCACCGCGATTGCGGTCGATGCGTCGGGTAACGCCTACGTGACCGGGTCGAGCTACGGCAACGCCACGACCCAGTACGACTTCGCAACGCTTTCCTATGATCCATCAGGCACGGTGCGCTGGACCGAGCGCTACAACGGCTCGGCGAACTTCTATGACACTCCGTATTCGATCGCCGTCCACTCGTCCGGCGCTGTCTATGTGACCGGTTCGAGCGGCGGGAGCGGGACCGGGCTCGACTACGTGACGATCAAGTACGCGGGCGTGAGCGCCTCCGTGGAGCCCGGAAGCGCGCCGCGTGGCGTCTTCGCGCTCCGGAGCGACCCGAATCCCTTCACGCCCGCCACGATGATTCGCTTCACGATCCCGCCGGGAACCGGTCGGAATCACGTCCGGCTCGCCGTGTACGATGTTCGCGGCGATGAGATCGCATTGCTCGTGAACGAGGTGCTCGCGCCGGGGACCTACGAACGAGAACTGAACGGAAGCACGCTCGCGACAGGGGTTTACTGGTCACGGCTCCAGGCGGGAGCCCTCTCCGAGACGCGGAAGATCGTCCACGTGAGGTAAGCCGGCGGGCGACGCTTCCAACGTTCCGGCGCGGCGGCCCATCCAAGCGTCTGCCCAACCGTCGCCCACACCGTCTCGGAGGTCGCCACCATTCGCCGATGCGTCGTACTCCTCGCGTCGGGCGCGCTGGCTTTGGCCGGCGCGTGCGGCCCCGGTGTGCCTTCCGCCCAAGCGCGGGGCCTGGATGACGTCGGGGCGCTCGAGCGGCTGGCGGATTCCGCGATGACGGCCGCCATGGCGCGGAACCATGTGCCGGGCGGCGTCCTGGTAGCCGTGCGCGACACGGCCGTGCTCCTGGCCCGCGGCTACGGCGTCGCCGACGACCGTGGCACCCGGGTCGACCCCGAGCGTACGATCTTCCGCGTCGCGTCGGTGTCCAAGGTCTTCACGGCGACGGCCGCGATGCGGCTGGTCGAGCGGGGCCGGCTCGCGCTCGATGAGGACGTCAACCGGCACCTGCGGCGGTTCCACGTGCCTGAGAACTCCGACCCGCCGGTGACGCTGCTCCATCTCCTCACGCACACCGCGGGATTCGACGACCGCAACATCGCGCGCAAAGCGCGCGGCCCCGAAGGCGCGTTGCCGCTCGGCGAGTACCTCGCACGCCGGCTGCCCGATCGCATCCAGCCGCCGGGCCGGTTCCTCTGCTACTCGAACCACGGCATGGCGCTCGCGGGGTACCTGGTCGAGGAGGTCTCCGGGATCCCGTTCGCCCGGTTCATGCAGGACAGCCTCTTCGCGCCGCTCGGCATGACGCGCAGCAGCTTCGCGCCGCGCCCCATGATGCCGGCCGACCTCGCCGTGGGGCACGACGACTCCGATCCGCCGCACCCGATCGCATTCGACTACGTCCAGACCGCACCCGCATCGATGATGACCTCGACCGGCTCCGACGTGGCGCGGTTCATGATCGCCCACCTCGAGGGCGGCGAGTATCGCGGCCGACGGATGCTCGGAGCGGCCGCGGTCGGGGAGATGCACCGGCGCCAGTTCGCCCAGCACGAACGGCTGCCGGGGGTCGCGCTCGGCTTCTGGGAGCGCTTCCAGAACGGCGAGCGCGCGCTGTGGCACGACGGGGACGGCGCCGGCTTCGCGAGCCTGCTCTACCTGCTACCCGAGCAGGGGACCGGGTTCTTCCTCGCGTTCAACGGCAGCGGCGGGGGAGCGGCGCGCGAGGAGGTGCTCGCCGCGCTCCTCGATCGCTTCTTCCCGGACCAGCGTCCCATCGCGCGGCCGACCGCCATGGCCGACGCCGCGCGCGAAGCGCGTCGCTGCGCGGGCACCTACGCCTTCAACCGATACGGTCATCGCGGCATCGAGCGGTTCGTCAGCCTCAGCAACCGCATCGAGGTCCGCGTCGACTCGGGCGGCACGCTGTCGCTTCGCGGCACCCGATTCACCGCCATCGCGCCGGGATTGTTCCAGCGGACGGACGGGCACAGCGTCGTGGCGTTCGATCCCGCGGCCGGCGGGAGCGTGCGCCACATGTTTACCGGCGGCGGCATCGCCCGCGTCTACGAGCGCGTGCCCTGGTATGCAACCGCTATTGCCCAGGCGATCCTGCTCGGGTATTGCATCCTGGTGTTCCTCGCGATGCTCGTGAGCGCGCCGGTCGCAGCACTCGTTCGCCGCGGTCGAGCGGAGGTCGCGGGCGCCAAGCCGCGTCCCGGACCCCGCCGCGTCGCGATCACCGTCTCGGCGCTGGGCGTTCTCTTCCTCGCCGGGCTCGCCGCCGGTATCGGCTCGGGCCTCGAGTACGGCGTGCCGCCCTGGTTCACGGTGGTGATGGCGCTCCCACTCGTGCTGATCGGCGCCGCTTTCGTCTGCCTACTCGGCATGCGGGTCGTGTGGAGCGACTCCGCGGCGAGTCGCGGATGGCGGTTCGGCTACACGCTGGTGGCGGCCGCGGGGTTGGGCTTCGTCGCCTGGCTCGCGCAGTGGGATCTGATCCGCTTCCGATTCTGAACGCGGGCGGCGGCGCCCGTTCCATCCCCATGCGATATGAGTGACTGTCTCGCTTGAAAACGGCCTATTGCATGGTCAGCCGGTGTTAATGTAAATCGCAATATGAATGACGAGATGCACGCTATGTCGGCGAGCTAGCGAGTGGTAGGCTGAGTCACTTTCACGGACGGCCAGAAGTCCATTTCCACCCATCCCGGACGGAAGGCAGGCCCGGGACCCTCGCCGGACGTTCCGCGTCGCAATGAAGCACCCACACATGGCGCAGTCTCGCATTCGGAGCTCTTACCCCTTTGCTCCGGCGATGGCCACCGTTTTGATGATCGCGTTGGCAGTGGGCCCGAATCCGGTGGCCGCCACCCCGCGATTCTCCGGCAGCTACGCCACGCCTTATGCGACCGGACCTGGTTCCACGTCGGTCGCGATCGGCGACCTCAACGCCGACGGTATCCCGGACGTCGTGACCGCGAACTACTACGGAGGAGGCATCTCCGTCCTGATCGGAGCCGAGGACGGTTCGCTGCAACCGAACGGCGACTATCCGACCGATGCCTGGCCGACTACGGTCCGACTGATGGATCTGAGCGGCGACGGCCTGCTCGATGTGGCGGCATGGAACAACATTGGCACGTTTTCCACTCTGCTCTCGAACGGGGACGGCACTCTCCAACCGGCGGTCACCTCGCCTTGGGCCGATTGGCAGTTCGACGATGTGAATGGAGATGGAGCCCCCGACTTGTTCGCGTTCAGGAATGATCCGGTCGTTCGGTTCAATCTGGGAGGCGGCTCGTTCGCCCCACCCCAGGGATTGGCGATTCCCGCGCGGCCTGTTGCCTTTGGGGACTTGAGTGGTGACCGGCGCATGGACCTCGTGACTTTGCGGTATGACCCCGTCGACGATCTCGAGACCATCAGCATCATGCTGGGGAACGGAGACGGTTCGTTCTCGCCGGGTCCCGACATTGATGAGATCTACCCGGACAACCGTTTCAAGGGCGCTGCGATCGGCGAGGTGAATGGGGATGGCATTCCCGATGTGGCGGTCTTCCAGGCGGACTGCTTTCGGGGCTGCCCGAGCTCCAGCTACGGCTTCGTATTGCTTGGGAATGGCGACGGGACGTTTCGCTACGGGAGCAGTGCCTACATAGAAGGTGAAAACCCGTGGTTCGTCGATCTCGACGGTGACGGTCGCGGGGAGCTGCTCTCCCGGGGGCCGGGCGCGACCTTCGTCCGGAAGAACAGTGGTGGCGATTTCCTTGGGCCCAGCATTGCCGCCGCATGGGCGGCCGAGGTCGCGTTCGGCGATCTCGACCGGGATGGTCTGCCCGACATGGCGACGGTCAATGGTGGTGCCCATGTCTGGGTGGCAAAAGGAAACGGCGACGGCACGTTCGGTCCCCGCATCTCGCGCGCGTTGAACTTCAACTCGGGACCCGCGGCAAGCGGGGATCTCAACGGGGACGGTCGGTCGGATCTCGTCATCGCCCACGGTGGTGCCACCGTGGACATCCTGGATCATGAGGCCCATGTGATTCTCGACGACGGGACTGGGACGCTCGTTCCGGGCGGCCCCTTCGAAGTCGGCGAGACTCCACAGGCGGTGGCCCTCGGCGACCTGAATGGAGACGGGCAACTCGACCTCGCGGTCGCCTGTGAATTGCGAACCTCGGTGCTGCTGGGCGACGGGGCGGGAAACTTTGGGCTGCCTACGATGGTCGCGAGTGGCGATGCATCGGTGGCTATCGGCGATCTGGATGGCGACACGCACAACGACCTGGTGTTGGGATCTGGTGGCACAGTACTTCGCGGGAACGGGGACGGAACCTTCGCGGCCCCCCAGGCGTACGCGCCGGGAGTGTACGGGTCCGTCTTGATTGGGGACGTCAACGGCGACGGGCGTCCGGACCTGGTTCTGGGGAGAGGCCAAACGGTGTCCGTCATGGTCGGCGGCCCGACGGGGCTCGGGCCGCGCATCGACTCGCCCGCAGAAGGCGCGTGGGGTCTCGCCGCGGGCGATTTGAACGGAGATGGCAACCTGGACCTGGTCACGACAGGCACCCCCCGGTTGTCGACGATGCTCGGGGACGGCGCAGGGAGATTCTCGGTTGCCGATCACCTGGACGTAGAAGGGCTGGGTTCGTCCGTGGTAGGGGATCTCAACGGGGATGGCGACCTGGATGTCGTTGCGGTGGGCGGCACCGCGCAAGTGGCTATCGTTCCTGGCTTGGGCGATGGAACCCTGGGCACCGCGCTCTTCTGCTCGACGGGTGGCAGGTCGCCACGCTGGGTGGGCATCGAAGACCGGAACGGAGACGATCGCCCCGACCTCACGATCGCCAGCGCCGGGGCCATGGAGGATGCCGGTTACCCTAGTGATGGAGTGGTGTACTCCGGGTACGGAGCAGCGGTCGACGTCCTTCTCAACCAGAGCTCCGGCACCACTCCGGTCGTGGTGTCGCTGGCCAATGTCGAAGTCCACTCGGATCTCGTGCGCCTCACCTGGTCGGTCGAGAACGCCGCGAATCTGGAAGCCATCGTTCAACGCTCCGACGCGGCCGCAGGAGAGTGGGCCGAGGTCAGAAGCCCCCGCTTGGTGGGCGACGACCGCCTGGAGTTCGAGGACCGGGCCGTGGCCCCGGGCGCCCGCTATGGGTATCGCCTCGTGGTCCGGGAGCACGGGCTGGAGACCACGTGGGACCCGACGTGGGTGACGATCCCCGTTCGGGCGATCCTGAGCCTGGCCGGCGCCTCGCCTAATCCGTCCGAGAACGGGGTGACGGTGAGACTCTCGCTGCCGGGGGCCGAGCCGGCGACCTTGGAGCTGTTCGACCTCAAAGGTCGGCGCGTGGCATACCGCGAAGTGGGCTCGCTCGGCGCCGGAGAGCATCTCGTCCCGATGACCGACTCGCCGAGCCTCCCGGCAGGCGTCTACCTGGTGCGCCTGACCCAGGCGCGTCGTACGTTCACCGCCAAAGCCTGCCTGGTCCGGTAACGCACAGCCGCTCGCCGAAACCAGTGCGGGACGGACCCGCCATGTCGATGGCGGCGAGAACGTCGTAGGATGAGCGCATGGCGGAAAACGGACTGCCCTGCCTGGACCTGCTCGAGGCCACCCCCGGGATTCTCCGCTCCCTGATGATCGAGCTGACCGACGCGGATGCCCGCTGGAAGCCGGCGCCCGAACGCTTCTCGGTCGCGGAGGTGCTGGCCCACCTGTCGCACTCCGAAGGCCACTGCTACCGCATGCGCCTCGACCGTTTCATGGCGGAGACCCGTCCGGAGTTCGAGCCCGACGACGCGCAGATGTATCTCGACCTCTATCGCGATGCCGACCCCGAGGATGCCTTCGATCAGTTCGAGGAGCAGCGCGGGAACAACATCGCATTCCTGCGCGATCTCCCCGCCGGCGCGGGCGACCGCCTCGCCCTGCACAAGGAGTACGGCGAGATCACCCTGTCGCAGATGTTGAACGAATGGGCGCTCCACGACCTCGGCCACATCCGCCAGATCGCCGAGCTGGCCCGCGCTCGCAAGTACCAGGCCGACGCCGGCCGGATGGCGGACTCCTACAACCTGAAACCCTGAATCGGAGGGCACATGGTCCGAAAGATCGGGTACTGGGTATGCACCGGACTCGTCTCGCTCTCGCTCTTCGGAGCCCTCACGTACCTCACGGGCAGCCCTGAGGTCGTGAACGGGTTCGCCAAACAGGGCTATCCACAGCACCTCCGAATTGTCCTCGGCATCGTCAAGCCGCTGGCCGCGGTCGTCCTCCTGCTCCCGGGGTTCGCGCTGCTCAAGGAGTGGGCCTATGCGGGGGTGACCTATGCGCTGGTCATGGCGTTCATCGCCGCCCGGGCCTCAGGCGAGAGCCCTCAAACCTGGATGCTCCCGCCCATTACTCTGGTCCTGCTCGCGGTGTCCTATTTCACGCGACCTGCGGGAAGGCGCCTGCCCGTGAGTGGGACGTAACGACGGGACGAGTTCCGCCACGATTCAACGCCGTCCGCTCCCAATGCTGCAACTAAGTGGGTGCGCCGCGAAGGAATCGGACCTTCAACCTAAGAGACCCTGACAGCGGTCAACACGAAGCGATTGTCGCCCAATGGATTCGAGCCGGACCGCTCCCGCCTGTGGGCTCCCATCGTAATGAATCGCCTCCCGGTGGGACTAAGAAGGTGGGTCCGTGCAGCTCAACAACGGAATGGCCGCCAAAGTAGAAAGGCGGTGCGTCATGAAACGCGTCGAGCCACGGTTCTTCGTCCTCGTCCTCACGATCGCGGTGTCGCTGGCGCTCGCGGCGGCGGCAGCAGCGTCACCGGGTTTCGTCTTCCAGAAGGTGGCGCTCCGGGGCGAGCCGGTCCCCGGCACCGAGCCGGGCACGGTGTTCGGCCCGTTCTCCGACATCTACGTCACCGCCGTACCGTCGCTCGACGAGACCGGCAAGGTCTCGTTCACGGCCCTGCTCGAAGGCCCTGCGGTCACGTCGTCGAACCGCAGCGGCATCTGGACGTGGCAGCCGGCCGGCGGGCTCCAGCTCCAGGCGCGGGCGGGCAACGCGGCCCCGGGTGCGGGGGGCGGCGTGTTCAACAGCTTCCCGTTCGACTTCGCACTGATGCCGCCGGCGATGGGCGACGGCCGGCTCGGGTTCAGCGCGTCGCTCACGGGCACGGGCGTTACCGAGAACAACAACGAAGGCCTGTGGTCGATGGGCTCGGGACCGAGCGTCATCCTGGTGCGCGAGGGCGATCCGGCGGCCGGATTCGCAGCTGGCGTTCGATACAGCTCGGTGCCGTTCGGGCTCGAGCTGAACCAGGCGCGGCACGCGTTCGTACGCGGGTCGGTGGTCGGCCCCGGCATCGGCAGCACGAACGACGAAGCGTTCTGGACGAATCGCGGCGGGGCGCTCGCGGCGATCTTGCGTGAAGGCGATCCCGCACCGAACGTCGGTGCGGGTGTGGTATTCGGCGGCGCCGGCGAGTTCATCGGGACCGGCTACACGTTCGAGTCGACGAGCTGGAGCAACGCTTCGCGCGCGGCCTTCCAGGGCAACCTGACGGGCAACAACGTGAACACGTTCAACAACGAGGCACTGTTCGTCGAGCGCGCCGGCGGCATGGCGCTGCTGGTGCGGGAAGGCATGGCCGCCCCCGGCATCCCGGGGCGGACGTTCGGCGGCAACAGCGTCACCGCCGACTTTGGCGAGGTCATCAACAACCGTCTCGACCAGGCGGCATTCACCGCCCGTGTCGCCGGCGGCGGCGCGACCGAGTACGTGCTGTACTCGAATCACACCGGCACGCTCCTGCCGGTCGCGCGCGCCGGCGATCCGGCGCCCGGCACCGGCCAAGCGTTTGGCATCATCGTCGGCCCGGTCCTGAGCGACGGCGGGCGCATCGCGTTCCGCGCCAGCCTCTCGAACGCCGGCTCGTGGCCGCCGCTCGGCGTGTGGTGGGACCAGCCGAACGCGCCAGGCCAGCTCGCGGCGCTCGCCGTTCCGGGCGCGCCCGCACCGGGCCGGCCGGGCGCGACGATCGCGAGCGTCAACTTCCTGCGCACGTTCACCGAGTCCGGCCGGCTCGCGTTCGTCGTGGTGCTCGACGATCCGGCGTTCGGCGGGCAGCGCACCGCGGTCTACCTCGCCGAGCCCTCGGGAGACGTCCGCGAGGTGGTGGCGACCGGCGACCTGTTCGACGTGCAGGGCACCGGCGGATCCGGCGGCGATCTGCGCACGATCACGCTCATCCAGTTCGGCGCCATGAACGCGTCGGGCGAGATCGCGCTGCGGCTCGACTTCGACGACGGCCGTTCCGGCCACTACCTCGTCTCACCGGCGGGCCCGGTGGCGGTCGAGCCGCCGGCCGGGCGCGGCGTCGTGTTCGCGCAGAACGCGCCGAACCCGTTCGCGCGCTCGACGCGCTTCGACTTCGAGCTCCCGGCGGCGGGTCGGGTCGCGCTCAATGTGTTCGACGCCACCGGCCGCCTGGTGCGCCGCGTGCTCGACGAGCCTCGCCTCGCGGGACGCCAGGCGGTCGAGTGGGACGGCCGCGACCAGGCCGGGGCGCCGCTCGCCCCGGGGATCTACTGGGCGCGTTTCCAGTCGGCCGGCCTGTCGCGGGCGATCCGGATGGTGCGGCTGGAGCGCTAGGCCCGACCGGAGCAAGCGACCGCGCGCGACTTCCCGCGCGCGCGCGGTCATGCGCTGCGGCGGGCGGAGCACGACCACCTGGTCGCCGGTCCTCCCGGCCGATTCTTGCCGCTTGACACATTCCGATATGGGAATATAATGCACGCATGCCACGCGCCACCACGCGCTCCGACGTCTTCAACGCGGTCGCAGAGCCGCAAAGGCGGGTCATCCTCGAGCTGCTCGCATCGGAGGAGCGTCCGGTCGGGGAGCTCGTGCGCCTGCTCGGAGTCGCCCAGCCCTCGGTGTCGAAACACCTGCGGGTGCTTCGCGACGTGGGTCTGGTGGATGTAAGGCGCCACGGACGGAACATGATGTATCGAACGAACGCGTCCGGGCTCCAGCCGCTACATGTCTGGGCCGGCGCCTTCGAGCGCTACTGGCGTCATCAGCTTCGACGGATCAAGCAACGAGCCGAATCGATCAACCGATGACGACTCGCACACCCTCAGGAAGGAGAAGGAACATGCAGCCCACCGCAACCGCCAACGACCTGTCGCTCCGGATCACGCAGGAGATCCGAGTGCAAGCACCTCTCGAAGTGACGTTCGACGCCCTGCTAGAGGAGCTCGGACCCAGCCATCAGGTCGCCGACGACCGCCCGCTCCCCATGAAGCTCGAGGCCCGGCCCGGCGGACGTTGGTTCCGCGACCTGGGGGAGGGCAACGGACATCTGTGGGGCCACGTCCAGGCGATCAAGCGACCTACGCTCCTCGAGATCTGGGGGCCGCTCTTCATGTCGTTTGCCGCCGTGTCCAATCTTCAATATCGCCTGACGCCGATCGAGGGCGGAACGCTGATCACCTTCGTCCACACCGCGATCGGACTCATCCCCGACGATGTCCGAACGGGGGTCGGCAGCGGCTGGAACTACTCACACGAGCGCATCAAGAAGACTGCGGAGCGTACCGCGCGGAAGTGAATGCCCGGCCGATGACCTTTCACCTTGGAAGGAGTCAGCAGATGAAGACCCAGCAATCGATCGCCCACCAGTTCGGGCTCGTGTATCGGATGATCGAAGTCAATTTGGACGGGATGACGGCCGAGCAGTCGCTCGCCCAGCCTGCTCCCGGCGGCAACTGCGCGAATTGGATCGTGGGCCACCTCACGAGCCTGCAGAACAACGTGATGAGACTGATCGGTGAGGCGCCGGTGTGGGAGAGTGACCAGCTCGCACACGCGGGGTGGGAGCCGATCACAGGCCCGGGCCAGGCGATCGCCTGGGAGACGATGCGTGATCGGATCCTGCGCTCGCGGGACCGCTGCGTGGCGGCGATCTCGCGTCTGAGCGACCAGCAGATGGAGGAACAGGTTCCGCATCCCTTCGAGGGAACGACGAGCCGCGCCGAGCTGTTGAGCCTGCTCGCGTTCCACCAGGCGTATCACTCAGGCCAGCTGGGCATCGCTCGACGCATCGCCGGGATGGAAGGCGCCGTGAAGGGACCCGGGCAGCCGAAGGGAGCGGTCGCCAGTCGCTAGTCGTAGCAATCAGTAAGCGCTGCCAGCGAATCACGACCCGGCTGACGTCGTAGCGCAAGCCCGCTCGATAGCGCTGGCTGGGAATCGGCGGGTGCTGTTGAGTGGGGGCTCATGCCCTCGCGCACAGCGGTGGTGACCGGCGCGTTCTCGTTCACGCGGCGGTTCATCGCCGTTCGGCGGGCAGCGCACCGCGGTCTACCTCGCCGAGCCCACGGGAGACGTGCGCGAGGTAGTGGCGACCGGCGACCTGTTCGACGTGCAGGGCACCGGCGGCCCCGGCGGCGATCTGCGCACGATCACGCTCATCCAGTTTGGCGCCATGAACGCGTCGGGCGAGATCGTGCTGCGGCTCGACTTCGACGACGGCCGCTCCGGCCACTACCACGTCTCACCGGCGGGCCCGGTCGCGGTCGAGCCGCCGGCCGGGCGTTGCGTCGTGTTTGCGCAGAACGCGCCGAACCCGTTCGCGCGCTCGACGCGCTTCGACTTCGAGCTCCCGGCGGCGGGTCGGGTCGCGCTCAACGTGTTCGACGCCTCCGGCGTCTGGTGCGCCGCGTGCTCGACGAGCCGCGTCCCGCGGGACGCCAGGCGGTCGATTGGGGCGGCGGCCGCCGCGACGGCGTACAATCGGGCCGAGATGTCACAGCAACCGCTGGAACTCGACGGTGAATCCGGAGAGTGCAACAGGCGAGTCGTGCCGCCGTGCGGGCGTGCCGGCTCGGGGCGCATCGGTGCCCTGCGGCTGGGATGCTTCGCTCTGGTGCTCACGAGCATGCTGGCATTCCCGCGAGGCGCGTTTGCGCGGCCCAACTTGCCGCCCAACGCTCTGCCGCAGACCGTCCGCCTTCACCTCGCTTCATGGCACGATCGTGCCGGATTCAACAACGCGAACCTGGGCGCGGCGCTGCTCTGGAACGGCGGGCTCGCGGTCGGCGGCTTCGCCAATAGCTACGGCCGGCCGAGCTGGTACGGGGGACTCGTGCTGCCGGTTCTCGAGGTTCGCGCATTCCGGCTCGAGCTGATGACGGGAGTGATCACCGGCTATTCGGAATCGTCTCCGGTCGACCTGGTGGCGGTGCCGAGTCTGGGCTGGCGCCTGTCGCCGCGAAGCACGCTGCAAGTGGTGATCATGCCCCGTGTCGTGATCCCGGCGAATGTGGTGCACGTGATGTTCGAGCGGCGCTTCGGGGCCCGCGAGGGCGATCCCGCCCGCTGAGCCACCGGTCGCATCGACGCGCTGCGCGAAATGGACCCCGCGCCCGCCGGCACGCCTCAAGCCCGCGCCCTGTCCCGCCGACAATCTCGGAGGCCCCAGGGAGGCCCCATGCGCCCATACGCTGTCCTCGCCCTGATTCTGTCTGCCGCTCTGACGACTGGCTGTGTGCCCAGCCGCCACAGCCATGCGGCTCAGGCCCGGGTCCAGGCCCAGGCTGACGAGGAGCTCCGACTTCACTTCGCGGTTTCGAACGCGAAGCTCGATCGCGCCCGGTTCGGGCTGCGCGTGCGCACGCTGCTGCTCGAGCGTCGCTACATCGAGCTCGAGGCGCTGGCGGACTCCACGCGATCGACGAACGCGTCGTTCCCTTCCGGAAGCTCCATGGTGTCGAGCTTCTACTATTGGGCATTCCAAAGCGCCGATGACTCGGATCTCCCTGCGGAAACGTGGGAGCAGCTCCTCCACAACCTCCGTCAGTGGCGTGAGGGGCAGCCACGCTCGGCGACGGCGACGATTGCCCTCGCGAACGCGCTCATCCAGCGGGGATGGGCGGCGCGTGGTGGCGGCTATGCGCACACCGTGAAGGCGAGCCAGTGGCCGAAGTTCGCCGACGACATCGCGGAGGCGAGGCAGCTCCTTCGGCGCGCCGAGCGCATCGGGCACGACTGCCCCGGCTGGTATGAGGCGATGCTCGAGGTGGCGCTGTGTTCGAGTGCCAGCGACCAGGAATACGACCGGATATTCGACGAAGGAGTGGCGGCATTCCCCACCCATGCCGAGCTCTACACCGCCAAGTCCAGGCGATTGATGCCACGGTGGTTCGGGGAGCCGGGGGACTGGGAGCGCTTCGCGGCCGAGGTGGCCGATCGCAATCCCGGCGGGCGCGGACCGGAGCTCTACGCGCGCATCATCTACTTCCAGTCGGGCTATACGAACAATGTCTTCGAAGACTCTCCGGCCGTGACCTGGGAGCGCGTGCGCGTGGGGCTCGAGGCGTGGCGGAAGCGGTGCCCGGAGTCGGCGCTTCCGCTCAGTCTCCTGGCTCGCTTTGCCGCCCAGGCCAATCGACCGGGGGAGTGCCGGAATGCGTTCCGCGAGCTGGGCAAGCGCGTGGATCTCGCCGCCTGGAACGACGACGCCGGATTCTGGCACCGCTGCCGGAGCTGGGCCATCGCGAGTGCGGGTCTCAGGAGGCGCGGCGAAGAGCCCGGCGGAACGACGTGAGCGACCCCGCTCCGTAACGGGGTGCTGGCACGCTCATGGCCTCGCGCACAGCCGTGGTGACCGGCGCGTTTTCGTTCACCGGGCGGTTCATCGCCCGTGAACTCATCGCCCGCGGCTGGTCGGTGCGAACCCTCACCAACTCGCGATACCCGGGCGACCCGTTGGCCCTCCAGGTAGCTGCGCATCCACTCGGTTTCTCGCGGCGAGAGGAGCTCGTGACGTGCATGCGCGGCGCCGACCTGTTCGTCAACACGTACTGGATTCGCTACCCGCATGCAGGGATGACGTTCGAGACCGCAGTCGACAACACGCGCGTGTTGCTCGACGCCGCCGTGCGCGCGCAGGTGGGCGGCGTCGTGCACATCGGTGTCGTTAGTGCTGCCCCGGATTCACCCCATCCCTACCTCGTCTGGAAATGGCGCGCAGACGAAGTGGTGCGTGCCTCGGGCCTGCCGCACGCCATCGTGCAGCCAACCCTGATCTTCGGCGACGGTGACGTGCTCATCACCAACCACGCGTGGCTGCTTCGGCGGCTGCCGGTGTTCCTCGTTGCCGGCGATGGCGGCTACGAGGTGCAACCCGTCGCGGGCGAGGATGTCGCGCGCGTAACGGCCGATATTGCTGAGGGGCCGCTCGAGGGCAGCATCGTCGATGTGGGCGGAAGCGAGCGGTACACGTATCTCGAGTTCGTACGGCTGATTCACGATGCGATCGACTCCCGCTCACAGATCGTGTGTCTGCCGGGGCCTGCGGTGATGTCGGCCGCGTGGATGTTGGGCAAGGTCATCGGCGACACCATCGTCACGAACGACGAGATGGCAGCGCTGCGCGCGGGAACCCTCGCGTCGCCTCACCCGCCGCTGGGCACAATGCGGCTCGCCGACTGGCTGCACGAACACGCCGAGACCGTCGGCAGGCGATACGTTCGTCGCCAGACCCGTCACGGAGCGCCCCGATGACGAGGCCGGCGCCCGACCATCTGCCCATGCCGTCGGTGCGCGACCTCTTCGGGTTTCCGCTTCGTTCACAGCAGTCGCGCCGTGACATCGTCGTCGGGGGACTGCTGTTCCTGCTCGTGCCGTTCGTCGGCTGGGCGCTCAACCTGGGGCATCGCTACCTGGTGATGCGGCGCGTCTACCGCAACGATCCGCCGTACTTTCGTGGGTTTCGCCCCATTCTGGTAACAGCCCGTGCGAGCGCGATCGTCATGTGGGGTGGGTTGTGGTATCTCGGCATCGCGATGCCGCTGCTCATACCGTGGGTGATCGGCATGCGCACGACCGCAACGCTCGTGCTGCTGGTCGTGGGAGTTGTAGCGTTCGCGATTGGCTTGTTTTTATTCCCTGCCGCGATCAATACCTTCGTGCGCGACGGCAACACCACGATCCTGCACCGACCCGACCAGGCATTCGTGCACATGCGGCGTGCAGGGCGCGATTACCTTTGGGCGTGGTGCGTAGGGGCGGCCAGCATTGCATTGTCCTGCGCCGCGGTGGTGTTCCTCGTTGTTGGGTTTTTCATCGCGAGCGCCTGGGCGTGGAGTGTGGTTGGCGTTACGTTCGGGTGCGCGATGACACCAGAGCTTCGAAGTCGAATCACGCTCGACCGGGCGGGTGAGTAGATGCGGATCGTGTTTGAGCGCGTTCTAGACGCACCGCCCGGCGTCGTGTGGGAGTGGATCACCAGGCCAGAGCGCATGAGCGAGTGGTCGTCGGCGCCGGTCGTCGCGGGCGGGGGTGATCCCGACACGGAGGGTTTCGAGCGCATTGTCACGGTGAAGAACCTGGGCGTCCGGGCGCGGCTCGTCGAACGTGTGCTCGTGGCCGAGCGTCCGCATCGATACGTCTATACCGTCGCACGCAACCCCTTCGTCCGCGCGCACCGTGCCGAGCAGCAGCTCGCTTCGCGGCCGGACGGCACCACGCAACTCCGCTGGACGGTCGACATGTCCGCCTGGATTCCGGGCCTGATGGGCGTGTTCGTCTGGCTCACACGACCGCAGCTCGAGCGCAGCCTCGACGCTCTTGCGGCCCGCGTGCGCGCAGATCGCTCCTAGGGCAGGGGCGCATCTGGCTTGAGCCGCTCGAACAGCGCAGGCCAGGGCGCTGGTCGACCGCGGCCAGCCCATACGATTTCAAACGTCGCACGTGAAGCGCGAGGATGGTCCAGAGCTGCCGCGAACGCCTCCGCCACATCGGCACGGGCAATGCGGTACCGAATCGAGAGTGGCAGAGCCTCCTGGGTGAGCTCGATCACGCGTCGGCCGGCCGCGCCATTCTGCAGCATGCCGGTGCGAATGATCGTGTAGTCCAGGCCGCTCCCGCGGATGGCATCTTCTGCGCGCCGCCGCCACACGAGCGTGTTGCCTTTGTAGAGATTGAGACAGGCTGATACGAGTGAGCGGGTTGCGACCCCACTGGATGTCATGTACATGAAGCGGCCGGTAGGTCCGGCCCGTTGCGCCGATGCCAGAGCATTGAGTACTCCATCGTACTCAGTCGCCTTGATCTGTGTTTCGCTCGCCGGATGCCCGCTTCGACAGCCCGCGGTGAAGATGATGTGACACGTTCCTTCGATCGCGCGCGGCAACGTCTCCTTCTTCGTAACATCTCCGGCGATCACTTGAACGCCGGGCCCGAGCGTCGCCTTGGCACGTGCAGGGTCTCGAGCCAACACTCGAACGGGCAGTACACGCTGTTCGAGAAGCCGAGCGATCAAAAGCCCGGTGCCTCTTGTGCCTCCGACGATCAGGATCGGTTTGTCGATCATGGTTCGATTGGCGACCCATCATCATCAGGCGGCTTCGTCCGGCCGGACGTTGATCACGACGATACCGGTTTTCTGGCCGGTCTCGACATAGGCGTACGCCTCGCGGATCTGTTCGAGCGGATAGCGTCGGTCGATCACCGCGCAAAACGTGCCGGCCTGGATGTGCTCTCGCATGAGCTGAGCGAAGCCCGCGATCGGGCGCGGCATCGCGACAATTACGCGACGGCTGCCTGTGATCGCGAACCACATCACCAAGACCAGCGTCTGTGCCCAGGGCCCGATATCGGTGCCGGCGAACACCGCGCCGGGCTTCATGAGCCGGCGGCTGCGCGAGTATGTCGTCTTACCGACGGCGTCGAGCATGCAGTCGAAGGTTTCGCCGATACGCGTGAAGTCTTCGCGTGTGTAATCGATGACGCGCTCGGCGCCGAGCGACTTCAGGAGCTCGACGTGTTGCGTCGCGACGACCGCTGTCACCCTCGCGCCCATGATCTGTGCGAGCTGCACCGCTGCTGTGCCGATTGCGCCCGACGCACCGTAGATCAAGATCCTGTCACCTGCTTTCAGCTTCAGCGCCTTGAGTGAGTTGAAGGCATAGAAAGCCCCCTCGCACACAACGACCTCCCCGAAGCGCGCATCCGCCGGCATCGGCGCGATGTAGCCGTCCTCAGGCACGCACACGTACTCTGCGTGCGCGCCGAGCTCGTGCCAGCGCAACATGCCGAACACGCGGTCGCCCGGGTGGAAGGCGCTGACGCCTTCGCCGATCGCCTCGACCGTGCCGGCGAAATCCATGCCGAGGATCGGCTGCCGCGGTCGGCTCCAGCCATAGAACAACCGGAGAAGGCTCGGATGCGGCGCCAGAAAGCCGCAATCGCTGCGCGTGACTGTCGTCGCATGCACCGCGACCAGCACCTCGCCCTTCGCGGGCTGAGGCTGCGGAACGTCTCTCATCTCGAGCCCATCCGGCAGCCCGTAGCGCGTGGCGACAGCGGCTCTCATGAGAACGGCGGATCGCAACATGCGCCGCCAGTCTATCCGGCGATCCATTTCGGCCGCAATGCCACGGACGAGCCGATGGCTTACATTCCAGGTCGTGAGAAGGCATCGCGGGACGCTCATGGCTATCGCGCTCGTGGGCGCGCTCGCCGGCGGGTGCGGTCCTCAAGCACCGCCTCGGGCACTTCCGACGGACGAACGATTGATCGCGTTCTTCCGTGCTCATCGAGCCGACCTCGACTCATTGCGGGACAACCACCAGGCGCAGCTTCGCTACGGCGTGAACGATCGCGACCCCGAGTTGGTCCGGCAGTGGCTGCGGATCATGGGCCGGCTCGAACTCCCGGGGGGCGGAGCGGTGGAGTCGACGCACCGGATCTTCATCCCGGCGGGCGGGCGGCGGCTTGGCCGCCTGGCCGACTCCAAGGGATTCGCCTGGCTCGATTCGATCATGCCGCCAGGCGTCACGTTCGACACGCTGGCGAGCCTCGATACGATCGATGACCGGGACCTGGTGCGGCCCGGTCGGCGTATCCGACCTCTCGAAGGGCACTGGTGGCTCTATCGCTGGACCGGGGAGCCCGCAGGGGATTGAAGTGCAGCGAGTCCTCGCACATCACGGACGCGCTGACCACTTTCGCAAGAACGATCAAGCGTCCGTGACTCCATTCGCCTAGCATCTCGCGTGATGCCGAACCCCAAGACCCAAGCCAGCCATCAGGAGCGAGTCCTCGCGGCGCTCATCCACATCCAGGAGCACCTCGACGACCCACTGACGTTCGAGGATCTCGC
This sequence comes from Candidatus Eiseniibacteriota bacterium, assembly GCA_035275545.1. Lineage (GTDB taxonomy): Bacteria > Eisenbacteria > RBG-16-71-46 > RBG-16-71-46 > RBG-16-71-46 > WS-11. The sequence continues at coordinate 45,136 of DATEMP010000272.1, read as the reverse complement.
ACGCCTGACTGCAACGGCACCGCATCACTTCCATCGGCTCTTTCGTGCGCTCGTGGGCGAAGCTCCCGCCGAGCACATCCGACGGCTCCGTCTGGAGCGCGCTGCCCATCGCCTCAAGGTCGGTTCGACTTCGATCATGGAGGTCGCGCTGGAGGCCGGCTATGACTCACATGAGGCGTTCACCCGGGCCTTCACCCGGACGTTTGGAACGTCCCCGTCGGAGTTTCGCGAGACCAGCGGGCTCAGCTCGCGCATCGCGGCCCCGCTCGCTCTCCATTTCGATGGCGGGAGGGAGGTGCGTCAACTCCTCGCGCGCGAGCACGAGTCTCTCGACGGCGCGATTCACCGTTATCCGGCAACTCGCGTGGCGTTCATCCGTCACATTGGCCCGTATGAGGAGGTCACGCCGGTCTTCGGGCAACTGATGGAGTGGGCCATGGCGCGAGGACTCTGTGGCCCCGATACGCGACTCATGGGCATGGCGCATGACGATCCGTCGGTGACTCCGCCGGACAAGCTCCGCTTCGATACCTGCCTGACGGTCGCTGCAGATGTGAAGGGCGAAGGGATCATCGGCATGCAGGAGATCCCCGCGGGCGACTACGCCGTCGGCACGCACTACGGTCCGTTCGAGACCCTGATCGAAACGTATCGGTGGCTCGGGGCCGAGTACCTCCCGCCGACACGCCGCGTGATGGCCAAACGTCCGGCGGTCGAGATCTACCTGAGTGACCCGCAGAGCACCGCCCCACACGATCTGCGCACGGAGATCCGACTGCCATTGGAGGATCGGGATGCCGCGTCATAAGTGGCTGCTCGCGCTGGGTCTCACTATTGTCGTCGTTGCCTGCATCGGCGTTGCCATCAGCCAGAGAGGATCTCGCATGCGTTACACCTCCACGACTGCCATCGCACGACCCGCCGCGGCCATCTTTCCGCTGTTGACCGAACCGGAGCAGTTGAAACGGTGGATCGGAGGGCTGGAGAGCTCGGTTCCGCTCACTGAAGGCGGACTCCGTCTCGGTGCCCGATCGCGGGAGACGGTGGTCGAGGGCGGCCGGCGGATGGCGATGGACAGCGAAGTGGTGGAACTCGATCCGCCCCGGCTGATCGCCGTCACCCTCGCGGGAGCCGATGCGCAGGGGCTCGTGCGGTACACGCTCGACGAGGCGACCGGCGGCACCACTCTCGTCTACGAGGTCGAGTTGCGATTCAAGGGCCTGATGGCGCTCTTCGCCCCTCTCGCACAAGGGTCGGCGCAGGCCAAGGTCGACTCAGATCTGGCGCGCCTGAAAGCCCTTGCCGAGTCGACGGCCATGTCGATCCCCTGATCCCGCGACCCGACGGAGCTACGCCGGGCGGCTTCCGCCCTTCCACTTCACGCCGATGTCCAGCGCGTCGCGCAGTCGATCCGCGAGCTGTGCAGCGTGATGCTGGATGTGGCGAAGGTTCACGAGCTGGTGCTCCAGTTTCGACATCCGGTAGTGGAAGCCGCTTTCGCTCCTCGTCAGGTCCATGGCGTCCACCGCGCCATCCACCATGTCATCGACAGTCGCCCAGTAACGAAGGACCTGCTCCTTGGAATACGGCCGCGGGATGAGCGGCAGCGTGCTCTTGGGATCGGGATCGCCCGCGATGCCGTCTTCGTTCTGATTGTCGCGCTGATGCTCGGCCCATGGCCGGAAGGACGCTGCGTTCTGGCCCAGATAGAAATGCGCGAAGAACAGCGCGTGATAGGCCACCTGCCAGAACGCGTTCGTGGGCCCGGTATCTAGCCACAAATCGTCAGGACACAGCTCGATGGCCTCGCGGAGCGTGGCGAGCGCCTGGTGATACTGGTTCTTGAGCGGCCCCGTGAACGCCTCAAGCGGGAGCGTGGCGTCGGTCGACTTGGGGACGGTCATTTGGCACCACTCCGTCGCCGGGCGAGCGCCGCCGCCACCAGAGCCCGAACCGCAGGGCGGTTGGCGTCGGCCAAGGTGCGGGTCTTGACGTGACGCAGCCCCTTGCCGGTGCCTTCCAGCAGCCGTTCGGGGTCCGCCAACATCGCCCCTTGATAGAAGCCGAGATTGACGTACCCGCGCATCGGCATGATGTAGGCGTAGCCGTCGGTCATCTTCTTCGGCCCGACGCCATAGGTGGCGGCGTTGTCGCCGAGCCGCACGGTCTCAACCGTGTTCACGTCGACGGCACGGATGATGGCCCGCAAGCGCCGAGCGATGGCGGCGAGGTCGGGCTCGACTCCCGCGAGCAGCTCGTCGAAGGTGCCTTGCGCTGCTTTGGGCAGATCGGCCATTCGATTCTCTCCCTATGCGCCGACTTTGCGACCGCGACCACCTCGACGGAGGTGGTCGCGGTCGTCACCAGCGGTTGCGAGGTTCGACCCTAGCCGCGGGCCTCAGCGAATGCCAGCCAGGAAGCGCGCGGTACGCGCCTCCCTCGGAGTCGACAGCCTCGCGAACACGACTCCCGCGGGCGCGTTCCGCCCGGCGTCATCACGGCCGTCCCACCACAGCACGGTTTCGCCGCTCGACATCACGCCGTTCGATAGCGTGCGCAGCCGGCGTCCCGTGATGTCGAAGAGATCGACGCGCGCCTGGGTCTCCGCGGGGAGGCCGACCCGCAGGTTGACGCCGGTGCCCAACGGCATATCACGCAGTACATGCAGCGTGACCGCGGACGGGGTCGCGCTGCCGGCCACTTCCCCCTCCGGCCGCACTTGGCGAGCCCGGGCACCTTCGTGCCACGGATCATCGTCGCCGCCCGAGGGAATGTTGATCTCGAGCACAGGACTATGCATTTGTGGATTGTTGAGGACCCGGACAACGATCTCGAATCTGTTGGGCGTATTGTCGTCATCGAGAGGGCCGAGTTCCTCGTCGCATTGTTCTGTAAGAGCCGTCCAGGTGTAAGTCGTGGATTCATCGGGCAGATCGAGAACGAAGGTGCCGGGAAGGTTTGGAAGGCAGATGCGCTGTTCGATCCCCATCGGGTCCAAATCAATGACTTCGAAGACATGCAGGGCCCCGCCGGAAGTCTCGAACACGAGATCTGCGCGCTGATTATATGAGACCGCAGTCGTCTGGGTTTCCGTGCTCCAGGTAATCGATTGGAGCACTGCCCATGACGGGGCCGCCGCGCACAGTGACAACATTACTATCGCGACGAGACATGTAGCGGGGTGCTTCGAGAATGCGCGGGCCGGGGACGAGAAGAACCAAGGTCGCGTGCTTCGCATGACTCAACCTCCGCAATCCGGGGGTAGTGCGGCGGCCGGGACGAATCACTGCTGTGCGGCCTGAGGTTCTCCGTCTCCTCCCAGGGTGGGACATCGTGTGCGGGGGAGCGGAGGCTACTCCGGGGCGTGCGCCCGACTCCAGCCAGATTATTCGTGGAGTGCACCACGAAGATTGGCAGGAACTTGCTCCGAATGTCTCATCTGGGATGCGCAGTTCGCAGGCTTCAACGGCCATGCGGCGGCAGCAACTTCTGCAGCCCGTCGGCCATTACGCCGGGCCGAACCACCTGATCGTGCGCGCCCACGAACTGGTTGAAGATGACGTCGACTCGCTTCGCCCGAAGGATGTCGCGCAGATGCCGGTTTTCTTCGAGGATCGCGGCGCCCGTCGCGTCGCGATCGACCTCGAATGTACCGGCGGACAGATAGAACCGCGTTTTCGACGCGGGGCGCTCGAGCGCCAACTGCGCCAGCCAATTCGGCTCGGTGGTCGCGTCCTGATTCACGACCGCGGGTTGCCCGGACGAATCGGGGCATGCCCCGGCACAAATGCCACCGTTGTGTTCCGGCGACCACCAGAAAGCGCCGGAAATGCTCAGCACGTTTCCAAACACCTCGGGGTGCGCGAGACCCAGGTAGGTGGCGGCAAAACCGCCGGCGCTCGCCCCGCCAGCTACCGTCTGCCTCGCGTCGCGCGCGACGTTGTACTCACGCCGGGCCCAGGGCACGAGTTCCGTGGCCATGAACCGGCCGAACTTCTCGTTCGCCACCAGATCGAACAGTCTCCGGCCCGGAAGGTTGTGCACCATCACGATCACCATCGGCGACACCCGCATCTCCGCAATCAGGTTGTTCCAGATCGCCGGCCCGTGCCAATCCTCATCGAGGTAATCCGCGCCGTCGAACAACACGACGAGAGGCAGCGGCTTCCCCGTGCGCGAATAGCCTGCGGGCGTATACACCGTTAGGTCGCGCGTCACGAGCTGGATGTCGCTCCGAATGCTCCGCTTTTCGATCCTGCCCTGCGGCACCGACGGCCGTGCCACGATCCACGGTTCCGGCGGCACCTCGGGCAGCTCACCGATGCTGCGGCAGCGATACTTGCTCGCGCCGGCCGGACAATTCGAGCGCTGCCCGCGATTGAGCGGGTCGAGCTGCGCGGACATACGCGCCGCAGTGGGCGACGCCGGCCGGTTCGGCTCAAGATGGTATGTGAAGCGCGCGCCCTTGGGCAGTTTCTCCGTGAGGTACCACACGTCGGTGCCCGGTATCAGCCGGAGCACATCGTTGACTCCCTCGATCCGCCCGAACGACGCCCTCAGATACACGTTCCGCGTGTCGTACTGCGTCCGCCACACGAACGTCACCAGGTCATATTTCGCGTCCAGCGGCTCGACGATCGGAGTGCCTTCGGCGGTGAGTTGGCTCCAGAACGGAGCCGTGCTCGCGTCGCCGCTCTGCACCTGGCGCCGCAGCGCCTCGATGCGTGGACTCGTGAGCGCATCCGGGATCGACGCGGGGCGCGTCCTCTCGTCCAGCGATGCGCGCTCGACGAACTTGAGACCGTAGTCCGCGAGCGCTTCGCCCGTGTTCTTCGCCGTGACGGTGTAGCTGCCGGTCCCCTCCGCCACGAAGGCGATCGGCGAGAGTCCCTTCATGCTCGGTAGGGCGAAGAGCCGCAGTTCCTCCCCGCCGGGCCGAATCACTCGGACATCGAGCCCCAGAGGATGCGCGATGATCAGCCTCGCGTAATCGCCATCGCGAAGCGCCACCCGCACGCTGTCGGTCGCGCGCGGCGCGACGCGTCGCGCAAGGGAGTCGCCAGCGACGATGGACTGCGCGCTGCTCATCGAGGATATGAACAGGCAAAGGGCCGTACCCAACGGAATCAAGGTCAGGCTCGTCTCATGTCTGGAAGACTTGGGCCGCATGTCGGGGCAACCTCGAGGGGTTTATGTGACGAGTCACTTCCGTCTGCTTGAGCATCCGCACCGCTTGCCTCAAGCTGTGGACGCAAACCCTATCTCACCCATGTCGGGCAAGTCTTGAACGGGAGAAGCCTGCTGGGCCCATTTCGTCCCATCCTGAGTGCTCATGAGCACCCTTCTGGCACGTAACGTTTCGCGCAACCGAGCCTGGTCCGGCCTGCGCGCTTTCGAGGCAACGTACGCGCCGCACGCAGTTCTCGAGGAGCACGAGCACGTACGTCCGATCTTCACCCTGGTACTCCGCGGCGGGTTCGACGAGCGCGCGGCCGGCACGACACGATTGTGCCGCCGGGGGGATGTGATCTTCCGTGCGCCACGGGAGAGTCACAGCAACGTCGTCGGTGATCGAGGCACTGCCTCCCTGAACGTGGAGATCAGCTGCGAAACGTGGGATGCGCTCACCGAGCGCGGATGCCTCGACGGGCGGGTGTTCCGCGGTGACCTGGAGTGGCACGCGCTCGGGGTCTGGCGTGAGTTCCATCGCGACGACCACGCCAGCGCGCTGGCCATGGAAGATGCCATCGCCATCCTCTGCTCGGCCGCGATCGCCGAAGCCGACCGTGCGGTCAGCTTGGCGGCGCGCCGGCTGGAGGCAGCGGCGGAATACATCGGCGACGGCGTACGGCCCCTGCCCGGACTCGTCGAGGTCGCTCGCGTGGTGGGCGTTCACCCGATGCATCTGGCCAAGCTCTTTCGCCGGCGGTTTGGCTGTTCGATGGGTGAATACGTGCGGCGCCGGCGGATCGCGTGGGCATGCGGGGAGCTGGTGGACGAATCGCAGACGGTTGCCGCCATCGCCCTGAGAGCCGGCTTTGCGGACCATGCGCACTTCACGCGGACGTTCCGGCGTCTCACGCACTGCACGCCCAAAGAATTCCGCGCACGATTGCGACCACTCTCACGCGAGGCGGTCCTGGGCATCAAGCCCGTCCGCGTGGCCTTGTCTGCGGGCGGCGCCGGCCGGTAGGTTCACTCGATGCTCCCGGCGACGCTTCCGCTTGACGCTTACCGCCCGTTCCGCCGCGACGTCGAAGCGCAGCGCCCGGCCATCGAGACGATCGCGGCGCGGCACGGGCTGCCGCGCGGCGAGCTCGCGCCGTTCTCGCAGGGCACGCAGATCGTCTGGGGCACGCAGCGCTCGGTCATCAAGCTGTTCGTGCCCACGTGGCCCGAGGACACGCGCATCGAGATGTTGATGCTCGAGCGACTCGTCGGTGCGGGGCTGCCGGTGCCACAGCTCGAAGCGCGCGGCGAAGTCGCCGGCTGGCCATACGTCGTGATGAGCCGCCTGCCGGGCCGGCGCGTTCCCGAGGTTTGGCCCGGGCTCGATGCAGACGCGCGCGAGCGGCTGGCGCACGACATCGGGGCGACGATCGCGCGCCTCGCCGCGCTGCCCGTGACCGGGCTCGACGCATTACGCGCCCCACAGGAGGCGCTGCTGGCCGAGCGGCGGCCGCGGCTGCTTCAGGATCAGCGGGAGCGGGGCGGCGACGACGCGTTGGAGGCGCAGCTGCGGGCGTTCCTCGACGCGCTGCCGCCGCTGCCGCCGGCCGAGAGCGTCCTGCTGCACGCCGACCTGACGTCGGACAACATTCTCCTGCACGACGGCCGGCTCGCCGGGTTCATCGACTTTGCGGACGCGTTCGTGGGCCCGTGGACGTACGAGCTGGCGGCGACCTCCTGCTTCGTGACGCAGGGCGATCGGCGCTCGCAACGCGCGCTCCTTGCGGGCCGCGGCGTCGAGGCGACGCCCGAGCTATTCGCCACGCTTCGCTGCTGGGCCGTGCTCCACCGCTACGGCCACGTCGCGATCATGATGCGGGACGCAGGCCACGCGAGCCTGGGGAGCTGGCTCGACACGTTGTGGATGCCATGAGCACAGTCCGGGACGCTCCTCGGGAACGGGTGATGCGGATGTTCGCAAGGTCGACGTGGACGCTCGCCATGCTCGCGTTCGTGACCGGATGCGCCGCGCCGCGGACCCCCGCAGAGCGTTTGCGCCACGAGCGCCTGCCGCGTCCGTTCGAGTCGATGAAGGCGATTGCGAAGCCGCTCGGCCCGCCAGGTCCCAATGACTGGCTCGCCTCGCATCCCGAACCAGGGCAGTCCCTCGCTGCGTTCCTAGCGGCCCCGCGCATTCGTATCGCGCCACCGCACGACACGATCGACGTGGTGTTCATCGGCGAGCCTGGCCGCGCCCGGCAGCGCATCGTCGCGCTGACGGCCGACTATCTAGGCCGGTTCTTCGGAACCTCCGTTCGCCTACGCCCGGCCGTGCAGGAATCTGATCTGCCCGACTCTGCGTTTCGTAGTCGGCCCGACCTGGGAGGGCGCCAACTCTCCAGCCGCTGGGTGCTCGAGTGGCTTGCCGCGCGCCGCGACACACAGGTTTTCGCGACAATCGCGCTCAGCGCGTTCGATCTCTATCCCGCGCCGACCTGGAACTTCGTGTTCGGCCAGGCCTCGCCGGCGGCGCGCGCGGGGGTCTGGTCGGTGTTCCGGTTCGGCAACCCTGACGAGTCGCTCGCAGCGGAGCGGCTTTGCCTGCAGCGCACGATGGTGACCGCGACCCACGAGATCGCGCACCTGCTGCCGATCTCCCATTGCATCGCCTACGAGTGCCTCATGAACGGTAGCAACCACCTCGAGGAGCTCGATCAGCGCCCGCTCTACCTCTGCCCGCCGTGCCTCGCCAAGCTGATGGCGTGCTCGGCGGCCGATCCGGTGGAGCGCGCGCGTCGTCTCGCGGAGTTCCACGTCATGCATGGCTTTCCTGGCGCCGAAGCTGTGAACCGCGGGATCGCCGAGGCCTTCATGCACTTACGGGGCTCGGAGGTCCCCAAGTGACGCACGTCGCGTCCACAGGAACATTTCGGAGCGGAGGGACGCATCGTCTGCGGAACCTGTCTGTCTTATCTCACTCCCCACGGGAGCCACGACATGGTCAAGAAGGTTGCAATCCTGATGATCGCAGCGGGAGCGTATGTTGTCGGGTTCTGGCCGACGTGGTGGGTCCGCGACGCAGTCCTCAAGGCGTTTGGGAACCCCGCCTACCAGGGCGTGTGGATCCTCATCCCGCACGTCTTTCTTTACACCACCCTGAGCGCTCTGACGTGCCTCATCCTCTGGCTCGCGTTGATCCAGTTGAAGTGGCTGGCGCCGATTCCGTCTGCGTTTTCCAGATCAGTCGTGATCTGGGGCTTGATTTGCGGAATCGTCGGCGCCGTCGCGGCGTTCGGCGTTTTCGCCGGCCTGCAGCCAGGGATGGTTCATGCAGCCCAATTCAATCCATGGGTTGCAACGGCCAATCTCTTCTCGAACTTCTACGAGGAGTTCGTCTTTCGTGGATTCCTCTTGGCCGCGTTGACCGCGGTGTTCGGCTTCTGGCCGGCAGCGATCCTGTCAAGCGTCGCGTTCGGCGCCACGCATGCCCAATACCCGCTGGAATTCCAGGCGATCATCTCGGTCTTCGGCCTGGCCTGGTGCTGGATCGTGAGGCGCACCGGCAGCATCTGGTCCGCATGGATTGCGCACATGAGCCTCGACTGGATTGTCGACCCGTTCTTCGGCTAACGCAGCCGGTTGGTGCGGAGGGAGGCGGCTCCGTCATCGAACCGAAGAAGCCCCACGACTCCGATCGTCCGAAGCGTCACCCGCCGTCCGTTGCCCTACTCAGGGTGCCGAGCTTCCGACCCGTTGGAGCGTCACCCGGGTTGAATCACCAGCTGTGACGCTGCCGACAAAGCAGGTGGTGATGAGAGGTAAGTTGGTGCGCCGCGAAGGAATCGAACCTTCAACCTACTGATTAAGAGTCAGTTTCCAGCGGCTCGACCCTCGTCCCGAGCGCGATTGACGCGCGGCGCACGCAGGTCGCTTTCGTGTGCCGGATCGTGTGCGGACTCAGCGCCCTAGCTCGGTCCCTCGCTCCTCCTCAAGAGCACCAGCGCCTCCGCCACGGACTGCCTCGCTGACCTGGTTCTCGGTGACCCAGCCCGCACACCAGACGGCACACGCTGGAGCGGGTGCCCTCGCTGGTGATTCTAGGCGGGGAGCGTTGGGACCCCGGTAAACCCGCGCTAGGATACGCTGCAGCCCCGTGTAGCCACGATCGTCCCCGAGATAGCCGGGAACGGTTGCATGTTCTGGGGGCTGCTGAGGGTTGGACTGGCGGCCGGGGCGTTTGTGCTGATGAGGAGGTCAGTGACTCAGTCGTCCCACTAAGGCGTCGCGCGATCCGGCGAAATATGAATCTTATTTCAAAGGCTTAGTCGATTTGACAACTGTGAAGCCCCTAAAGGGCGCGCGATGTGGTATCATGGTCACCTGTCCCACTCGCACAGGTCTTCAAAGGCTCCGTCGATTTTGCAAATGCGAAGCCCCTAAAGCCCCGCAGATGTGGTATAGTTATCACCTCGGATCGAGAGCACACGGTCCCCGATCAGCGGCCCGGCTGCCATCACGGCGGCGGGGTCTACTTGTTTTCCCCCCAACACCGGAGGTCTCCCAATGACCACCTCCACCATCGAAGGGCTTGCTGACGAGATGCGTCGTACCCTTGCTGCCACCCGTATGTCCGTCGTCAGCTTCTCCGCCTTCACCGGCATCAGCTACCGGACGCTCAAGCGCGCCTACGACGGCAATCTCGTGCGCCCGGCCACGGTCGTCGCGATCCGCGCAGAACTCCGCCGTGCCCGCGACGTGTCCACCAACGCGATCGCGGCAGCGGGGCAGACCACAGCAGCCTAGCAACAACCCGCGCGTTCCCCGAGGCGCAGGGCGGCCCACCCCGGGTCGCGTTGAGCGAGCCCCTCGGCTCGTACTTCTCCCTCACGAACACCACCGAGACGTAGGTGTGCTCCAACGCAGAACAACCAGCCGCAACGTGCGGCACACGCTCGCGAAGGCGAGCAGGAGGTAACGACCATGAGTGACAGACCCGCGCTTCCCCCGCCTGACGGCGACAACGAATACCGTGCTCGCCAGAAGGCCGTCGAGGGCGTCGACCTCGCAGTGCTTCAGCGCCGGGCCAAGTCCGCCATCGAGGGTGACGCGCGCTTCATGCCACCTCGCGATTCTTCGCCGGGCCACATCACCGGCGGCCGAGGTGCTGAGGGCAACCCGATCGCGGGCGGCCGGAAGGGGCGTCTCTGGTACAAGGGCCCGCGTGGCGTCGTGCCCTTCATGCATGGCGTCCACGACCCGAACGACCCGAACGTCTTCGAGGCGTAGGCGTGAGCGTGAGCCCTTCAACCGCAGCGCTGGTGGCCGCCGCCGTTCTGTGCGCGACCATCATGCCGCCGGCCGCGCTGTTCCTACTGGCCTTCGTCGTACTGGTGGTCGGCGACACCATCTCCATCGTGAGGCGAGAGACCAAGCAGCGTGTAGACGCCGGCCGCTGAGGCCGGAGAAAGGAGTACGCAGTGAGAGCACGAGACGTTGTAGGAGACGCCGCCGTCGAGGCAGTCATCCAGCAGGCGGTCAACCAGATCAGTACCGGAGGAAGCATGTCATCCGAAAACCCTAGCCATCCCGTCCAAGTCGTCATCACAGTCATCCCCGTCCGGGAATCCATATCGGAGTGGGAGCGCCTCGACCGGCTGATCAGGACGAAGCCGTGCGAGAGCTGGCCCGATCACTCCAGCCCGGAGGCCGCGTGAGGGCGACCGACCTGACCGGCCGGACCTTCGGTCACTGGACCGTCCTGAGCCGGGCTCCAAGCCGCTACGGGCGGGCCTACTGGCTCTGCCAGTGCGCCTGCGGAGTCACCCGCGAGGTGCAGGGGGGCAACCTGCTCTCCAGCCTGTCGCAGGGCTGCGGCTGTTCATGGCGGCCGGCCCATCTCCAGAAGCTGCGGGGCACCATTCGACCGCTTACGAGTGCCCGCCCGTCACAACCGCTTACGCCTCAGTAACCGTTATCTAAGAGAGACACACTGCGGTCGCTACGCTCGCTATTGCCGCCCGAGACGGCAGCAGGCGGCAGCAGGCTGACGCCGGCTTTGCTGCAGCAGTAGGCGGAGCGGCTCGAAACTCAAGCAGCAGAAACCACCCCCAGCCCGGGGGGTCGCCCGGGCATCCCACGGCAGGGGAACTTTCCCCGACAGGCGCACCAGCCGACCGTAGGACTACCCTCTGGTGCACGGCCCTCATGGGCCGAGGAGTTTCACCATGTCGCACGATACACCTGCAGCAGCAGCCGAAGGGCAAGCATTCCCGTCCCCAACGGTTGAAGAACTGGTCACGCAACATGAGGTCGCCGAACGCGCCCGCATCGAGAAGGAGAAGGAGGAACGCAAGCGGGCCCTTCTCAACTCCCCGAAGCTGGTTCGGGCTCGGTTCAAGTCGATGGAGGCACGCCCCAACGACTACCTCGTCCACCGGATCATTCGCCCCGGCACGGTCACCCTGTTCCAAGGAGCGGCCTCGTCCCTCAAGACGTGGGCAGCTTTGGACCTGCTCCGTGCGACTGCTACCGGGACCAAGTGGCTGGGCAAGTTCCCCACCGACCAAGTCGCCTCAGTTGGCATCTTCCTCGATTCCTCGCCTGAGGACCTCGCCGGTCAGTGGCGTCGGCTGACGCAGGAGCAGGAGGAGCAGTTCGCGCGCGATGCTCTGATCGAGCAGGAGATGACGACCGAGGGCATCCCCGTCCCATCGGAGGAAGACCCGGACGCCGAACCCGCGTTCCCGGCCGACGAGGCGTACTACTCGCCCTTCAACGACCTTGTGCACTTCTGGTGGCCGGAGTCGCCGCACATCTACGCGCCGGACCCGAACGACCCGCGCACCCCGAAACTGAACGCCCAGTTCTCGCGCGAACTGGATGTCATTCTTGAGGCCACGCCCAATCGTGTCGGCGTCCGCGATACGAAGCCTGCCCCTGAGGAACTCCTCCGGCTGAAAGGTGAGTTGGCGAAGTGGATGGACGGCGGAGCGTTCGCGACGCAGGGCAAGCAGCTTCTCGTGATCGACTCTCTCTCGAAGATTCACGGGCTCGACGAGAACTCGAACAATGAGATGGAGTATGTCGTCAACTTCTTCCAGATGCTTGCGCGCAGGACGGGGATCGCGGTCGTCCTCCTCCACCACTGGGGCAAAGGCAACGAAGGCGACGGCAGCATTCACAGTGGCCGTGGTGCATCTCGCATCCCCGACGGCGCTGATACGATCATCAACTTCATCCGCTCCAAGGGAGAACCGAAATCGAAGCTGACGTTCCCGAAGGTCCGAGGCAAGGAGCAGCCGGACTTCTACATCTGCCTCGACGCTGAAGACGGGCTCGATCAGGACATCGACTACCTGCTCTCGATCAAGGACAAGATCAACGCCGCGCGCAAGGCCGGTACCCCATTGGTCCTCGACCCGAATGAGCACAGATTCTCGCGCGCCAAGATCGTCCCCGCCAACGCAGGCCCCAACAAGGTCGAGCAGCTTCTCCTGTTCATCGGCGGCACCCCCGACTCGCGGATCGACGTGACCCTCGGACGCGAATGGGCGACGGACTTCCTCGGCCTTAGCGACAGCGAAGCGTCGGTGAAGAAGGCGGACGGGTACTACAAGAACTGTCGCGGTGACCTCACCAAGCTGGGGCTCATAGCTCCGACCGGCAAGAAGGGCGAGTACGAACTGACCGAGAAGGGGCACAGCGAGTACACGTCTCTCTCATTCCGGGTCGAAGTCTCCAAGCTCACCGACGAAGACCAGCAGTAGTACGACCCGAAGCGCGCCCGGGCTGCCCCCGGGCATGGCGGGCTCGCCGATCTCCGTCGGCGGGCCTGTCGCGCTTACCGCCCTTGCGGGGCACGAGGAATCATGAAGAACGAACAGAACATCCACGACCTGATCAACCGCGCGATCCACGGCAAGCTGCATCGTCGCGACCTCGCCGGGCTGCACCCCGCGACAGCGAGCCTCGTGCGCCCATTCCTCTGGGCCCGCGAACGCGACGACGAACCGCACGCCAGCCCCTCGACCGCGAACAACCCTGCTGCCGAGAAGCTCTCTCGTGAGGAAGAAATCGCGAGGGACTTCGTCCGCGAGATCGGCAGCGACCGGCTCCGCGACTGGTGGACCTCGACGTACACGCTCGCGCAGATCGCCGACTGGCTCGCCAACAAAGCAGACGAGGTCGACCTTCTCGGGATCAACAGCCTGTCGGCCGCCGGCTTCGACCTCGCGCAGCGGTACCGTGCAGAAGTAGCAGAGGCCAAGCACGCAGAGCGCGATGCCGAACTCACCGAGAAGCGTGCGTCGATGAGCAGGGCACGCGCAGTCAAGCAGGCCCAGTTCGAGGAGCGCCTGGCTGCCGCAGATCCCGCATCCCGCAAACGCATGCTCGCGCAGCAACGTCGCAACGCAAGGAAGCGCGACAAGAAGTAGCCCACCTTTCGCCCCATCACCATCCAACCATCAGCAGTACAAGGGGAACATCACAATGAGCACATTCATGCCGTACGGTTCTGGATTCGGCGCAGGACGTTCCGTACCACCCCCGCCACCCATTGAGCCCACACCCGCCCCCAAGCCCGCACCGCCAGCCAAGCCGCTGGTGAAGCCCGTGTCACTCGGGCGTGACGGCCTGCCCCTTCTGCCGACCTTCGCGCGGATCGCGAACGGCATCGAGGGAGCAGTGGCCGCCATCACCTCCCGTGAAGCGGAGCGCCTCGGCGACCTGTCCACGCCCGAAGCACGCAAGCAGGCAGCACGCGAAGCAACGGAAGCCTTCATCGCCGCCAACCCTGAGTTGACGGACGCGGATCGGGCCTTCCTTCGCAGGAGTGACGAGTCGTGACCGGCATCGTCAAACTGGTCGCCGCACAGGGCTACGGCTTCGTCATCGCCGACGACGGCAGCGGCGACATCTACCTGCCCCACTCGCAGGTTGGCGGCCTCAGCAAGGGTGACCACATCGAGTTCGACATCGAGGCGCTCCCGAGCAACATGAACAGGGCGATCAACGTCCGCAAGCTGGAGGTGAAGTCATGAGCAAGCCCACCGCAATCCCCGTCGCGCCCTCGATGCTTTCGACTGCGCCGACGAACCTCGCACGCCAGTCCGCTCTCGCCGAGCAGGCAGCTGCGTACATCGTGATCGCGGCGACCCTGAGCAGCTTCGGCTACCCCGTTCTGTCCGAAGTCGAAGCGAGGGAGTTCATCGCCGAACTCGACGCCCTCCGAACCGACGAGCGTCTCACCGACGATGCACTCGCAGCCCGCCTCGCCTACGGGGTCCAATCTCTGTTCGCGAAGGCCGGTCTTCGGAGGCGACAGTGATCGCCCCGATCCCGACCCCGTCACCGGACCCGACAGAGAGTGGGTTCCTCCTCTGGCTCGCCAGCTTCGACCCCGCGCTCGCGCGGCGGCTGCGAACGGGGGAGGAGAGCGACCTCGGCAACGACGGCTTCAGGGCAGGGCGCTTGAGCGCCTTATACAGCCTGCACCGCCTTCGCCAGCAGCACGGTCCTGACGCGGACATTCTAGCGATCCAACATAGCATCGAGGAGGCGCTTCTCGCCCGACGCCGCGATGTGATCGCGTCCAACATGATCGCCACGCTCACCGCCGGCACCGAAGGCCACACCGGGGGTGCAGAGCAGCTCGCTGAGCAACACCCGGAGGAAGTCATCGAGTCCTGCACCGACTGCCCGTGCTTTCGAGATGGCGTGACCGCCGCGTGCGAGATCGTGGGCGCTGACCCGGACGAAGTCTTCGACGCGCTCGACGGCGACGAGTCATGAGCTGCGAGCATCCCGCAGCGCGATCTGGCCGGAAGGTCCTCTCCGTGCCCTCAAGCGCCTCGTGCGCCCCGCCGATAACTCGCCTCGATCTGATTCCCTGCCGCACGTGTCCGCCCTGCCTGGGGCGATCAGAGGGAGGAGCCGTCGATGCGGTCGTTCGCCTTCACCGTGTGCCTCGTCGCCCTCTGCGCGGCGGGATGCGGCAATAAGACAGCCCCCACTGAGAGCGGGCCACCGCCGGCCAGCACTAGCAGGGTCACGTTCTCGTGGAACGAGGACATTGGGCAGGGAGATTGCAACTACTCCTACCCCAAGTGGACCGTCATCCTTTCCGGTGCAGCAAGGGATAGCTTTGTGCTCGACAACAACAATCGCCCACCCACATTCTGTGAGTGGCGAGACTTCCAGCGAACCTTCGACAGCAATCTGCCCCTCACAATCCGGGTCATCAGGAGCAATGCGGATGGGTATGGCGTTGATACCTCGTACACGTATCCTCCGCGAGATTCACTTGCTCGCGTCTGGCCTCACACGTGCGAGGAGCAACCCGTCGATTGCCAGTGCGTTCCTGCAACGATCATCCTTGGGCCGGGGAGGATCATGAGTGCGATGAACAGCTATCCCTCCACCGCTCATTGGCCCCCTGACGTTGTGGTATGCACGCCGCGGGTCTCCACGGTCCCCAACGCTCTGGACTTCGGGAGCGTCCCACTGGGATCGAGTGTGGACATGTCCTTCCAGTTGAGGAACGAAAGCGGATGCGAACTAACGGGCACAGTGTCGTCGCCCTGTCCCGACTTCCGCATCGTCTACATGAATGGCAACCCGGTGCCCGGGGGAGAAGCTAGTTACCTGCTTGGGGGCACGATCGTCTTCATCGTACGCTTCACACCAACCGCCACCGGGCAGCGTGATTGCACGTTGGACCTTGGTTGGGGAGCTACGGTGTCCTGCACAGGTTCGGGGACCAGTCCCTGATTGCAGGTCTCGTATACTCCATCGTGGCCCTGGGCTCTTGGTCACGCCCGTTCGCCTGCGAGTCGAGCCCCGTTGGTCACCACGATCAGCGGGGTCTCCTTGTTGGGTCCGACGTTCCAATCCGATTCGGCCTCCCCATCCCGGACGCCTGGGCCGACTGCCCCCAGTTGCCAGACCTCGCAAGCTCCTCCAGCTTCTTGATCGCCTCAGCGTTCACGCGCGCGTACGACTCCTTCCGGAGTTCATCCACGGCCGCCGACTCGGCGACGATCTTCTCGGCCTCCGCGAGGAACCGTTCGATGGCTTGCTCGCACCGCTTGAGGAAGTCAGGTAGGGAGATAGTGGCGATCCCCTCTCGGAACTCGATGACGTTCGGGATCGCTTGTTCCACGGTGAGCCGGACGCCGAGCCCGAGAAGTGCGTTGTGCGTCAGCGGGCACCGGCTCAAGTCGTATAACCTCTCGATCTCGGTCGCGCTGAGGTCCATGCCGAAGTATGGACTGTTCAGCACGAGGAAGTGGTGCGCGGTCTTCTTGATGGGCTGCTGTTGCCCGCCCACGGTCACCGTGTACGGTTCGAGCCCCGCGCGCTTGCGCAGGTGGCTCCCGATCGTGTCCACGACCGCGAACAGCAGCGTTGCCGCCGGATAGCCCAAGGCACCGCCGTTGTCCTTCTTGAACTCGATGCCCAACCGCGCAAGCCGTACGTACTCGGGCAGTGACTCCCTGAGCATCGACAGTTCGTCATCGTGAATCGCCATCGCATCCTCCTGCCGGCTACTACTCGCAAGGATTACCGACCAGCGAGAGTCTCCTTCTGGTCCGCGACACGGATCAACCCGTACTCCGCGAGGGCGTTGATGACCCGAACCACATCCTCATTCCCCTCAAGGTGCGTGAGCGTGCCGATCCACTTCCTCACGACGTCCCGGACGTAGACGAGTTCCACCTCTGGGTCGAGGAGTGCCCGCGCTTCCTTGCCGCCGTCCTTCGGCCTCCGCCCGCCGAAGTAGAGGACGCGCCGGAAGGGCTCCCCAAGCACCTGCACCGCCCTCGCCCTGGCGCGCGAGCGCCTGATCTTGAGAGTCTCCAGCTTCCCCCCGTGCTTCTTCGCCAAACCGGCATCCGACCACGCGCCGTCGCCGAGGAGCACCGCGTAGTCCGGCGCGAACGCCCGGAGGTAGCCGCCCGTGAGGGACGAGGTGAGGTGACCCTTCGTCTCGCCCCAGAGGCGGTCCACGACCGACCCGCTCTTCGGGTCGATCTTCACCGCGAGGATGTCGATGTCCGAGTACGCCGCCGACTTCCCGCCCTCCTTCTTCGTCGCGGTCTCGATGCGGTAGCGCACGTTGTTGCGGACGAAGTAGCCCTCGGCCTCAAGGACGAGCCTCACCAGTTCCTGGATTGGTTCGAGTGCCATCGCTGCTCAGATACCATCCCAGATCGAGGCGATGTTCTGGCAGGCGGCCTTGATCTCACCCTTCAGCCGTGGACCCATCCGCGTTCCTGCGGCGTGGACCTTGCCCCTGGTGACATCGAAGCACAGCACGTCCTTCGACTTGATGCTCATGCCCGAGTTGCGAGCGGCCTCGTACATCGTCTGCGTCAGGATGCGGATGGCTGTTGGGGCCAGTGGCTCGACTCCGAACTCCAGCTTGATCAGCCGCTCCGCGCGCTTCTCCTCGACGTGCATGTCTGGACGCACGGTGATCACGACGCCCGCGATTGTGAGGGTCATGTGCGCCTCATCCAGGATCTTGAACACCCGGTTCCCGAAGTGGGTCGCGTAGCTCACCAGCGCTCTGGCGTTGTTGATGAGTCGGCGCGACGCCGCGTCGGTGGCGTGAGCGGCCACCGACTCCAGTTGTAGGGCCTCACTCTGGAGCCACGCTGGCTGATGCGCCGACTTGTGGAGGGCCAAGATGCGGTCGCGCGCCTCGCGGTAGTACAGGATCTTCGCCTGCGACTCGTCCTCGTCTGGGTACTTGTAGGAGTGGAGGATCGCGCGCTGCTTCCTGTGCGACGCGGTCATGTAGTCGGCGAGCCCCTTCAACGACAGCCGCTTCCTGCTTGCTGGAGTCACTTGGGCCTCCCGCTGTCCCAGAGCGCGCGCGGCACGTAGGAGAACTCTTCGAGGGTGTCGAACACCAGGACGCGGGTCTTTCGGTCCATCGAGGCGCGCATGATGTCTACGGTGCGGTGCCGGGCCTCGCGGTCCGGGTTCACGACCACGAGGTTCCGCAGCTTGGGTGCAGCGCGCCCGGTCCCGCGCAGTCGGAAGAAGGCCGCGGTGTGAACGTCGCCGGGAGGGAACGAGTACCCGATGAAGACGAGCGTCCTCGTCTTCTGTAGGGCAGTCCCTGCGCCAGACCAGATGTGGCGGAAGGTGGGATCCGTGAGGCGCTTCTGGGACTCCGGCGGGATGATCTCGAACTGCAAGACCTGGTTCTTCTTCATGTGGCTGTAGGGGCGCGCCTTCAGCCGGAGCACGTTCCTCCTGTGCTTGCCGAAGTGGAGCGAGCCGTGCAGCTTGAACAGACTGATGCTCCGCCCTCGGCTCGCGGGAGGGTCTGGGTTCCATGCGCCCTCGCCCACGGGCTGCATCGGTAGGCAGTAGCCGTAGCGCGCGTTCCACCGGCCGTGCCCGTGGTCGCGCAGTGCGACATCGACGAGACAGTCGTAGTTCAAACTGATCACGCTGTCGGAATAGGCCAGCGACTCGACGATCTTCTGGTGGAAGCGGCAGGTGCGCAGCGCGTAGCCCGTACCCGACGCAGGGGAGGATGACCCTGTCGTAGCCTCAGCGTGCTCGGTGAGTGACTCCTCCAGCACCCCGGCCAGCGCCTGGAGTAGACAGGTTCTCATCCGCTGGAAGCGCCTGCGTTCCTGCTTCCCGCCTGATGGGCGCATGCCGCTCATGGCGGCGAGTTGCTCGACCGTAGTGAACATCGTCTCCAGCGTGACGCGGAAGTTCGCCCCGAAGAGCCCGACCGCGCTGCTGATCACATCGTTGATGGTCCCCTGGTGCAAAGGCTTACCTACACGCTGCAACTGGGTGAAGAAGTCGCCGTCAAGCGGCGGGAGGCACACCCGCCTTGATCCGGCGGCCGCTGTCACGAACGAAGCGCCTCGTGTCGCGCCTGCTCCAAGAACGATCACGGCCATACAGATCGCTGCGCCCCTGATGGACAGCGGTGCCCTCGCAGCCTCTGCAGCCAGCCGAGCGCCCAGCGCGTGGCCTGGGAGATGGCCTCATCGCGGGAGCCGAGAACGCCCACGAAGATGCGAGGGAGCCGGTCGGGCGCTCCTTCGATGCGAGCGGAGAAGTAGCAGCCGTCGGCCGAGGGGCGAAGCTCGACGAAGACTTCTGGAGTCTTCGAGCTCAGCGTGGTGAACCGCATCAACTACTTCCGACCCGAGACTAGCTCGACGACCTTCAGGACCTCGTCGCCGTAGTGGTTGATGACCTTGATCGCGACTTTCCCGCTCTTCGGCTGCTCGAAGGGCCGGCTCTTCGTCGAGTAGAGCGTTGACCACGCCGCCTCGTCGATCTCCGCTCGCAGCGCCCGCTGCAACCTCTCGTACGGCTCTTCGGCGCCCGTGAAGTAGGCGTGCCTGACGAAGAAGCTCTCGCCGTTGTAGTCCGTGTCGATGAACCAACACGCGATGTCGTCGGTCGAGGAGTTGCGGACCTCGCCCGTCGTCGGGTCGTAGACATCGAGCCCCTTGAGGGTCACGGTCCACTTGCCGTCCTTCTCGCGGTCGAGCTTGATCTCGGGCTCGCCGAAGACCATGAAGAGGTTCCCTGCGCCCGTCTTCTTGAGCAGGTCGTCGTTGAGAAGGTCTGGGTTCATGCGCGCCAGCAGCACCGGGAGGCGCCCGTACTGCGTGCCCGGCTCGGCAACCTTGCGGGTACCGTCGCCCGCTGTCGCGTCCGGCTCGATCTGCTTGGCGGTCTCGTAGACGTGTGGATCGAACGCGAAGCCGCAGACCACGATCATGTCGAAGCCGACACCCTTGATGGACTCCTTCGCGGCCTCCTTGAGCTGTTCGGGGCCGACCGTGCCGTGCTCGGGGCCGATGGAGATGGCCACGCGCTTCGAGCCGCCGAGCTTGTCGGTGTAGAAGCCCTGCGCGTGAATCCACGTACCCGCGAACGGTTCAATCCGCTCGAAGACCAGCCGCTCGTTCTTGAAGGTGTTCTGGACTCCAGCCTTCTTCAGGTTCTCCAGGATCGTGGTCTCGAACGGGGGACCGCCGTCGTGCTGGCTCGTCTCGGAACCTGGGTGCTCGTCGTCGGTCGCGAGCACACGGTGGGGGGAGAGGCTCTCGACAGTGAACGGGCCGCTGACGCGGATGCGCTTTGAGTCTTCGTAGGGCCGGTCAAAGAGGATCTCGGTCTCCGCGTGGCGGGCGATGGCCGCGTCGATCTGCTCGCGTGACATGCCCTCTCTGATGTCCGGGTTGTTCGCGATGGATTTGAGCATGACGTGCGGGACACGTTCGTACACGAAGCCCTTGCGGATGTCCCCGTCGGTTCGGTGCTCGGGCGGAACCCGCCCCGTGATCTCGGCCCCCTTGCGGAGTCCCTCGGGTGAGTCGGCCAATAGGTAGTACGGGTAGCGAGCGGCCATCAGACGGGTGCGCGCGAGCGCGAGGGCCACGCGGCTCGTGTCGATCGTGATCCAGCGTCGTCCCCACTGCTCTGCAGCGACGGCCGTCGTGCCGCTGCCGCAGGTCGGGTCAAGCACAAGATCGCCGGGGTCGGTGGTCATGAGCACGCACCGCTCGACAACCTTCAGACTCGTCTGAACCACGTACCTCTGCGGGTCCGAGAAGCCGCTCACCACGGTGTCCGTCCAGTTCGTCGTAAGTGGCGTCACGGGGAAGTCAGCGAGGTAGTTCACGTATCGTAGTGACTTCCCGATCACCATCAACCGGTTGGCCACGACAAGGCGCCGCAGGCCGTCGATCGTAGTGGACCAGTGTTTGCCATCCTTCGGCTCGAAGGTCCGACCGTGGAACTCGAAAGGCTGCCGTACGGAAGCAGCTCCGGCAGACTCGGCCAGCTTGTGTCGGAAGACGCGGCCACCGTCGGGGACAGACTCCAGATCCTCGCTCTCCTCCGAACTCAACCTGCGACGAGTTCCGTCCAGCAGTTCAAGCCACAGGTCTTGACCAACAAACGCGGAGCTTGTGAGCTTCGAGACGTGTAGCTGGCGGAACTTGACCTGATCGCGGTGCTTGGCGTACCAGAGGATGAAGTCGAAGTTGCTCGGTAGAAGAGCACTGGCTTGGTACCCAGTCTTCTTGAACGAGATCAGTGCCACGAAGTCCTCGCTTCCGAAGACCTCGTCCAAGACCGCACGGACAAGATGGATGTTCTCGTCACCCATCTGGACGAAGAGGCTGCCCGTCTCCGTGAGCAGGTCACGCGCCGCCATGAGCCGGTCTCGCATGTAGGCGAGGTACGAATGGATGCCGAGCTTCCACGTGTCGCGGAACGCGCGGATCTGCTCAGGCTGCCGCGTGGCATCTTCGACCTTGCCGTCTCTCACGTCCCGCTTCCGCGTGCTCACCTGCCAGTTCGAGCCGAACTTGATCCCGTAGGGCGGGTCGAAGTAGATCGTCTGGACCTTGCCCTTGAGCCCCTCCTTCTCGGCGAGGGAGGTCATCACCAGTAGCGAGTCGCCGAGGATCATGCGGTTCGCCCAGTTCTGCTCGTGATGGTAGAAGTCCACGAGCTGCTCGAACGCGATCCCGTTGAAGTCGGCGAACAGTTCGAGGGGTGGTTCCGCTCCGCTTGCCGAGCGCGCGCGCAGCTCCTCGATGATCGCCTGCGGGTGGATCTTCTCCTGGATGTAGACCGGAACCGCAGGCACCGTGAGCGACTGCTGGTCCTGCTCGTCCTTGCCCTTCCAGACGAGCTGAGGATCGAGCGAGGGATCGCGCGGGTAGAGGACCGTCTTCGGGCGGGTTTCGGCCTCGGCGACGAAGTCCCTTAGCTCCTGCGTTGGGATGTTGGTCCGCTTGTCCTTGTGTTTGACCGACGTGACACCCGTCTTCGCATTCTTTACCGGCTTCGGCCGGCCCGGTGGCTTCTTTAGTGGCATGGCTGTTCCCTCAGCTGGCCGTCGTCGGCGACTGGATCGCTGCGCGGATCGTATTCTTGGCGTCCCACGGATCGGAGACCTCGATGAAGGCCCAGCGTCCGACGCCGCCATGCGCGTTGATCGCCGGGACCCACATGCTCCGCGCCGTGGCGACCTTCGCCGCCTTGTCCTTCTTCTTCTCGCCGCTGACCTCGACTATCAGGTTGAGCAGGTCCTCGCGGCCGTGGCCGTCGTCCACATGCACGATGAAGTCCGGCACGTAGGCGCGCTCCTGCCCGTCGAGCGTGTAAGGGATCGTGAACCCGAGGTTCTGGTTCTTCACGTAGTGGACAACCTCGTCCATGTCCTCCAGGCCCTGCGCCATCTTCTGCTCCCACGACTCGGTGTCGGCCACGACGTGCGAGACGTGGCTCTTGTCGGCGCGCGTGACGTACACGGGACGGGTCGTATCGAAGTCCACGTGTCGGGTCGAGCCCACCGTGTCGTAGGGGCGTAGGATGGGCTTCAGCCGTTTCTCGCCCTCGGTCGAGCTGACGATGGCGTGGTAGATGCGGTCGGCGGCCTCCCTCGCGCGCTCTTGCAAGAGCAGGAGCTGAGGGAACGTGTCGTCCTTGAGCTGGAGGCACTCGCTGCGCCATCGCCGGGCGATCAGGAGGAGTTGCGGGAACAGCCACGGTTTCACGTTGCCCTCGGGGTCTGCGAAATAGCCTTCTAGCACCGTCTTCGCGAGCCAGAAATCCACCTCCTGCTCGCGGCGTCCCTTCAGGTCATCGAGGTTGTGAAACGTGGACTGCCCGACGATGGGAGCGTTCTCGGTGATGGTCGCCACATCTTCGGTCGTCAGGGCGAGTTTCGAGTCGTCCGCGAAGGTGACAGTGAGGCGCTCTGAAGGAAGCTCGTAACGGTAGCCCGTCACGCGCGGGAACGTGATCTCGCAGGCGATGCGATCTTCAAGCGCCCGCACCCGCGTCGGCATCGGCCCCGGCTTCGGGTTGGCAGCCGAGCCAGAGCACGGGATGAACGAGAACGGTACCCCGAACACTTCGGCGTACTCGGGGTCGAACCTACCCTCGGCGTTGGCGACGTACCGTCGGCGTCGTAGCCCGCGTCCCACGACTTGCTCGCACAGGAGCTGCGTACCGAACGCTCGGACGCCGAGGATGTGGGTGACGGTGGTCGCGTCCCATCCTTCTGTGAGCATCGACACCGAGACCACGCACTTGATCTCCTCGCCCAGCTTGCCCGGCTTGCCCACGGTGTTCATGACCTCTCTCAGGAGGTCCTCGTCGGTGAGCTGGTCGGCATCGCGGCCGGGGAAGCGCAGACGGTACTCCGCCTTGAACTCGTCGATCTCGATGGCAGCGATCTTCTTGAAGTCATCGCTCATGGCCTCACCGGACTCCAACTGCTCGCTGTCCACGAGGATCGTGTTCGGCCGCACGGTCCACTGCCCGTCGGCAACATTGCTGAAGATCGGCAGCGCCCCGGGAACGAGCACCGGACTGCCGTCAGCGAGCTTCTTCTCCCAGCCCGCGATGAAGTCGTAGACCAGCTTCGAGATGTTCGTGTTCTGACAGACGACGATGAAGACCGGCGGGGTCTGGCCCTTCTCCCGGGACTCTGCGTCCTGCTCCCAGCTCTCGTAGTACTTCTTGTAGTTGGCGTAGAGAGTGCGGAGAGCGCCTTCAAGCTCGGCAGGGAGGACCGGTGGGCCGGACAGCTCGTTGCTCCCTCGACCTTTCTTGGGCAGTGCTTCTCGGATACGGACCCAGATGTCGCGGTAGATCGGCTGCGTGCCCGTGACCGAGTCGTCCGCGACCGGGACGCGAGGAACCTTCACAATGCCGGACTCGATGGCGTCGATCAGGGAGAAGTCCGATACGACCCACGGGAACAGCGTGCCCTCCGAGTAGCCAGAGCCGCGCAGGAAGAATGGTGTGGCGGAGAGGTCGTAGACCACCTTGACGCCAACCTTCGACTTGATGGCCTCGATGCCGGAAATCCAGACGCGCGCCTCCTCGTTCCGCTTTTCGGCTTCCCGCCTGTCGTCCCCAACGAGCTTCTCGCCGTCCTCCTCTGCCACCCGCCTGCGGTAGCAGTGGTGCGATTCGTCGTTGATCACAACGATGTTCTTCTTGTTCCCCAGCTCGCGGCACACGCGGCGGGCCATCTCATCCGGCGTCTCGGTGAACGCCCCAGTCTGCTCCGCGCGCAGGATGCTCTTGTTCAACTTGCTGACTGCCTGCTTCTCGCGTGGTTTCAGCTTGTGGAAGTTGATGATGCTGATCTTGGCCTTCTCCAGCTCGATCAGCAGGTCGCCGGGCAGGATGTCGCGCTCGCGGTAGTAGTTCTGCGGGTCGTTGGGCAGGAGTACGCGCAGCCGGTCGCGGATGGTGATCCCGGGCGTGATGAGCAGGAAGGCGTCGGAGAAGCGGCCGTCCTGCGGGTTCGCGAGCTTGTTGAGGGCCTGCCACGCGATCAGCATCCCCATGACGACGGTCTTTCCACTCCCGGTCGCCATCTTGAAGGCGATGCGGTTCAGCAGCGGGTTCGCGTCTTCATTGCCTCGCCGCAGCTCGTTCTCGATCCACGTGTCACCGAACTCCCTCGCCGCCTCGGTGAGATAGATCGCAGTCTCCAGCGCCTCGATCTGGCAGAAGAACAGCTTCTTCTCGCGGTCGGGCTCGCTCCAGTAGGCCAGCAGCCTACGAGTGGTCGAAGTCAGGTTCCCCGCGTGCCCGCCCTTGCGCCACTGCGAGACCCGCTCACGGATGCGGTTGATCTGCCGGTTCTCCTCGATCCGGTCCTTCGTCCACTCGGTGTCGAACGCGAGCTGCCCGCCACGCTTCTTGGCGGCCGGGATCGGGACGAAGTAGGAGCTGGTGCGCCGGGTCTCGACGACCTCGTCGGTGATGCCATCGTCGGTGAACTTGAAGTGCCGCCCGGGTTCCTCGAACGGGGAGTTGAGGATCGGGTTCTCGATGACGACATCGGCCACGGCAGGGCTCCATGGAGTCCACGAAGTTGCAGTTGGGTGAATGGTTTCCGTGGCAGTCTCGCAGTCTCGGACCTGCACCGCAAGGTCGTACGAGGCAGAGGAATACGTGTGCGGGCAGGAGGCTCTGAGATCAAACGTTGAACCCCCTCCGTCTAGCCGGGCGGGCTTGCACAGGGGTCAGGTTTTCGCTGACGCGGACCATGCCCAGCGGGAGCCGTTCCGCACTTGGGGTCGTCCCCCCACCCTCTACAAGACGCGCACA
Source organism: Candidatus Eiseniibacteriota bacterium (assembly GCA_035275545.1). Lineage (GTDB taxonomy): Bacteria > Eisenbacteria > RBG-16-71-46 > RBG-16-71-46 > RBG-16-71-46 > WS-11. The sequence goes on along the minus strand of DATEMP010000272.1, from coordinate 19,825 downwards.
CGCGTGCACCCACGCGTCAATCATACGCGCCCGCGCCCGCGACTAAGACGCGCCCGCCCGCCCGTCCTCTCTCATTGCCGCCTGCCGCACGGTTCCGGTTTCCGCCCGCGTCGGTTCCCCTTCGCGCGAGGCAGCAGCGAGGGGCTTCATCGTCGTGCGGATTCGCGCAGCACTCCGCGCGAGATGCCCCGATTCGCACGCACGAAACACGCTTGCCCTCTCGCGTTCATCTTCGCTGACAACCTCGCACGGAATTGCGCCGCAATTCGCTGCACGATTGTTCGCGAACACGTCCGAACGTGGCACGCGCCGTGAAGTGATGCGCCTCCGTCGAAGCAATCTCGCTCGACGACAACGACGGAGGCAACGTGTCACGCAACAACATCCCGACGACCTACGCGGAAGCACTCGAAGCCCTCAACGGGCGCGACTCGCGCATCATCGCGAACAACACCACGCTCGCGGACCTTGGCGTCTGCATCGGCCTTCGGCTTCACTCGACGATCGTTGTCCGCTTCTACCCGGACGGCCGCATCTCTCTCCACACGGGCGGGTGGCACACGGTCACGACGAAAGACCGGCTCAACCGGGTGGCCCTCGCGCACGGCTGGCGCGTCTACGCGGTCAAGCGCGAGTGGAAGGTTGCCCGGTTCGGCCGCTGGCACGAGGCCGTGGACTTCGTGGACGGCTTCGCCCTCAACGGCGCGTGCGCGCAGAAGGTCGGGTGACCCGTGGCCTACATCTCCGCTGTCGCCAAGGGTGACCGCTTCGCCGCCGGCCGCGCTGCCGCTGACCGTGGCATCCCTGCGGCCTTCGTTCGGGAAGTTCCCTCGGTTGGCGGGTCCGTCGAGACCGTCTTCGCCACGTCCCCCGAGCACGTGTCCGCGCTGGCCGCGTGGCTTGCCGAACCCTCCACCCTCACGCCCGGCATCGGTTTCCCGGTTGGGACGCTCCTCATCTACTCGCACCACGACGACGCGGAGGCCATGTGAGTGCCCGCCGCAAGGCGCGCACGGACGCCCGAGTCGATGGCCACGGGAGCGTGGTGCTTGTCCGGCCGCTGACGGCCGCTGCAACCGCGTGGCTCAAGGAGCACACGGACGGAACTTGGTTCGGGGGCGCGCTGGCAGTCGAGCCCCGCTACGTCCTCAACCTCGTGGCTGGGATGCGCGAAGACGGCTTCACCGTGGAGGCAGCGTGAGCCCCACGTGGCGCGTCACGATCGTACGACCGGGCTACCCGCGCATGGATTGGAGGCTGTCCACGCGTCAGGGAGTCGGGCACCTACTCCTCTCCATGCACGAGTACTTCCCCAACGCCGACTTCATCTACGCCGAGGCAATCGAATGAGCCGGGCGCGACTTGCCCTCGCTGGCCGGCCGGCCTTGAGCCCCGCGCACAACCGGCCGATGACAGGGGTCATGAGACCGAAAGTGGCGAAAGCGGGGTGCAGCGTGAGAATCGACCGCCGTAGATGCTCTCAGAATGACGATCGCCCTCGCGCGCGACTCGCAGGTCACGGTAGAATTGACGGACCACCCAACGCCACCCGGACGTGCGCGCTCGACATCTTGCACGACGGGAGTACACATGGCACGCCGTAAGAAGAAGGACGCCAAGCTCGGGTCGGTCTATTGCCGGAGAGGCGTGTGGTACATCCGGTTCACGGTGAACGGGCGCGAGTATCGGGAGTCCTCTCACTCCACCGACCAGCAGCTTGCCCTCGCCTTGCTGGAGAAGCGCCGGACCGAAGTCATCGAGCGCCGTGTCCTCGGGCCCCAGATTGAGCGCACCACCTTCGACGACCTCGTCCGCCTCATCGAGGCCGACTACAAGACGAACGAGCGCAAGTCCACGAAGGACATGCTCGGCCGCGTGAAGCACCTTCGTAAGGCGTTCAAGCGGCTACGCCCAGTGGATGTGAGCCATCGGCTCCTGAAGGAGTACGTGACCACTCGTCTCGCCGAGGGCGCACGTCCGGCCACAGTGCGCTACGAACTCGTCATCTGGGGGCGCATGTGTCGGCTCGCAGTGGAGGCCGAACTGCTCGCGACGGTCCCGCCGCTACCGACAGTCGTCGTCCGCAACGCCCGACAGGGCTTCTTCGAGCCTGACCAGTTCGAGCGGCTTCTGACGCATCTGCCCGAGGACCTGCGGCCGGCGGTCGAGTTCATGTACATCACGGGGTGGCGTGTTGGCGAGGTGCGGCAACTGACTTTGCGAGAGCACATCGACTTCGAGAACGCGAGGGTCTTGCTCCACAGAGGGGAGACGAAGAATGAGGAGCCTCGGAGCTTCCCCTTCGCAGCCCACCCGGCCCTCCGAGTCCTGATCGTCCGCCAGTGCGAGCGGGCCCTCGCCAGTGGCACTCCGTGGCTTTTTCCGCGCAGCGACGGTAGCCAACTCGGCACGTTCCGTAAGGCGTGGGAGGCTGCCTGTAAGGAGGCCAAGCTGCCCGGCAAGTTGGTCCACGACTTCCGGCGTACGGCCGTGCGGAACCTCGTCCGGGCCAACATCGACGAGCGGGTGGCGATGAAGCTCACGGGCCACAAGACTCGCGCGATCTTCGACAGGTACAACATCACCTCTGAGGCGGACCTGAACGAGGCGGTCGAGAGGCTCGGGAAGCGCACTTCCGAGGGCTGAATCCGCACACGAGACGGCACAGAGCCCGTTGGCCGATCGTGTAAGTTGGTGCGCCGCGAAGGAATCGAACCTTCAACCTACTGATTAAGAGTCAGTTGCTCTGCCAATTGAGCTAGCGGCGCGCCAGAACTTGTGCGGCGGATCGTGCGGAGCGTGGCGGCTCCGGTCCAGCCGAGGTGCAGGGCCGGCATCAGGCGCAAATCGGCGACCAACCTACCCGGACCGGGCCCCGCCTGCAAGCCTCGATCGCGGCCCGCCGGCGTCCCGACCTCCTCAGGCCGTCGATCTCTTCCCGAACCCGGCTTCGAGCGGGATCCACAGCGCCACGATGAAGCTCGGGATGGTGGCCAGGATCACCCAGGAGAAGAAGTGGCGGTAGCCGATGTGGTCGGCCAGCCACCCGCTCCACATGCCGGGGATCATCATGCCCAGCGCCATGAACCCGGTGCAGATCGCGTAGTGGGCGGTCTGATGCTCGCCGCGCGCGATGTAGATCATGTACACCAGGTAGGCGGTGAAGCCGAAGCCGTAGCCGAACTGCTCGACCGCGATGCACAGCTGGGTGAGCAGCAGGTTCTCGGGCTGCAGGTAGGCGAGGTAGATGAACACGGCGTCGGGCAAGTGGATCGCGAACATCATGGGCCATAGCCACGTCTTGAGGCCCTGGCGTGAGATGACCCAGCCGCCCAGGACGCCGCCGAACGTGAGCGCCAGGATGCCGATCGTGCCGTAGATGAAGCCGACCTGCGTCGTGCTCAGGCCTAGGCCGCCCTGGGCGCGCGCGTCGAGCAGGAACGGCGAGGTCATCTTCACCAGCTGCGCCTCGCCGAAGCGGTAGAGCACCAGGAAGAGGACCAGGACCACGATCCTCGGCTTGCGGAAGAACGAGCTGAAGGTGGCGAGGAACGCGCGCACGAACTGCGGAATCTGGTGGATCTCGCCGGGGCGATCGGTGGCCGGCCGCGGCAGGATGATGCGATGCCACAGGCCGAAGACCACGAACAGCGCGGCGAGCGCGCCCATCGCCACCGTCCACGCATGCGCCACGGTGCCGCCCTGGTCCTGGATCCGGCCCGCGAGCATCACCAGCAGTCCCTGGCCGGCGATCGTGGCGATGCGGTAGAACATGGTGCGCACGCCGACGAAGAACGCCTGCTGGTCCTCGGTGGTCCCGAGCAGATAGAAGCCGTCGGCGGCGATGTCGTGGGTGGCGGAGTCGAACGCCAGCAGCCAGAAGACCGCGAGCGTCCATTGGAACATCGCCGGCCCGGGAATCGCGAACGCGACGCCCGCCAGCAGGCCTCCGACCAGCAGCTGCGTCACCCAGATCCAGCGGCGACGGGTGCCGAGGATGTCGACCACCGGCGACCAGAGCGGCTTGATCACCCACGGCAGGTAGAGCCAGCTCGTGTAGAGGGCGATGTCGGTGTTGGAGACCCCGAAGCCCTTGTACATGATGACGGAGACCGTCATCACGACCACGTAGGGGAGTCCCTCGGCGAGATAGAGCGTCGGGATCCAGGTCCAGGGACTGCGGGTGCGGCTGGGGGCGTCGGGCATCCTGTCCTCCGCCAGCGGGATGCCTTCGTTTAGCACGCCGGCCCGCGGGAACGCAAGCGGGCCCGTCGCCGCGCAAATACCGTAGAGTGCGCTCGCGATGAAGCTCCATCTGCTCGACGCGACCTACGAGCTGTTCCGTGCCTACTTCGGCGTGGAGCCGGACCAGGCGCCGGACGGGCGCCAGGTCGGCGCCGTCAGCGGCCTGGTCGCCACGACGCTCGCCCTGCTGCGCGAGCCCGAGGTGACCCACCTGGGGGCGGCGACCGATCACGTGATCCGGAGCTTCCGCAACGACCTCTGGGCCGGCTACAAGACCGAGGAGGGCGTGCCGGAGGACCTGATGGCGCAGTTCCCGCTCGCCGAGCAGGCGCTCGAGGCGATCGGTGTCACGGTCTGGCGCATGGTCGAGTTCGAGGCCGACGACGCGCTCGCGGCCGCCGCGTCGCGCTGGACCGGCGACGTGGAGCAGGTGGTGATCTGCACGCCCGACAAGGACCTTGCCCAGTGCGTGGTCGAGCGCACGGTGGTGCAGCTCGACCGCCGCCGGCAGATCACCTACGACGAGGACGGCGTGCGCGAGAAGTTCGGCGTGTCGCCGGTCTCGATTCCCGACTGGCTCGCCCTGGTCGGCGACAGCGCCGACGGCTTTCCCGGCCTGCCGGGCTGGGGCGAGAAGTCGGCGACCACGCTGCTCGCCCGCTGGAAGCACCTCGAGGCGATCCCGCCCGAGCCCGCGGCGTGGGAGGTCAAGGTGCGGGGTGCCGACCGCCTGGCCGAAACGCTCCGCAACCGCATGGAGGAGGCCCTGCTCTTCCGCCGCCTCGCGACCCTGCGCCTGGATGTGCCGCTCGCCGAGACCCTCGAGGATCTGCGCTGGAAGGGTGTGCCGCGGGAGCGCTGGCTCGCGTTCTGCGACGAGCTCGGGTTCGAGCGGCTGAAGGATCGCCCGCATCGCTGGGTTTAGCGTCGCTCGCCATGCCCCGCTCGTGGACATTCCAGTAGATCGGCGGGCCACTCGCGGCTAAGGTTTTCAGACCCCCCCGGTGCGGACTCCACAATTCCTCGTGAGGATCCCGCGATGCCCCGCACCCCCTCCAGCCGGTCACTCGCCCTCGCGCTGCTTTCGATTCTCGTCGTCGCGGCCGCGTTCTGGGTGTTCGGCAGTCGCGGTCGTTCGACGCACATTCCACCTCCGGCCCAGGTCGCATCCGGGACGATCGCCCACAAACCCGCGACACCCGCACCGCGCGCCACGATCGAGCCCGTGGCTGCTACGGTGAGCGTCCAGGCGCTCTCGCCCGGCGATGAGGAGGAAGTCCAGGCGCCGACGTCCCGGCCCTATGCATCGATGAGCTACCGGCACGCGAAGGCCGCCGAGATCATGCGCCGTGAGGACGCCGCGCACGCGTTGCTGGGCGACGAGATCGCCACGCGTGGCCCTCCCGGGATCGCTCCGGGCATCCAGGGAGGCCCCGAGGTCGGCATCGACACCCGTGCGAACGATCGCAATCCGACCCTCTGCCCCGGATGCGGCAACCTGCCCCTCATCCAGACCGAGGGTGCGGTCGCGGTGCTCGGCTCGAACATCGTGGCGAGCTGGAACGAGGGCGAAACCAACTGCGGCACGAACACCCGCCAGAACTACGGCTGGTCCACCGACGGCGGGCTCACCTTCACCGACGCGGGAGGCACGTACCCGCTTCCCACATCCTTGTTCGGCGATGCGATCGTCAAGGTGAACCAGAAGACCGGACGCTTCTACCTCGCCGGAATCGGCAACGGCACCGCCACCACCCGCGGCATCGGGCTGATCCGCGGCTCGTTCGGGCCGGGCGGATTCACCACCGACATTCGCGCGCTCATCCCGCCCAATGCTCCCATCCAGCTCCACGACAAGCCGTGGATGAGCGTCGACTCCCTGACCGGGAATGTGTACGTGAGCTGGACATACTTCTCGCCCGTCAACTCGGTCATGTTCCAGGCGCTGAACGCGGATCTGGCCCCGATCGGGCCGGTTCACACGATCTCCGAGCCCGCGCCTCCCGGGTGCGGCGGCCAGTGGTCGCAGATCGCGGTCGGTGCGAACGGCGAGGTGTGGGTCTCCTGGCTCGAGTATCGGTGCGAGTCGGACTTCGTGGGCCAGATCAAGATGCGTCGCTCCGACGATCACGGCCTCACGTTCGGCCCCACGGTGGTTGCGGTCGCCTATGGAATCAATTCGTTCCACGGTCCCATGGGATTCCTGCGTGCCTTCGGGGCGACCCCGCACGCAATGGCGGTCGATCGTTCGAACGGCCCGCACCGCGGGCGTCTCTACCTCAGCTACGACGCGTGCGTGAACTACCGCGACGACAACATCCCGATCACGACCGCCACGTTCGAGAGCGAGCCGAACAATTCCGCCGCGACCGCGAACCCCATGAATCTGGTGCCCGGCGGCCGTCTGCGCGGGGTCAAGTCCGGCGCCGAGAGCGACTGGTTCGCGCTCGATCTCCAGGCGGGCGAGACGTTCTTCATGGAGACCATCTACGCGCCCGACTTCTCGCTCGATTCGACGCGCGCGGGCCTCCAGGCCCGTGTCTGGTGCCCGTCGGGAGGGGGAGGGCTGACGCAGGTGGTTCGGGCGCCCGCCACCAGCAACGGGGTGCTGTTCAGCGCGCTCCACAGCCAGATCTATTACCTCGAGCTGAACGGGACGGCCACCGACACCGCGACTTACGTCTTCACCACCGCCAAGATTCCGGTGACACCGTCGGACGTCGCGCTCGACTATCGCGATCAGCTCGTGAGCTGGTCCGATGACGGCGTCAGCTGGAGCACGGTACGGCTCACCGACTCGGCGCCGGGCGTGCAAGGCCAGTACCCCACGGTCGGCGTGGACGGCAAGGGCCGCGTGCACGCGTTCTGGATGGAGTTCGGTGACGATCCGGTGTGCGGCCTCGCTTCGAGCCAGCTCATGCGCTCCTCGGGTGACGGCGGCGTCACCTGGGGCCCCTCGCGGCGGATCACCGGCGCCGCGTCCACGTGGCTCGGTCCTTACTGCAATCAGCTCAACGGAAACACCATGGGGGATTACCAGAGCATCAACACGGACGGCGACATCGTGGTCGCGGCGTTCAACGACACCCGCCACGGCGATCCCGACATCTTCGTGAGCGTGTCGAACCACGCGCTCTCGCCGCTGTGCGCGCCGCTCGCGACCGCGGTCGCGGCCGTGGATACCCTGGTGGACTTCAGCATCACGAACGCCGGCAACTACGCGCGCACGCTGGAGTGGCGTGTCGAGGATACCCGGGGCTGGATCGCCTCGGTGTCGCCCGCCGCCAGCGGCTCGCAGACGCTCCCGATCGGGGCCCCGCTCCAGCTCCATGCGATGGTGCACGCCGTGAGCTGCAACGGCGACTCGTCGATCCTGCGCTGGATCACCTCCGATCCCTTCATCCCCGGCGACGAGGACACCTGTTTCACGGTGATCCGGTGCCGGGACATTGCCACGCCGGTGCTCGCGTCCCTGGTGTCGGCGCAGGCGTCGCTCGAGCGGGTGACGCTGCTGTGGTCGGTTGGCGACCCGTCCTGGGCGCCGGCCGGCGTATGGCGGCGCACGCGCGATTCCGAATGGACACTCCTCGGCCAGGGAAGCCCGGCGGGGGCGGAGGTTCGCTTCGAGGACCGGACCATCGCACCCGGAACGCGCTACGCCTACCGGCTCGAGCTGCGGCATGGCGCCGAGGTCGACTACACCGGCGATGCCTGGGTGGAGGTGCCGGTGGCCGCGCGCTTCGAGATCGCCGGGATCGCCCCGAATCCGCTGTCGCGCGAGCTCGAGGTCGCGTTCTCGCTGCCGTCGCGCGGGGACGCCCGGCTCGAGCTGTTCGACGTCGCGGGCCGATCGGTGATGGCACGCGAGGTCGGCGATCTCGGCCCCGGAGCCCATCGCATCCGCCTGGACACCGGGCGCGATCTGCCTGCCGGCATCTACACCGTGCGGCTGGTGCAGGGCGCGCAGCAAGCGAGCGTGCGAGCGTCGATCGTGCGGTAGACTGCCGGGCCGATGCCCGATGCCCTGCGTGAGCTGCTGTTCCTGCTCGGCTTCGCGATCGTTGCGTTCGTCCTGGGGCGCGCCGCGTGGCTGTGGTGGAAGCGCCACGCCGCCGAGATCGCGAAGGTCGGCCTGTTCGGCGCGTTCGGATTCGCGGTGGCCGGTTGGCTGACGGTGGCGTTGATCGAGCGGCTCTCGCACGTGTCGAGTGAGAACTTCATCTGGATCCTGATGTGGCCGGCGATGCTGGCGATGGGGTTCGCGGCCGCGGCGCTCGGGGTCGGCGGCGTGTGCCTGGGCTCGGTGGTGGCGCTCTCGGCCCGCGCGCAGCCGGACCCGCGCCGGATACTCCTCATCGCCTGCGGCCTGGCCGCGGTGCTGCTGAACCTCTGGCACATCCTGCGCCTCGTGCGGCTGCTGCTCACCGGCTGATGCGGCGGACGCTGCTGCCCGGACTTCTCGCCGGCGTGGTGTGGGGCGCGATCGGCCTCGCGATCACGGGTCAGATGCTGGGGCCGTTCGTGTGGGCGGGGGTGGCGGCGGCGCCATTGATCGGCGCGCTCATCGCCTGGGCGTTCCGCGGATGGCGGAGCCGCGCGCCTGCATCCCGGATCGCGCTCGCGCTCGTGAGTCTTTACCTCGCCTCCGGATTGTTCGCGCTCGCGGTGGGGATCGCGGACGCCGCGCGGTTAATCCCGAACCGCATCCCGCACGCGGTCGTGATCCAGACCGTGCTCGGGGTCTGGTGGGGGATCACGTTCACCTTCTGGCTGCCGGTGCTGTGGGCGCTCGCCTACGCCACCCACGCGCTCCTGGGCCGCGCGGACCGCCGCTAACCCGCGCCGCGTCGGTGGCCGCGACGAAGCGCCACCAGTCGGTCCATCTCGTCGGCGAAGCGATCCAGGATCTCGCCCGAGCCGTGCACGCGGCGTGCGTACGTGCGTGCGCGTGATCCCGCCTCGGCCCGGGACGGCGGATCGTCGATCCAGCGCAGCACCGCGGCTTCCCAGCCCTCGAAGGTGTCCTGGCGCTCGCCGAGCCGCTCGCGGGCGATGATTCCGTCCGGATCGAAGCAGGTCACGGTGGGAAGGCCGCAGCTCCACGCCTCGAGGAACGTATTGGGGAAGCCTTCGGCGGGCGACGAGTGCGCGAACAACCCGGCCCCGCGCAGGAACTCGCCGACGCGCTCGTGGGGGATGGTTCCGTTCACCTCCAGATTCCGGCAGCGCCCGGCCACGGCGAGGGCGGCCTGGTAGTCGTATTCCGAAAGGGGAGGCGTGGGCACCACGCCCCCCATGACGCATTCCAGCTCGGGATGGCGCTCCGCAAGCCGGGTGAACCACTCGGGACGCTTGGAGGGCTTGTAGGTCGCCAGCCACACGACGCGCCGACTGGCCGCCGGGTCGGCCGGCTGGTCCGGGATGTCGACGGGGTTCATGAGCACGATGCCCTCCCTTCCGAACGACGTGCGGAGCAGGGTGCGCTGCCTTTCGGTCTGGACGACGATCGAGCGGGCGCCGGCCAGGGCGCGCCGGTACCAGAGCCGGTCGCGTGGCCCGTGGATCCGCGGCAGCGTGGGTTGCAGGTCGAACTCGTGCGCGGCCATGAACACGAACGGCCGCCTCATCGCACGGGCCACGTCGCAGACCAGCCCCGCGTACATGCCGGCACCCTGAGCCACATAAACGTCCGCGTCCGCGCGGCGCAGCGCGCCGATCGTCAGCGAGAGCCGGGGGTGGAAGAAGCGCAGCACCCGCAGACCATCGCGCGGCCGGAAGGTACGAATCAGGCGCACGCCGTCGACCACCAGCCCGTCGGGCTGGCCGTAGTCGCAGGCGATGACGCTGACGTCGAAGCCGCGTCGTGCCAGCCCGATAGCGAGCAGGAGCGCATGCACCTCGATGCCGCCGGCGAGCGGGATCCTGCCACCGCTCACGATCGGGTAGCAGTCCGGCACGTGCAGGGCGATCCGACCGCGGCTGCCGGCGCTCACGATCGCCCCCGGCGCTCACGCACCAGCCGCCGCGCGAGCGGGCTGATCGCGGGAAGGTCGAGCTCCGAGATCGCCTCCAGCATGCCCGTGCCCCGGATCGCGGGATAGAGGACCGCGAGGTAGGCGGCCACGAACGCCACCAGGCTGGTCCCGAGCCTCGCCAGGGTCCACGCGACGCCCGGGCGATCGGCCCACGGAAGGAATCGATCGAGGGCGATCGACAGCACGAGCGCAAGAGCCAGCGGCAGGTGGAGGCCCGTCATGGTGGTGATCAGCCGACGGTCCCTCATGCCGAGCCCCAGGAGCGCCAGCGCCAGCACCACGATGCTGTGCGTCGCATATGCGAGCAGGGTCGCCCACGCGACCGACGTGATCGTGTGCCAGGTCCTGGCCGCGAACACGTCGAACCCGGCATAGATCGCGAGGCCGGCGAGGGCCGCCGGGATCATCATCCGCTGGCGCCCGAGCGTCATGAGCACGATCGAGGCGAACCCTGCAAACGCGAGCCCCACGGCACCGAAGCACAGCACCTTCATGGCGGTGACGCCGGGGGCGTAGCCGGGCAGGAGCAGCACGACCGCCGGCTGCGAGCACAGGTACGCGACACCGCACACTGGCGGCAGGATCACCGCGAACATCCACAGCACCCGCTCGACCCGCGGCCGGATCGATGCGATGTCCCGGCCGCCCTCGCTGAACTGGCGCAGCAGCCGCGGGTACATCACGAACGTGATCGAGTCCGGGATGTTCATGAGGAGGGCGAGCGCCGTGGCGGAGAGGCTGTAGTAGCCGAGGGCCGTGAGGTTGAAGTAGTGCAGGATGACGAGTCGATCGAGCATCCGCATGAGGAGCTTGGACGAGACGTTGAAGACGTACATCGGGAATCCGACCTGCAGGAGCTCGAGGGATTCCGTCGCCGGCCGCGGGGCCAGCGGTGCGTGGGCGCGCGAACGCGCGATCGAGAAGGCGAACGCGGCCAGGCAGCCGGCCATCCAGCCCGCGAGCAACCCCCACACGTGCAGACCGGGCAGCAACAGCAATCCCAGGCTCGCCCCGACGCCGCCCTGGATGAGCAGCCAGCCGCTTGCCGTGCCGATATTGCCATGCGAGCGCATGATCGAGGACTGGTAGTAGGCGAGGTTGGTGGTGAAGATGCAGACCGCCGCGGCGCCGATCCCCAGGTAGCCCCAGGAGTGCAGGATGATGCCGCCGCCGTACGCCATGGCGAGCAGGCAGGCGACGACGAATCCGCCGGTCAGCAGCACGGTGTTGAACAGGGCCGCGCGCTTCACCCGGTCCAGCGCCACCGGATCCCCGGCGACGATCGCCGGAGGGACCGCCTGGTCCAGCCCCTGCTGCGTGCCGAGCCCGGCGAGCGGCGCCGAATCCATGAGCAGCTGGATGGCGTTCCACGAGCCCCACGCCTCGGGCCCGAGGAATCGGGCGGCGACCAGGCCGCGCACCATCAGCGTCGCGCGCACGAAGTACTGCGCGAACGCGTAGCCGATGGAATCACGCACCAGCTTCCGAGGTTGCATCGTGGAGGGGGAACGTCCTCGGCGGGGTAGAAGCGCTAGAGCCGGATACGGGTCATGCTGGTCGTGATCGGGGACTGTAACACCCGGCCCTGTGCTATCCTGCGCTCCATTTTTCGTCGCAACCCTTGGGAGGAATGCGCGTTGGTGGATCGCATCGCGATGCGGCGCCGCCTGGAGCTGTTCCTGCGCTACTGGCTGCCCGTCATCGCCTACCTGGGACTGGTCCAGTTCATGGGCTCGCAGCCCACGTTCCAGGTGCCGATGCTGTTCCCCAACGCCGACAAGGCGGTTCACGTGTTCGAGTACCTGATCCTCGGCGTGCTGCTCATCCGTGCGGTGCGGAAGAGCTTCGGGGTGCCGGTACCGCTCAGGAGCGCGCTGATCGCGCTGGCGATCGGCGTGGGCGTGGGAGCATCCGATGAGTTCTTGCAGCAGTTCGTGCCGAACCGCCAGTCGAGCGTCAACGATCTGCTCGCCGACACCACCGGGCTCCTGTTCGCCCAGGTGCTCTACCTGTTCGTGGTGCGGGAGTAGCCGGCCGTGAGCCTCAAGCACCAGGCGCCGCGCGGCACCCGCGACATCCTGCCGGGCGAGATCGAGCGCTGGCAGTGGGCCGAGGCGCGCGCCCGCGAGGTGCTCGAGCACTACAGCTACCGCGAGATCCGAACCCCGCTGTTCGAGGAGTACGATCTGTTCGCCCGCACCTCGGGAGATGCGACCGAGGTGGTGCAGAAGGAGATGTATCGCTTCCGCGACCAGGGCGATCGCGACCTGGCGCTGCGCCCCGAGGGCACGGCGAGCGTGGGCCGCGCCTACCTCCAGCACGGGATGGCCCAGCAGGGGCGCATCCACCGCCTGTGGTACCTGGGGCCGATGTTCCGCTACGGCCGGCCGCAGAAGGGCCGCTACCGCCAGTTCTGGCAGGTGGGCGCCGAGATCATCGGCACCGCCGCCCCGGGCGCCGACGTCGAGATCATCGCGCTGTTCGTGGATCTGTTCGACGCGTGGGGCTTCAAGGATCTCACCGTGTCGCTCAACAGCCTCGGCACGCCGGAGACGCGCGCGCGCTACGCCGAGCGACTGCGCGAGTGGCTGGCACCCGCGCGCGAACGCCTGGGCGCCGATTCCCGCGCGCGGCTCGAGACCAATCCGCTGCGCGTGCTCGACACCAAGGACCCCGAGGAGATCCAGCTGCTGCACGGCGGGGGAGACCTGGGGCCGCTGCCGCGCCTGCTCGACGTGCTCGACGACGAGAGCCGCGTCCACTTCGACGCCGTGCAGGCGGGGCTCAAGGCGCTCGGCATCCCGTACACGCTCGATCACGGCCTGGTGCGCGGGCTCGACTACTACACGCGCACCGCGTTCGAGGTGCACGACGGCTCGCTCGGCGCCCAGAGCGCGCTGGGCGGCGGCGGGCGCTACGACGGGCTTATCGAGGCGCTCGGCGGTCCGTCCACCCCCGGGGTCGGGTTCTCGATCGGGCTCGACCGCGTGCTGCTCATGGTCGAGGAGAAGGGCTATGCGCCCGAGCCCGCGGGCGGCGGCGTCTACCTGGTGGCGATGGAGGGCACGCGGCTGGTGGCGCCGATGCTGGCGCGCGCGCTCCGGCAGGTGTACATCGTCGACTACGACCTCGAGTCGCGCGGGGTCAACGCGCAGATGAAGGCCGCCGACAAGAGCGGCGCGCGCGCGGTGATGATCCTCGGCGAGGAGGAGTGGCAGCGCGGCGAGGTGGTGCTCAAGGACCTCAAGTCCGGCGCCCAGCAGACCGTCTCGCTCGAAGGCATCGTCGAAGCGCTCGATCGCCTGCTGCTGGGCGAGACCCAGATCGTGGAGCAGCCGTGACCGAGACCGGCACCACCGGCCTGGGTGTGACGCTCGAAGGTCTCGGCGACTGGCGCCGCACGCACACCTGCGGCGAGCTGACCCGCTCCGACGCGAACACCAAGGCGATCCTCATGGGCTGGGTGCACCGGGTGCGCGACCACGGCGGCGTGCTGTTCGTGGACCTGCGCGACCGCTATGGCATCACCCAGGTGGTGTTCCGGCCTGAGCTATGTGGCGCCGACGTCATGGCGCGCGCCGGGCTGCTCGGCAACGAATGGGTGATCGCGGCGCGCGGCCCGACCGCGCTCCGGCCGCGCGACTCGGTGAACCCCGAACTGCACACCGGGGAGATCGAGATCGAGGCGCGCGAGCTGCGCATCCTGGCGGCGGCCGCACCGCTGCCGTTCCAGGTCAACGAGGAGATGCACCTCGCGAACGAGGATCTCCGGCTGCGCTATCGGTTCCTCGACCTGCGGCGTCCCGAGCTCGCTTCGATGCTGGCGCTGCGCCACAAGGCGGCGCAGGCGGCGCGCGCGCATCTGTCGTCCGAGAGCTTCCTCGAGGTCGAGACGCCGGTGCTGGTCAAGCCCACGCCCGAGGGCGCACGCGACTACATCGTGCCGAGCCGCGTGCACCCCGGGAAGTTCTACGCGCTCCCGCAGTCGCCGCAGCTCTACAAGCAGACCCTCATGATCGCCGGCTGCGACCGCTACTTCCAGTTCGCGCGCTGCCTGCGCGACGAGGACCTGCGCGCCGACCGCCAGCCCGAGCACACCCAGATCGATCTCGAGCTCTCGTTCGTGACCGAGGACGAGGTGTTCGCGGCGGTCGAGGGGCTGATGGTGACGCTGTGGCGCGAATGCCTGGGCATCGAGGTCAAGCGGCCGTTCCCGCGCATCACCTTCCGCGAGTCGATGATGCGGTTCGGCACCGACAAGCCCGACACCCGCTTCGGCCTCGAGTTCGTCGACGTCACCTCGATCTGCGCCCGCTCGCCGCGGCGCGTGGTCGCCTCCGGCGCCGCCGCGGAGGGTGGCGTGGGCGCGGCGATGGTGGTGCCGGGCGGGGCCGAGATCTCGGGCACCCAGCTCCGCAAGTACGAGGACGTGGTCAAGGAGGCGGGCGGCGGCGGCCTCACGTTCTTCAAGGTGCAGGACGCCGACCGCGAGAAGCAGCAGGTGATCTTCCCGGACGGGCTGCTCGACGAGTTCCTGCGCGCCGTGAAGGCGCAGCAGGGAGACGCCGTGCTGTTCACCTCCGGTCCCTGGGAGCAGACCCTCAAGGCGCTCGGCGTGCTGCGCTCTCAGCTCGGGCAGCCGTTGCTCAAGGGCAAGGAGAACGAGTGGCGCTTCCTCTGGGTGCGCGAGTTCCCGCTCTTCGAGTTCGACCCCGAAGCCAAGCGCTGGGCGCCCCGCCACCACATGTTCACCATGCCCAACGCCGAGCATCTCGAGCTGCTCGAGACCGATCCCGGCAAGGTGCACGCCCAGCTCTACGACATGGTGCTGAACGGCACCGAGCTCGGCTCGGGCTCGATCCGCATCCACCGCACCGACATCCAGGAGCGGGTGATGAAGGTGATCGGACTCTCGCGCGAAGAGGCGTACCAGAAGTTCGGGTTCCTGCTCGACGCCTACCGGTTCGCGAGTCCGCCGCACGGCGGAATCGGCATCGGCTTCGACCGCATCGTCATGCTCATGGGCAAGCGCGACAGCCTGCGCGACACGATCGCGTTCCCGAAGAGCGCGAGCGCTGCGAGCCTGATGGACGGCTCGCCAAGCGACGTGGAGCCCCACCAGCTCAAGGAGCTGAGGATCAGGGTCGAGGAGTAGTCCACCGGCGCGGGGTACTCCCGATGAGCCTCCACGAAGTCGAGCCCGCTCCCAGCACGGTGCACGGGTGCTTCTCGCGCGACCTGCCGCCCATCCTCACCGTCGATCCCGGCGACCGCATCCGCTACCGCACGCTCGATGCGGGGTGGAGCCTGATCGAGCAGGCCGATCCCTACGGCCTGCCGGCCAAGTTCGAGCGCCCCGATCCCAAGCGCGATCGCGGGCATGCGCTGTGCGGGCCGGTCGCAGTCCGCGGCGCGAAGGCGGGCATGACGCTGGTCGTCCGTCTGATCTCGATTCGCACCGGGCGCTGGGGCTGGTCATCGGCGGGGGGATGGAAGAGCGCTCTCAACGATCGACTGGGTGTCGCGGAGGGGGAGGAGCGTGTACTCCGCTGGGCGCTCGACCCCGATCAGGGCACCGCGACCAACCAGCACGGCCGCACGCTGCGGCTGCGCCCGTTCCTGGGGCTGATCGGCATGCCGCCGGCGGAGCCGGGAGCGCACCCCACGATTCCGCCGCGATTCTGCGGAGGCAACATCGACTGCAAGGAGCTGATCGCCGGCAGCACGCTCTACCTGCCGATCGCGGTCGACGGTGCGCTGTTGTCGCTGGGAGATGGACACGGCATGCAGGGAGACGGTGAGGTCGCCGGCCCCGCGCTCGAGTGCCCGATGGATCCGGTCGAGATCGAAGTCGGCCTCGCCGATCCACTCCCGATCGCCATGCCCCGCGCGCGCACGCCCGACGCATGGATCACGTTCGGGTTCCACGAGGACCTGGACGAGGCGATGGCGACCGCACTCGACTCGATGCTGTCGCTCATGAACGAGCTCCACGGCATCGAGCGCAGAGAGGCACTGTCGCTGGCCAGCCTCGCGGTGGATCTGCGGATCACCCAGGTCGTCAACGGCGTGCGCGGCGTGCACGCCGTGCTGCGCGATGGGGCGATCGGGCAGACCTCGATGCTCGCTTAGAGCGCCACGGGGAGCGGGCTCGCGATGGGCAGGGGGCGCGCCACGTGCGACTCCTGCGCCACGACGACCCGCGTCTTGGAGAGCATCTCGAAGGCGCGCTGACGGTGGTCGGTGAACAGCGTGAACAGGGCGTCGATCCAGAAGATCTGGAGAAAGATCGGAATCTGGCGCACGAACGCCTGGCCGAGGCCGATCCGCGCGCCGGACTCCCGCACCACGCGCAGGTCGAACAGCCGCTTGCCCAGGGTCTGGCCGGTCCGGAACTCCGCGATCATCAATGCGGTGCCGTACAGAATCGAGCCGCCTATGACGATCGCTCCCGGCAGGTACGCGAACAGCCACGGATTGATACCCCCGCGCTCCGCAAGGGGCCGGAGGCGCAGGACGTACAGCGCCGCCATCCCGCACACGAACAGGATCGGGATCGCCAGGTCGACCAGCTTGGCCAAGGCTCGCCGGGTGTGCGGCGCGGGCACGAGCGGCACGGCGGAGAGATAGGACTCCGCGAGCGCCGCGGGGTCGCCGAGCTGACGGATCGCCTCGTCCACGGAATGCCCGCGCTCGACGCGGTCGGCGATGTGACTGCGCAGCTCCATCGCGATCTGGTTCTGCATCGCACCTGCGGGGAGCTTCGAGAGCACCTGGCTGACATAGACCTCTTCGGGCTTCATATGGCCTCCGGTCGTTGGCGGATCAGGCGAGTCATCGCATCGGCGAAAGCGGTCCACTCGCGGGTCATGCGTTCCAGCTCCGCGCGCCCGGCATCGGTGAGCCGGTAGTACTTGCGCGGAACTCCACGCTGCGGTGTTTCCCACCGAATCGTGACGAACCCGGCGTTCTCGAGGCGGTACAGCACCGGGTACAGGGTTCCGTCGGTCACCTCGAGCGCGCCATTGGTGCGCTCCGAAAGCTTGGTCACGATCTCGTAGCCATAGGCTTCTCCCGAGGACAGCAGGTGCAGCACGATCAGCTCGAGCGAACCCCGGCGCAGCTCGCGGGCGATGCTTCGGCCTTCGTCGGTCTGGCTGGGCTTCGGCGACATGGTCACCATGGTATTGCCATATACCTTGTTACGCAAGATATTGTTGCACGGCGAGCTAAGTCGTTGCACCGCAATGGTCGGTGCTAGGACCCGTCGGACGACAGGTGGAAGTGGAGGTAGGTGACGCTCTGAAAGCCGGGGCCGTTGGTGGTTACGGCGTAGTGCGTGAGCCGGTTGTCGTCGATCAGGCGGCGCATCACCAGGAACGCGTCGGAGAGGTATTCGGCGTTCTCGGGCGAGACGTCGCCGACGTCCTTGATGTCGATCCGCGGCACGATCACGTAGTGGAATCCCTTCCTGCGCGGGAGCTTGAACGCGATCGTCTTGTCCGTCTCGAGCACCTTGAGCGGCATCATTCCGGGCGTTTTCTGGATGCCAACCGACGCCATCAGTCCCAGCAGGTCCGCCGGGCTGGCGCAGTTCTCGCACGACTTGATCGCGATCACCGAGCGGGGCTGGGACTTCGAGAACGCCCAGCCGCCGACGATCAGCCCGATCAGCGCCGAGAACAACGAGATCAACACCACCCGCGATCGCTTCATGGGTTCTTCGTTCCTTTCGACCGATGCTCGATCAATGCGCGTCGTCCTGAGCGGTCTTGCCCCACTGGGTCGTCTGCCAGTTGTAGCGTGCCTTGGCGGGCGGGAGCGTCGGGGGCAGCGTCATGAGCAGCACGCGCGAGAGCTGGTGCGCGTAAGGCGAGTAGAGGTCACGCAGCTCGGCGAGCTTGGCGTCCGCATCGGGTCCTTCGCGGAGCGGCACGCCCGCCGACTTGAGCCACGCGCGCAACTCCGCCCTCTCGGCCTCGGGCATGCGCAACGAGGCCGCCGGCTGCGGCCTCAGCCGGAACGCCTGGCTCAGGTCCACGAGCGCATGGCGTCCGATCGCGAACGTGAGGCGCGCCTGGAACGGGTCGACCCCCTCGACGCCGACGATCACCAGCGCGCAGGTATCGAGTACCGCGACCAGCGAGGCGAGCCACGACTGGTTGTCGTGCTGCGACCGGAAGAAGCACAGGATCGGGTAGGAGAGGTGGCTCTCGAGGATCTCGGCCGCCGCGAGCTCCCAGTCACGCAGCAACGACGCGAGCGCCGCCGGGTTGGCGCTCTCGGCGTTGCGCCGCAGAACAACCGCGGCGTTGGGAGGGGAGCCCGCCCACGCGTCGAGCATGGTGATGCGCGCCTCGCGGCGCGCGAACGACTGGTAGAGCACCGGGACGTAGGCGATCACCATCGCCAGGAAGCCGAACCCGGTGCCGGCCTCGACCACGGTGATGACGCGGGCGGCGTCGCTCACCGGGTGCAGATCGCCGAGCCCGAGGGTGAAGAACGTGCTGCCGCTCATGTAGAGGTCGGCGCCGAAGCCCACCGACGTCATCACGCCCTGCGTGGCGGTGATGCCGGCCAGGCGCGAGCCCGCGGCCCAGTGGAGCATCGCGAACGCAAACACCATCCCGGTCGCCCACACGACCAGAAGCACGATGACTGCGAACAGCGCGTAGAAGCTGAGGAACGCCTCGCGTCGCGGGCGCGATAGGATGGTCCGGCCGATGGTCGAGGAGAGGGTCCAGAGCGCGGTGACCACGATGCGCGACATGCGGAGCCGCGCCGGGACCCGGCGCGTGAGCAGGATGGTCTCGAACGCGTCCCACAGCAGCCACGCCATGAGCGCGAGCCCGCCCGCGAGGGCCAGCCAGTTCATGAGGCCGGGGTCGCCTCGCCGATCGGGTTTCCGGCGCGCCAGCCGCTGCCCGAGAGCCGCTCCATGAGCGCGTTCACCTCGTCGCGCCCCTCGTGGGTGGTAAGCAGCAGCACGTCGCCGTCGTCCGCCCACACCAGCGCTCCGCGCACGGCGGCCATCTCGGAATCGCAGTGGACCAGCGAATCGGGTGCGGCGCCCAGGCGGGCCAGCTCGTGCTCGATCATCGCCGGCACCTCGCCGAGGGCGCGCCCGCGGCGGTAGTGGTCCATCTCCTTGATGAAAACGCGCTCGGGGCGCAGGCGCCACGCGGCGCGCGCCAGCTCGCGGATCGCATCGTCGTCGCGGTCGCCCGCCTGGCCGAGAACGATCGCGCGCCGCTTGGCGGGCCGCGCCAGCGCCATCTCGACCATCGCCTCGAGCCCGTGCGGGTTGTGGGCGAAGTCGACGATCGCCGTGACGCCGCCCAGCGCCCACAGGTTGCCGCGGCCGGGGTTGAGCGCGGGTGTGCTCTCGAACTCCACCAGGCCGCGCCGCATCGCCTCCTCAGGCAGCCCGAGCGCCGACGCCACGGCGATCGCCGCGAGCGCGTTCGCAACGTTGTGGCGTGCGGTGCCGCCGAACGTGATCGGCACGTCGGCGCAGGCCGCGATGGCGCGGCGCTCGCGACCGC
>DATEMP010000271.1:0-3383 GCA_035275545.1 Candidatus Eiseniibacteriota bacterium | reverse complement strand
CGGCCGCTCGGCCACCGCCAGGGTGGCGAGCCGCACGATCGCCTCGGGCTCCCGCCAGGTCGCGAAGTCGCCGAGGCTGTCGGCGCCCATGAGCAGGTAGAGCCGGGCACCCGGCTCCGCTTCCGCCACGCGCCGCAGGGTTTCGACCGTGAACGACGGTCCGCCGCGGTGGGCCTCGAGCGTCGACACGGTGAAGGCGCGGTTCCGGCGCACCGCGAGGCGCACCATCGCGACCCGCAGCGCCGTGGACGTGATCCGGGCCCGGGACTTGTGGGGCGGGCGGCCCGCGGGGACGAACCGCACCTCGTCGAGGCGCAGGCGGTCGCGCGCCGCCTCGGCGAGCGCGAGATGGCCGAGGTGGGGCGGGTCGAAGGTACCGCCGAAGAGGCCGATGCGGCGCCGAGCGTCGGACCTCATGGATCGATCCCGGCTAGGAGTTGCGTTCCAGCCGCTTCCGCTCGCGGGCCGCCTTCTCTGCCACCGGCCGCCCGGCGTAGCGCTCTTCGATGCTCTTGAACTGCGCAATCGCCTCGGGGCGCTTCCCCTCGCGCGCGTCGCAGATCGCCAGGCCCATCTCCGCTTCCGCCACCCACATGGTGTCGGGATACTCGGTCGCCACCTTCTTGAACCACACCCGTGCCGGCCCGGTCAGGCGCAGCTTGAGGTAGAGCACCCCGTTGCGCACCGCCTTGTCGGCGAGCCGCGACCGGCAGGCGAGGATCCGGTCCTTGGCCACGTCGTTCTGCCAGTGGCCCGGGAAGTCGCGGAGGTAGCGCTCCCACTCGTCGAGCGCCTTGAGGGTGTAGTCCTGGTCGAAGTCCGGGGGCCGCGACTGCGCGAACATCGCCTCGGCGAGCCCGAACCGGGCGGCGGCGCTCGAATCGCTCTCGGGGTAGTCGCGCAGCAGCCGTTCGAACTCGGTGCCCGCTCCGGTCCAGTCCTTGGTCTTCAAGTGGCAGTGGCCGAGCAGATAGATGGCGTGGTCGACGTCGGCCGAGCCGGCGTTGTTCGCGACGTAGGTCTTGAGCAGCTCGGTGGCGACCACGTACTCGCCCTGGTCGTGCATGCGGCGCGCGACCTCGAGCCGCTCGGGCTCGGAGTGGATCGCGGGCAGCGTGGTGGCGCCGCATCCGGCCACGGTGAGCGCGAGCAGCGGCGAGAGCAGTCGTCGCATCAGGGGGTACGAGCGCATGGTCGTCCTAGGGGCGGTTCTGGAAGAACAGCGCGATGAGACCGCCGACGATCGCCACCACCACCACCGGCTCGAGCGCCTTGCCGGCGCTGCGGGTGGGCACCTCGCCCTTGAGCTCCGAGTAGCGGGCGTCCTCCACCAGCGACACCTGTCCGCGCGGGAAGGCGTCCACCAGGTTGTAGGTGGCGTCGCCGGTCCACAGCACGATCGAGGTGCTCGGGTCGCGGAGCGTCACGCCGCCCTCGACCAGCCCCTGGCGCTCGATCTTGACCCGGCCCGGCAGCCAGCCGCGCAATCTCAGATACGTGACGCGCGCCGAGGCGAGCTGGTACTCGAGCACCGGGTCGCCGGGGTTGCCGGCGATCGCCATCAGGCTGTCGTCGGGCAGGATGCTGCGCCGCACGATCGCGGTCACGCCGCGGCGCCCCAGCTCGCGGAGGATGGCGTGCTCGATGACGAAGTTGAGTGGGTGGCTCTCGGCGGGCGCGAGCAGCACGTGGCCGCCGCTGTCGAGCGGCGCGTTCGCGAGCGCGCGCTGGTAGGAGGTGTTCGCGACCCGGCTCACCAGCTGGAGGTTGGTGAGCGGCACGCGCGGACCGCGCGCCCGCACGATCGGCACCAGCTCCGGCTCGGCCACCGAGAGCACGGTGTCGGGCTGGGGCTTGGGCCCGCTCGCGTAACGCTTGGTGGCCGCGCCGGCCGACCCGGACGCGAGCGCCGCGCCCAGCAGCAGCGCCATGACGATGCCCGCACGCTTCAAGAGGGTTCCTTTCACACGATGGAAATCAGCGCGTCGAAGGTGGTCTCCGTGCGCGCGAACAGATCGTACGCCGCCGCTCCGGTGATCCGGACCGGCACCAGCGTTCCCGGCTGCAGATGCTCCCCTTCCACGACCACGCCCCCGTCCACCTCCCAGGCCGAGCCCGCGGTGCGGGCGGCGTAGCGGGACGGGCCGCCGGAGGGGACTTGGCCCCGGGGGTTGTCGACCAGCGGCGCGTCGATCATGACCGTGAGCCGCTCGCCGATGCGCCGCGCCTGCCGGTCGCGGGAGAGCACCTGCTGCCGCTCGAGGAGGCGTGCCCGGCGCCGGCGGCGCTCGGCCGCAGGGATCCCGCCCGCCATCCGGTAGGACGCGGTCTCGGGCTCGCGCTCGTACGGGAACACCACCACGTGGTCGAAGGGCTCCTCCTCGATGTAGTGCATCAGCTCGTCGAACTGCGCCTCGGTCTCGCCCGGGAACCCGACGATGAAGTTGGTCCGGAACGAGACGCCGGGGATGCCCTCCTTGATGCGCCGCACCAGCGCGCGCGTGTCGCGTCCGGTCATGCCACGCGCCATCGCCCGCAGCATGTCGGCGGCGATGTGCTGGAGCGGCATGTCCACGTACGGCACCACGCGCTTCGCGTTCGCCCACACCGAGATCAGCCGGTCGCTCCAGAGACGCGGGTACGTGTACTGCACGCGGATCCAGTGGAGGCCCTCCACCTGGTCGAGCGCTTCCAGCAGATCCGCGAGCGTCGGCCGGCCCGGCAGGTCGGTGCCGTAGCCGGTGGTGTCCTGTCCGATCAGGTTGAGCTCGCGAACCCCCGCGCGCGCCAGCCGTTCCGCCTCGGCCACCAGATCCTCGACCGGACGGCTCCGCTGGTCGCCGCGCAGGCGGGGGATGATACAGAATGTGCAGCGGTGGTCACATCCCTCGGAGATCTTGAGATAAGCAAGGTGGCGCGGCGTCGAGAGCGCGCGGGGCGTGAGGCTGTCGAGCGCGCCCCCGGGATAGTCGGTGAGGGCGCGGCGCGCGCCCCCGGCGAGCACGTGGCGCGCGGCCGGCACGATCTCGCGCCACTGGCCGGTGCCGAGCACCGCGTCCACCTCGGGGAACTCCGCGAGCAGCGAGGTGCCGGCGCGCTGGGCGAGGCAGCCGGTGACGATCAAGCCCTTGAGCCGCCCGGCGTGCTTGAGCTCCGCGACCCGGGCGATCGTCTGCTTCGACTCGCGCACCGCGCTGCCCAGGAACGCGCAGGTGTTGACCACCGCGATGTCCGCCTCGCCCGGATCCCCCACGGTGCGGAACCCGTCGGCGACCATGAGGCCGAGCATGGATTCCGAGTCGACCGTGTTCTTGGGGCAGCCCAGCGTGACGAAGGCAAGTGCGGGCGTCGGGGCGGCGCGCGGCGCAACCGGCCGGCGTTTG
>DATEMP010000270.1:0-5242 GCA_035275545.1 Candidatus Eiseniibacteriota bacterium | reverse complement strand
GTGCGCGCGGCACGGCGCCGCCGGTGACGGTGCGGATCGTGACGCTGGGAGGGAGGGCGGTGCCGCGCGCCGAGGTGCGGGTGACGACCGCGCTCGGCCGGCCGCGCGACGTGCACCTCTACGAGTGCTACTGGGCGCCGGTCACCGAGGGCAAGGTGACCACCGCCGAGGCACTGTGGTTCCTGGTGGGCTCCGGATTCCGCGGCATGCAGCACTGCGAGTTCCGGCGCTGGTGGTTCGAGCGCTACCTGTTCGAGCGCCCGATCCGGTTCGACATCCCGAAGCACGTGCTGCTCCAGTTCGTCGCCGCGCTCACGCTGATCGGCTCGCTGCTGGTGATCAACGCGATCATGGTCACGGTGCTCGCCTCGCGCACCCTGGCGGGTGGCGGCGGCCGCTGGCCCAGCGACGCGCTGCTCGCCGACCTCACCTGCGATCTGTTCCTGGGCCTGGCGGCGATGGGGGCATCGGTGGCGGGAGCGATGCTCCTGCCCGAAGCGGTGCGCCGCTGGTTCCGGCGCACGCCCTCCGATCGGCCGCGCCGACTCCCCGACTGGGTCACGGGCCTGTCGTGGGCACTCATGGTCGGGGCGCTCGCGAGCATCGTCGCGATCGCCTGGACCCTGGTCGCGCACGCCTGGCACCACATGAGCCCGGGCGAGCCGCGCCAGGTTCATGTGTGGCCGCTCGAGGCGGTGTTCGCGGGATTCGGGAGCGGCCCCTGGACCTGGTACCAGTGGGTGATCGTGCTCGCGACCTGGGCGGGCGGCGGGGTCGTGAACTGGCAGGTGCGGCGGTTCCTGCTCCAGTACGTGGGCGACGTCGCCGCGTACGTCTCGTCCCATACGGTGTCCCGGTTCAACGAGGTGCGCGACCAGATCCAGGCGCGCTCGCTCGAGATCGCGCGCGCGGTCTACCGGGCTCCGGCTCCGTCCGGTGAGGGGTTCCTCTATCCGGGCGTGGTCATGGTGGGCCACTCGCTGGGATCGGTGGTTGCCTACGACGCCTTGAACGCGCTCCTGGTCGACGAGTCGCTGAGCGATCGGCCGCTGAGCGTCGCGGAGCGGACGCGGATGCTGCTCACCTTCGGCTCGCCGCTCGACAAGACCGCGTTCATCTACCGTGCGCAGCAGCTGCGCCCGACCGGGGCGCGCGAGGCGCTCGCGGCCGCACGCCAGCCGATGATCCTCGACTACCGGCGGCGGCCGGCGCGCTGGGTCAACCTCCACTCGCGGCACGACTGGATCAGCGGCTCGCTCCAGTATTACGACGACACCGACCAGCGCGAGGAGCGCGACCGGTGGGTGGAGAACCTCGAGGACCCCGAGGCGACCACGCCGCTCGCCGCGCACGTGGAGTACTGGCACGGCCGGCTGCTGGCCGATCGGTTGTACGAGGGCGTCACCGGCTGACGCGAGGCTCCCGCCGCGGCGGCGGCTGGCGTATCCTTTCAGCCGTCGCTCACGGGTCGTTCACCATTCATGGAGTCCTGGAGCGGGCGTGCCGGCCAACCTCACGCCACAATACAAGGAGGCCGAGGAGCGCTTCCGTCGCGCCACCGGCCACGACGAGAAGCTCGCCGCGTTGCGCGAGATGCTCGCCATCCTGCCCAAGCACAAGGGCACGGAGAAGATCCAGGCCGACCTCCGGCGGCGCCTCGCCAGGCTCGAAGACGAAGCCACGCACGCGAAGAAGGGCGGCGCGCGGCGCTTCGACCCCAGCCACGTCGAGCACGAAGGTGCCGGCCAGTGGGTGTTGATCGGTCCCACCAACGCCGGCAAATCGGCGCTGGTGCGCTCGCTCACCCACGCGCATCCCGAGGTGGCGCCCTATCCGTTCACGACCCGCGTGCCGCTGCCGGGCATGATGCCGTTCGAGGACGTCCAGGTGCAGCTGGTCGACACGCCCGCGGTGAGCGAACACCACACCGAGCCCTATCTCCCGAACATGGTCCGCAATGCGGACGGCGTCCTCATGGTGCTGGACGTCGCCGCCGACGATCTCGAGGCGTCGCTCGCCTCGCTGCGCGCGCTCGTCGAGCGCGCGCATGTGTGGCCCCGGTCGCGGCCGCTGCCGCCCGACGCCCCGCCGTTCCTGGCCGTGCACCCGGTGCTGGCGGTGCTCAACAAGTGCGATCTCGATCCCGACGGCACGTGCGCCGGCCTCGCGCGCACGGCGGTGGGGGAACATGTGCCCTCCTTCGTCGCGTCGGCCGAGCACGGAACCGGGCTGGAAGTGCTGCGGGCGGCGCTGTTCCGCGAGCTGGGACGGATCCGCATCTACGCCAAGGAGCCGGGGAAGAAGCCCGACATGGAGCGGCCGTTCGTGCTGCCCGTCGACGCCACGGTGCTCCAGCTCGCACGCGCGGTCCACAAGGAGATCGCCGAGCGGCTGCGCTTCGCGCGGATCTGGGGCTCGGGACGGTTCGACGGCCAGCAGGTGGACCGCGACCACGTGCTCGCCGACCGGGACGTGGTCGAGCTGCACGCCTGAGGGCGGCGGGGCGACCGCCTAGTCGCGGGCGCCGAGCCCCGCGGCCTTCATGTCGAGCTTCGGGTTCACGACCATGGTGTGGATCGCCCGGTGGGGGATCTCGAGGGTTGCGCCGCCCCGCTCCCGGAACCGGATCGTCGAACCCTCGATCGTCCCGGTCAGGCGATCGCCGGTCTCGAGCCACAGCTCGTCGACCGGGAACTCGGGCGGATTCCGGAAGTGCACCCAGCGCGTCCGCTTGAGGTCGACACGCAGGGTGCCGAGCTTCGACCGCATCGTGAGCGACTTCTCCATGACCTTGCCGGAGATCGAGTCGCCGTTGCGGCCGATGAGGATGTCCACGCGTTCTCCTCGCGCGCGCGGCCTAGCGGCGCTTCTCGTCCGCCAGCGCCACGCCGAGATCGACGTCGTCCACGGCATCGAGCCGCACCAGGTCGTCGCGCAGCGTCTGCCAGCCGTTGGAGAGCGCCGCGTACGCCAGGTCCTCGCCGGGCGGCAGGTCCTCGAGGAACACGAACGCCGCACCGGCCGCGAAGCGCGGCAGGACGTTGCGGTCGTACCGGGCGCCGCCGCGCGTCGAGCGCCGCGCTTCCAGCACCTGCCGCAGCGTGGTCTGTGCACCGCACACCGTGGCCCAGCGGGACTCCACCTGCTTGCAGCGCTCGGGGTCGCTGGTACGGGCGGTCTCCGAGACCAGCGCGTAGGCACCCAGATCGCCCTCGGGCGAGTACGAGGTCCAGACCACTCGGGCGCTGGAGGTGCGCTCGTCCTGCTGCCGGGCGACCGTCGCCCCGCCGCGCGTGGCGATCAGCTCGTAGGTGAGGTCCACGGTCGCGATCCGTTCGCGCGCCACGACCTCGATCGGCACCTCGATCCAGCGCGTCACCTCGCGGCCGTCGGGACTCTTCTCGACCACGCGCCGGGCGACCGTCTCGCGGAACAGGTGGAGCCGGGTCTCCGAGCGCACCGGGCCGATCGAGCCCCACACGACGCGCTCGGCGCCCGCATCGCGGCCCAGCCGTACCGCCTGCTCGCGGGTGACGCGACCGAGCCGCGACGCCGGCATCGCCGACTCGACCGCCTCGGTCCCCACGATGCGGGTGAACTGGACGCCCGGCGCGACCATGCGCTGGGCGATCTCGTCACGCCAGGTGGCCGCGATCTCGCGGCCGAGCGTGGCGTCGCCGTGCACGGTGGCGAAGGGGACGAACGCGATCCGGGTGAGCGCGGCGTCACGCGCCCGCTCGGCGCGGCTCGCGGCGTCGCGGTAACCGGTCACGAAATGCTCGGCGTCGTTGAAGTGCAGCCAGGCCTGCTTGGGCCGCCGCGCTGCGTTCGAAGAGACACCGCGCTGGTAGTGCATGCGCGCGGCCGAGTGGCGCAGCGCCCGCTCCTCCTCGAGCCACTCGGTGCCCGCGGAGATGGAGGTGTAGCGCGCGGCGCGCGCCCGGAACGCGGCGAACTCCAGCACCTGCTGCGCGGCGGCCATGCTGTCGGCCTCGGCGATCGCGTGGATGCGTCGCTGCCAGTCGGAGGCGATCGACGCGCCGGCGGCGGCCGCGGCGGCCCGTGCCTGGGGATTGGCGGGTGCCTTGTCGAGGGCGCGGGTCGCGAGCGCCCACGCCTGCCAGTGGTCGCCCTCCGCCAGCTTGTTGCCACTCTTCTCGGCGAGCTTCGCGGGGCCGGCGCAGCCGGCGGCCAGTGTGAGCGCCAGCAGGGCCGGCGCGAATCTGCGGACCATGGTCGAATCCTCCGGTGGGTATCGACGGAGTTATCGGCCAATCTCGGGGGCGGGTTGAGGCGCCCCCGTCAGTGAAGCCGCGGGTGGCGGACGTGCAAAAACAGGGTCGCGCACCTTGACCCACGTGGCCGCGTGCGGTTTCTTGCGGCTACCCCACACGCACGAGACGCCTCACCCCACGAGGCGGCGGCCATCCCCGGGCCGCGCATCGATCCGGCCGCGCACCCGCATTCCATCCGCACCGTGGCATCCCATGCCACACAGGAGACCATCCATGCATCGAGATGAATTCCGGACGCCCGCACGCCGTATGTCGTTCACCGCTGCCTGCCTGGTCCTGGTGCTCGGCTCGGCCGTCACCGCGCACGCGAATCCCAAGGACATTCCCGCCGGCTCGAGGCTGGTCTACAACTTCAACGTCATCGGCCATCCGGCCGGCCAGCCCTACGACGGCAACTGCGGCAACGGACATCGCATCTTCGTCAACCGGGAGGCGAACAACGCGCAGGTGCTGATCACGAACTCGCCGAGCGGGTGGAGGGTGATCGATTGCGATGCGACCGCCGACCGTCGCGCGACGCTGGGGACCAGCGAGGTCGCGAAGTACGACATCTACGTTCGGATCCTGGGTCGACCCGGGGGCCACATCAACATCTGCGCGGACACGTTCGAAGACTTTCAGAACGGAGAGACGCTGTGCCTGCTCGGGACCATCGACCTGACGCGGGGGAACGGGCAATCCAGGTTTACGCTCGCACCGTCCGCGATGTTCGACGCGAGCCTCGAGGACCTCATGTGGACCGTGGACACGAACGCGAATTATCGGATTACGCAGTTTCGCGTTTACGAGCGGCCGTAAGACGGTGATCGCGGCATGGATCGCGTCCGATTTCATCTTCATGAAGCTTCGTTCGGCGGGAGAGGAGGGGTCGGGGATCTTCCCTCCCGGCCCTCTCCGCTCGCCATCCTGGCTCGCTGCAGTACGCCGAGGCTCGCTCCCGCCAGTCC
>DATEMP010000269.1:0-9655 GCA_035275545.1 Candidatus Eiseniibacteriota bacterium | reverse complement strand
AGCAGGAGCTGCGGCAGCCGGCGCGCGATCTTCCCGGCGATCAGCCCCACCGCCGCCATGCCGTGCGGAAGCGCCGGGTGCTCCGGGAGATGGAAGAGCGAGAACCAGCTGCGGCCTTCGATCCCCTCCCACAGGATCAGGGAGGAGAGGTCCCAGCCGGGGGTGCCGAAGGCGCGCCACTTGTAATACCACCAGGGCGCGAGCGGCAGGGCGAAGCCCAGCATCACCAGCAGCGCCACGCGCACCCGCCGCTCGGGGGCGAGCAGTGCGGCGGCGACCGCGAGCACCGGGGCGATCCACAGCAGGTTGGCGCGGAAGCTCCCGGTCACCCCGAGAAGGATTCCGAACAGCAGCGGACGGGCGCTCGCCCCGCGCCGGCTGAGCAGCGCCACGAACGCGCCGCACAGGCCGAGCGTGAAGGGCAGCTCGGTGAAGCCGCCCACCGCGAAGTGCTGGGCCTCGGGGTCGAGCAGGAACGCGAGCCCGACCGTGAGGGCGGCGATCCGGCGCTGGATCGGGCCCAGGCCCGGGGCGTGGCGGGCGAGCAGCCGCGCGGAGGCGAGCGCCAGGAACGCGCCGAGGGTGAGGTAGCAGAAGAACGGGATCAGCAGCGTCAGCCACTCCCGCTGGTGCGGCACCTGGAGGTAGAAGGTGACCAGGCCCGGGATCTTGATGACCTTGGGCACCAGGCGGAAGATCGCCGCTTCGGCGAGCACCAGGCCCGGCTGGACCACGGCGAGCGGCCAGGGCGGCGTGGCGTGGGTGGCGAGCTCGATCGGCAGCGCGAAGGTGGTGGCGAGCCGGCCCTGCTC
Organism: Candidatus Eiseniibacteriota bacterium; assembly: GCA_035275545.1. GTDB lineage: Bacteria > Eisenbacteria > RBG-16-71-46 > RBG-16-71-46 > RBG-16-71-46 > WS-11. The sequence goes on along the minus strand of DATEMP010000269.1, from coordinate 8,843 downwards.
GGCCAGCTCACGCGCCGCGAGCGCGTACTGGGCGGTGTCGTAGTTGAGGACCGGCGAGCGGTGGCCGAGTCCCCAGGCGCGGCCGTGCAGCGCCCAGAGCGCGTATCCGCTCAGCACCAGCGCCAGCAGGACACCCATGTTGGCCACGGACTTCCATGTCGGGCTCACGGTCGCAGACTACGGGCCGGGCACCCCCGGCACAACCGGGCGGGTGGCCCAAAAAAAGAAAGGGCGGCGCGAACGCCGCCCTCACTGGTTGAAGCGGTTGCTTAGGCCTTGCGGACGCCCGAAGCCTGCAGACCCTTCGGTCCACGGGTGACTTCGAATTCGACGCGCTCGCCCTCAACGAGGGTCTTGAAGCCCTCTCCCTGGATCGCGGAGAAGTGAACGAACACGTCCTCGCCGCCCTCCTGAGAGATGAAACCGAACCCCTTCGCCTCGTTGAACCACTTCACGGTGCCACTAGCCACGTACTACTCCTTTGTAACAAGGGAACATGTTCCCTCTGATGTTGCCGTCGAATCGCGACGGCTGCGTCCGGTCACTCCGACCGGTCGCCTCGGGTCCCTTGCGGCCATGACGAAAAAGCCACCAGGAACGTCTCTGGTGGCATTCGAAGGCTCTCTCGCACATCCACAGCGACCCAAGACAGCACGTAGGATGGGGCCCGGCGCTGCAAGTTGCAAGGTTTTTTCACCCAGCGCGGTGAGGCCAAGCGCGCCTTGATATTGCGGGCGGCGGCTAGATCACTTCCAGGGCTGGCGCGGACGGTATCAGGCCCGCCGCTACTGCACGCCCGTACAGTGTCTCCAGCGCCCGCCGGCCCCGCTCGCCCATGTCGAGGGTGAGCTCGTTCACATACATGCGCACGAACCGCGTGCCCTCGCGCATGTCGAGACCGCGCCCGAACTGGAGCGCATAGCGGACCGCCTCCTCCTCGTGATCGAGCGCCGACTGGATGCTGGCGCGGAAGCCCACGCTCACCTCGCGCATGAGGCCGGGTCCGAGGTCGCGCCGCACCACGTCGAGCCCGAGCGGCACCGGAAGCCGGTCGCGCTCCTCCCAGAGCTCGCCGAAGTCCAGCACCTTGACCAGCCCCTCGGCGGCGTAGGTGAGCTGGCTCTCGTGGATGATCACGCCGGCATCGACTTCGCCCGCCAGGACCGCGGCCGGGATGCGGTGGAACATGACCTCGACCGGCACGCACCCGGGGCATTCAAGGCCGAGCAGGAGGGCGGCGGTGGTGAGCGGGCCCGGGATCGCCACGCGGCGGCCGCGCAGCGACTCGGGCGTGCGCGGCGCGCGCGCGACGATCAGCGGGCCGTACCCCAGGCCCATCGAGGCGCCGCAGGCGAGCACCGCGTACCGGTCGGCGAGGTGGGCGTAGGCGTGCGCCGAAACCGCGGTGATCTCGAGGTCGGCCTTCTCCAGGGCGCGGCGGTTCAGGCTCTGGATGTCCTCCAGCACGTGCTCGACCCGGCAGCCGGCGATCGCCGCCCGCCCGGTATGGAAGCCGTGGAACATGAAGGCGTCGTCGGCGTCCGGGCTGTGGCCGAAGTGCAGGGTGCGCAGGTCGGTGGCGGGCTGGGACATGGCGGCAGGATAGCACGCGCTCCCCAACCCTTGAGGGCCCCCGCGCTGTCGAAGGGGTGCGGCCATCAGGCCCCACATGCCCATTCCCGGAGGCTCCCATGCTGCCCCGCCTTCTGCTGCTCGGATCGCTGATGCTCGCCGCCCCCAGCACCACCCCCGCCGCCGGCTCCGCCACCGGGAAATGGATCCTCGAATGGAAGCCCTCGAAGGAGAAGGTCCAGATGACCTTCATGTGGAAGCGCCCCGAGGGCACCAGCCACTGGGGCGGTCACGGCATGGCGATCGAGGAGCTCCAGGGCCTGACCGCCGATCAGATCACCGGCCGGGCCACCGAGGTGCACTTCGAGATCGTGCGCGACGCCGGCACGTTCGTGTGCGACGGCCGCGCGGGGGCGGGCGAGGGGGGCGGGCTCTTCGAGCTCCAGCTCGCGCCCGGCTTCGCGGCCGAGCTCAAGCGGCGCGGCGTCGGCGTGCCCACCGAGGCCCAGCAGATCCGGCTCGCGCTCGCGGACGCCGGGCTCAACCTGCTCGACGAGCTCAAGGCGCAGAGCTACGCGATGCCCAAGGTTGACGAGCTGGTGCGCATGGCGGATCACGGGGTGAGCCACGACTACGTCGCCGGGATGGGCAAGCTCGGCTACCGCACCAGCACGGTGGCGGGGCTGGTCCAGCTGCGCGACCACGGCGTCGATCCGGGCTACATCCTCGGCTTGAAGGAGGCGGGCTTCGACGACCTGAGCACCGCCGAGCTGCTGACCGCCCGCGACCACGGCGTGGATCCCGAGTACGTCGCCGAGATGCGCCGGCTCGGGCACAGGGACATGTCGCTCCAGGAGCTGGTGCGGGTCCGCGACCACGGCGTGGACGGCCACTTCATCCGCGGCATGGCGGCGTACGGGCACGACGACCTGCCGCTCGCCCAGCTGGTGCGCTCGCGCGACCACGGCGTCGATCCCGGCTACATCAAGGAGATGGCGGACGCCGGCTATGCGGGGCTCGATCTCGAGGAGCTGATCCGCGCCCGCGACCACGGCGTGGACGGCGCCTTCGCGCGCCGGATCAAGTCCCGGCTCGGCCGGAAGGTGTCGCTCGACGAGCTGATCCGGATCCGCGACCGCGGCGGTCTGGACTGAGCTTCAGGCGCCGGGGCCGGTGAGGTAGGCGGCGAGCCGCTCGAGCGCGCGCGGCCACGCGGCGCGGTAGGTCTCGGCGATCGGCTCGTAGACCGGCTGCTGCGGGAGCTCGTGACGGATGAGGAGCGCGGTCCCGGCGCCTTCGGCGCTCAGCGCGAAGCTCACCAGCCCGGCATAACCCAGGGGATAGCCGCTGTGGCCGCCGTCGTATGCGCACGCGCGCGGGGGATCGAACACCGTCCACCGCCCCGCGAAGGACAGGCCCGATGAGCCGGCACGCGACCAGCTCATCACCAGCAGCCCATTCTGCTCCGGCTTGCTCTCGGCCTGGTCGCAGAACCAGCGCACCAGCTCTTCCGCCTCGGTGAGTGCGGCGAACACCCGCTCGCGGTGTGCGGCGAGCACGCCGCGATACTCGAGCAGGATGGTGGGCTCGGTCGTCATCACACGAGCCTAGCACCCCCGGCTTGTCGCGATGGCCCCGGACCGCCTAGGTTTCCGCCGGACTACTGATCTTCCGGGGGAGGTGACCCATGGCACGCCCGCGCATCATCGACGCAATCCTGGCGGCGGTCCTCGCCGCGCTGCCGTGCGGCGCCCACGCCGCCCGCATCGATCTCGCCACGCATCGGCTGGTGGATCTCACGCATCCGTTCGACGAGCACACGCTCTACTGGCCCACGTCGCCCACCACCTTCAAGCTCGAGCGGCTCGCGTTCGGGAAGACCGAGGGCGGCTGGTTCTACGCCTCGAACGCCCTGTGCGCGCCGGAGCACGGCGGCACGCACCTGGACGCCCCGATCCACTTCGGCGAGGGCAAGCAGACCGCGGACCAGGTGCCGCTCGAGCGTCTGGTGGCGGATGCGGTGGTGATCGACGCGGCGCGGCAATGCGCCGCCGATCGCGACTACCGGCTCACCCGCCAGGACGTGCTGGATTTCGAGCGACGCCACGGACGCATCGCCCCGGGGACGATCGTGCTGCTCCGCACCGGCTGGTCGAAGTACTGGCCCGACCGCAAGGCGTACCTCGGCGACGACACGCCCGGCGATGCCTCGAAGCTCTCGTTCCCGAGCTACGGCGAGGACGCGGCGCGCCTGCTGGTCGACGAGCGCCGGGTGGCGGCGCTGGGCGTCGACGTCGCCTCGATCGATTACGGGCGCTCCAAGGACTTCGCCGTTCACCGCGTCGCCGCCGCCGCCGACGTGCCGGGGTTCGAGAACCTGGCGGGGCTCGAGGCGCTGCCGGCCAGGGGTGCGATGGTGATCGCGCTGCCGATGAAGATCGCCGGTGGCTCGGGCGGCCCGTTGCGCGCCGTGGCCCTGGTGCCCAAACGATGACCCGCAATCGGCTCGAGGCGTTCAGCGACGGCGTGATCGCGATCATCATCACGATCATGGTGCTGGAGCTCAAAGTGCCGCACGGGCACGACCTCGCCGCGCTGCGGCCGCTGCTCCCCAAGTTCGGCAGCTACCTCATGAGCTTCATCATGCTGGCGATCTACTGGAACAACCACCACCACCTGCTGCACGCGATCCAGCACGTCGACGGCCGGGTGCTGTGGGCGAACGTTCACCTCCTGTTCTGGCTGTCGCTGATGCCGCTGGTGTCCGCGTGGTCGGGCGAGAGCAACTTCGCGCCCTGGCCGGTGGCCGCGTGGGGCGCGGTGCAGTTCATGTCCGGCGTCGGGTTCTTCCTGCTGGTGCGCGCGCTGCTCGCGCTCCACGGACGGGACTCGGTGCTGGCGGCGGCGATCGGCCGAGACTTCAAAGGCATCCTGTCGCTGGTGCTCTACGGGATCGCGATGCCGCTCGCGTTCGTGCACCCGATGCTCGCGGTCGCGATCTACGCCGGAGTGGGGATCATGTGGCTGATCCCCGACTCGCGGATCGAGCGCCGGCTCCACGCGTAGGCGGCGATGACCGCGACGCGGCTGGGGTGTACCCTGCCGACATGAGGCCGCCACGCGATCCCGCGACCGCCCGGCGGCGCCCGCACGGGCGTTGCCGGCTCGCCGTTCACGTCGTGATCGTGGTGGTCGCGCTCGTCGCGCCGACCGCCCAGGCCGCATCCGAGGTCCGGCTCGCGCCCGGGACCCGGGTCCGTGTCGCCGGTCATGACCTCGTTCCGCGCCGGCTGATCGGCAGCCTCCGTTCGATGGCGCAGGATTCGCTGATCCTGGTCCCGGACGGATCGGGCGAGGCGCTCGCGATCCCGAAGGCCGCGGTGGCCTCCTTCGAGATCAGCCGGGGCCGCGGTGCGGGTCGAGGCAAGAAGGCTCTGGTCGGATTCCTGGTGGGTGCGACTGCGGGCTGTTTCGCTGTCCGGGTGCTGGCCGGCAAAGTCGAAAACCCCGATCCCGGCTATGGCGTGGCGCTCCTGGCCGGGTTCGGGGCGGGCGGCCTCATCGGCACGACAACCGGGCTGATCCTGGCGAGGGGTGAGCAGTGGAAGAGAGTCGACCTCGCGGGCGTGCGCGTGGCGCTCGCCACCAGTCCGGGAGGCTCGCCCGGCCTCGCCGTGTCGGTGGGCTTCTAGTCGGTCGCCCGGATCGCGCTCCGCGCCTTCGACTCGGCCCACAGCGCCCGGGCGAGCGCGTCCAGCCCCTCGCCGGTGCGGGCGGAGATCGTGAACGAGCCCGGGTACTCGACGCGCAGGCCATCCAGCATGGTGGGATCCGCGACGCGGTCGGCCTTGTTGAACACCAGGGTGGCGGGCCGCGGGGTCTCGAGGATCTCGTCCAGCACCTCTTCGACCGCCGCGATCTGTCGCGGGAAGTGGGGATCGGACGCGTCGACCACGTGCAGCAGCAGGTCCGCCTCGATCGCCTCGACCAGCGTGCTGTGGAACGAGGCGACCAGGTGGTGCGGCAGCTTGCGGATGAACCCGACCGTGTCGGTGAGCAGCACCACCTGGCGCTCGGGGCTCACCAGCTTGCGGGTGGTGGAGTCGAGGGTCGCGAACAGGCGGTCCTCGACGAACACGTTCGCGCGCGTGAGCGCGTTGAACATCGTGCTCTTGCCGGCGTTCGTGTAGCCCACGATCGCGGCGCGGAACTCGCGGCGCCGGCGGCGGCGCTGGGTCTCGCGCTCGCGCTCGACGGCGCCCAGCTCCTTCTTGAGGCGGGCGATCCGCTCACGCACCAGCCGGCGGTCGGTCTCGAGCTGGGTCTCGCCCGGGCCGCGCGTGCCGATGCCGCCCGCCTGCCGCTCGAGGTGCTTCCACATGCCGGTGAGCCGCGGGAGCGTGTACTCGAGCTGCGCGAGCTCGACCTGGAGCCGCGATTCGCGGGTGCGCGCGCGCCGGGCGAAGATGTCGAGGATCAGCTCCGAGCGGTCGACCACCTTGCGGCCCAGCGCCTTCTCGAGGTTGCGCACCTGGGCGGGGGAGAGGTCGTCATCGAAGATCACCATGTCGGCGTCGGCGGCCTCCGCCTGCGCCTGCAGCTCCTCGAGCTTGCCCTTGCCGATGAACGTGGCGGGGTGGACCGTGCCGCGCTTCTGCGTCACGGTGTCCATGACCTTGGCACCCGCGGTGTCGGTGAGGCGTGCCAGCTCCTCGAGCGAGCGATCCAGCGTCGCGCCGTTCTTGCCGCCGTGCCCGACCAGCACGGCACGCTCGGCGCGCGGCGGATTGATGATCGCGTGCGTGCCCTTCAAGCGCCCGCGCGGACCTCGAGGTCGTAGGACGCCGGGGTCAGGTTCTCGAAGCTGCCGTCCTCGCGCACCAGCACCAGGTCCTCGATGCGCACGCCCAGGTCTCGCGACGGGTAGTAGAGCCCGGGCTCGACCGTGATCACCATGCCGGGCACCAGCACCTGCGTGTTCGAGGGCGGACCGCCCAGCCGCGGCGCCTCGTGCACCGCGAGGCCCACGCCGTGGCCGAGGCCGTGCACGTAGCCCTCCTGCGCGGTCTCGTTGGTGCGCGGCGTCGCGTGGCCGCGCTGCTCGAACAGCTCGCACACCCGCTCCTGGTACGAGCGGCACGGCTCGCCCACCTTGAGCCGCTCCATCGCCAGCCGGAACGCGTCGTGCACGTCGCCGTACAGGCGCTTGAGCGCATCGGGCGCCTCGCCCACGCAGAAGGTGCGGGTGAGATCGCTGTGGTAGCCGCCGCCCGCCTCGCCGGGGAAGATGTCGACCAGCAGCGGCGCTCCGGGGCGCAGGGTTTCGGCGTCGTTGCCGCGGTTGTGCGGCACGCCGGCGTCGCGGCCCTGGGAGACGATGGTCTCGCCGCCTTCGAGGCCGTGCACCAGGAACTCCTCGTGCAGCAGGTGGCGCAGGCTGCCGATCGTCACCGGCCCCTTGCCGTTGATGAAGTGGTCGCCCTGGCGCTTGAGCGTGCCCAGGTGCTTGCGCAGCCGCTCCACCGCCGCGACCGCGCCCTGCGCCGAGCGGCGGATCGACTCGACCTCGGTCGCGTCCTTGGTCATGCGCGCCTGCATGAGCACGTCGGGGAAGGTGCGGTCGACCTGGATGTCGGGGCACACCGCCATCGCCCGCTCCAGCATCTCGAACGCGAAGCCCGCGCTCAGGTCGCCGAAGAACGCCACCGGTCCCTTCATGCCGAGCGCCGCGCAGGTGTCCGCCATCACGCGTCCGTAGGCGCGCGCCGGATGACCTTCGCTCTCGACCAGCGCGTTCAGCTGGTGCTGCGGGAAGGTCGAGGTCTCGCAGCCTACCGCCGCCGCCTGGTCACGCTCCATCGGGTCGTGGATCAGGTGCGCACGGCCGTCCGCGGCGCGCACGTACATGCCGACGTGGATCTTCTGTCCGGTGGCGTAGTAGAGCGCGGGGCTGTAGCGGTCGTATGCGAACACGACCATGCCCGCGAGACCGCGTTCCTTCATCAGACGATCGATGTCCCGACGCACGGCTCCTCCTGCACGATGGCGACCCAGGTTTCCCGCGGCAGCCGCTGATGCTAGACCATGCGCCCTCCGCGGTGAAGCGTGCGCAGGCGAACGCGGAGGTTCCGCACGCGACCGCGGGATATCGACGCCCGGCGGATCCGGGGCGGGTTCAGCTCTCCCATACCTGCGAGGGCGGCCGGCGCGCGCCGCCCAGCAGCTTCATGCCGATCAGGCCGAACGCGAACCCGCCGATGTGCGCCCACCAGGCGACTCCGCCGCCGCTGCCCCGGTAGCCGAGCGACAGGGCGCCGCTGAAGAACTGCATCACGAACCACAGGCCCAGCACCAGCAGCGCCGGGAGCGCCATGATCCGGAAGAACGGGAAGAGCGGCACGAGCGTGATGACGCGGGCGCGCGGGAACGCCAGCACGTAGGCGCCCAGCACGCCGGCGATCGCGCCGCTCGCGCCCACGGTCGGCACGCGCGACTCCACGTTGAGGAACGCGTGAAGGGCCGCCGCCGCCACCCCGGCGAGCAGGTAGAAGATGAGGAACCGCGTGTGGCCCATGCGGTCCTCGACGTTGTCGCCGAAGATCCACAGGTACCACATGTTGCCGACCAGATGGAGCCAGCCCCCGTGCAGGAACATCGAGGTCAGCAGCGTGAGCCCGGGGCCGCCCAGCTCCTCCTTGTGGAATTGGAACGCGAGGTTGAGCCGGGCCGGCACCATGCCCCACGTATAGATGAACGGCTGGAGATCCGGCCCCAGCAGGAGCTCGTAGACGAACGCGATCACGTTCAGCACGATCAATACGCGCGTGATGGCGGGCGCCGATTGCGATGGATTCTCGTCGCGGAGCGGGATCATGAGGGCTCGGTTGAGATGTGACCGGCGGCCGGTGGGAAGCGCGCAGGATGCGGCGACCGCCCTGGTTAGCGGGTTGACGGCCCTCCCGGCGCATGCCTATGCTCGCCGACAGTAAAACTTCGCCGTATCCGCGGCGCCCCATGCTGCATCGGAATGGGCGCTTCGCTCCATACTAAAGGCGCTACAGGGGGTTTTGCCATGTCGAACGCGGAAGCCGTCACCGACCAGACCTTCGATGAGGAGGTTCTCAAGTCGCCGGTGCCGGTCCTGGTGGATTTCTGGGCTGCATGGTGTGGGCCGTGCCGCGCGATCGCGCCGGCGGTTGACGAGATCGCAGCGGAGTTCTCGGGCAGGCTCAAGGTGGTGAAGCTGGACGTCGACCAGTACGGGGACATCT
>DATEMP010000268.1:0-4650 GCA_035275545.1 Candidatus Eiseniibacteriota bacterium | reverse complement strand
CGGAACCGCCCCGAGCCACGCGAGGTCGGGCGCGTCGTAGACCAGGAAGTCAACCGTGAGATCGAAGCGGCGGCCGCGCAGCGCCGAGGCCATCGCACCCGCGTCTGCGCGGTCGACGATCACCCCCATCGCGCCGTCGGGGGCGGCGTTGCGGCCGCGCGAGAGCACGGTCACGCGGTGTCCGCCGGCCGCGAGGGCGCGCGCGACGTGGCCGCCGAGAAACCCCGATCCCGCGACCAGCAGGACGTCGAGCGGTGCGGGCACGCGGGCGGTCAGGACTTCAGATACTTCTGGAGAAAGACGAGCGTGCGCGCCCAGGCGAGCCTTGCGGCCTCCAGGCGATAGGAGTCGCGTCCCTCGTGCATGAACGCGGGTCCGGCGTTCGCGTACACGTGGACCTCGCCGGTCCGGCCGGCTCTGCCGATCCCCGCCGTGAGCGCATCGACCTGTTCGGGCCCGATGCCCTGGTCGTCCCCGCCGAAGTGCGCCTGGAGCGGCGCCTTGAGCGTCGCCAGCGCCGCCGCGCCCGTCTCGGGGCGCCCGTAGAACATCACCAACGCCGCCAGCGGAACGCGCATCGCCAGGAGCTGGCTCAGGCGCCCTCCCGTGCCGAACCCCATCACACCGATCCGATCGCCGTTGGCGCGCGGCTGGGTATGCAGCCATGCGGCCGCGGCTTCGAGATCCGCGACCGCCTGGGTCTCGTCGGGCCCGCGGGACGAAGCCGCCTCGGCATCGGCGGCGCGACCCCGGTAGAGGTCGGGCACGATCGCGACGTAGCCCTCCTGGGCGAGACGCTTCGCGACCGTGCGGATCTGCCCGTTGAGGCCCCACGATTCGTGCACGACGATCACGGCCGGAGCGGGCTTGTCGGCCTCGGGCCAGGCCACGAAGGCGCTGATGGCGTTTGCGCCGGATCCGATCGTGACGCGCGAGGTATCGCGTCCCGCGGCTGCGGCGTCGCCCGGCATCCAGGACGGGCTCCACGACGCGGCCGGAACGATCATCAGTGCGAGAACCAGGAGCTTCAGGCGTCGCACGGCATGCCTCCCCTCGGTTCCGCGGCCGGACAAAAAGGGTACCGATTCGGGAGGGGTGTGGATAGGGGGCGTTTCAGGCGGCGGCAGCGTCCGGGGGGGGCAGCAGCGCACGACGCAATGCATCGCACTCGGGACACAGGCTTGCGGGCGTGCCCACTTCGGCTCGGGACACCACGAACTCCCCGATCTCCTGCCAGGGCCCGCCCCCGCTGCTCAGGCGGCGGCACGAGTCGCAGACCGACACCTCGGCGGGCGCGTTGATCTGGGCCCGCTCCAGCTCGATCACGGCGACCTTGAGATCGGTCACCGCACAGCGCAGATCCTGGGTCAGCGAGATGATGCGCACACCGGCCCGCACCCGCGCCATGAGCTCGCCCTGGTCGCAGGGCTTGGTCAGGTAGTCGTCGGCCCCGGTCTGCAGTCCGAGCAGCTTGTCGCTGATCTCGCCCTTGGCGGTGAGGAGGATGAAGTAGGGCGCGGCCTCGCGCAGCCCGGTCTTCACCGACTGGCAGAGCTCGAGGCCGTCGACCTCGGGCATCATCCAGTCCGAGACCACCAGGTCGGGCTCGAAGCTGACGATCGCCTTCATCCCCTGGCGGCCGTCGGCGGCGGTCATGACCTGGTAGCCCTCGTTGCTGATCCGCTTCTGCAGCACCCGCTGGTAGAACGGGTCGTCCTCGACGATCAGGACTCGCACCTCGGCGTTGGGCTTCATGCCGCCTCCGCGATCGCGGCTCGAATGCGTTCGACGAACTCGGCGTGGTCCACGATCGGCTTGGAGATGTAGCCGTCCGCGCCGCTCTCGGCGAGCAGTGCTTCCTCGTCGCCCCGCATCGCGTGGGCGGTCGCGAGCAGCACCGGCACGCCCGCGGTATCGGGCGCGCTCTTGAGCACCTGGCACAGGTCCACGCCGTTCACAGCGCGGTCCTGGTATCGGGAGTTGCCGAGCGAGACGTCCATGAGCACCAGCCCCACCTCACCGCCGCGGACCAGCGCCAGGAGCTCCGCGGGCGACTCGGTGACGGTCACCCGGCAGCCACAGCGCTTCTCGAGCAGCTTGCGGAACAGCAGCGCGTTCATCGGATCGTCCTCGACCACCACGACGTGGGTCATGCCGCCCGCTCCTCGGTGCTGTCGAACGCCACCTGCATGTGCCATTCGATGATGTGGGCGAGCAGCTTGGGATTGTCGTGCACCGAGGTCTTGGGCAGCACGTCGAGCACCAGCCCGAGCTCGAGCAGGCGCTTTTCCTCGGGGTTGCGCGCCTCCGGGAAGTTGGTGAGCACCACCACCGGCAGGTCGGGGGCGGTGTTGGTGAGCGTCATCTCCCGGAGCACGTCGTACCCGCTCACCTCCGGCATCATGAGATCGAGCAGCAGCAGGTCGAACCCGCGCGGCTGGGTGCGCAGCACGTGCAGGCACTCCTCGCCGTTGTTCGCCACCTCGATGTGGTAGCGCTCCTCGGGCAGCACCTTGCGCAGGAACGCGGCGACCGTGGGATCGTCGTCCGCCATCAGCACCCGCACCTGGCGCCCCTGGATGAAGCCCACCACCTCTTCGAGCTTGGCGAGCAGCACGCTGCCCTCCACCGGCTTCATGAGGTGCTCGGGCCTGCGTGCGAACGCGGTGCCGCGCAGCTTCTCCTTGAGCTCGGCGTCGAAGCCGGTGACGAAGATGAGCGGGATGTGGCGGGTGTCGTGGTCCCCGGTCATGCGCTCCGCCAGGTCCCAGCCGGTGCGCAGCAGCGCCCCCTCCGCGCACGAGAGCGCGTAGTCGAGCACCACCACCGCGGGCTGCAGCCGGCGCACCAGCATCCACGCACCCTCGGCGTGCGCGCTGGTGACGGTGCGGTAGCCGTGCTGGTGGAGCAGGACGGTCAGGAAGTGCCGGAACACGGGATCGTCCTCGACCACCAGCACCAGCGCCCCGTTCGCGGGACCCTCGATCTGCTCGCCCTCCCCGTCCGGAGACTCGACCAGCGAGAGGCCGGCATGGCCCCAGACCGGCAGCGAGAAGTACATGCGCGTGCCCCGGCCTTCGCCCTCGCTGTGGACCCCGATGATGCCGCCCATGAGCTCGACCAGGCTGCGGGAGATCGCGAGCCCCAGCCCGGTGCCGCCGTACTTGCGGGTGGTGCTGCCGTCGCCCTGGATGAACTTCTCGAAGATCACCTTCTGGCGGTCGGGGGGAATCCCCACGCCGGTGTCGACCACCTCGAACATGACGTGGCCCAGGTCGGCGTGCGCGCTCGCGCGCACCGTGATGCTCCCCTTGGGCGTGAACTTGAGGCTGTTGCCGATCAGGTTGATGAGCACCTGCTTGGTCTTCGCGAAGTCGCAGCGCACGAACACCGGCTCCGCCGGCGGCTCGAAGCGCAACGCGATGCCCGCCTGCTTGGCCTGGACGTGGGTCACGGTCTCGACCTCGGCGAACAGGTCCGCCGTGTCGACCCGCTCCGCCTCGACCGCCAGCTTGCCCGCCTCGATCTTGGCGATGTCGAGCACGTCGTTGATGAGCCCCAGCAGGTGCCGCGAGCACTGGAGCCCCTGCTTCAGGAACTCACGCTCCTCCTCGGGGTTCTCGCACAGGCCGTCGAGCACCAGCTGGAGGAACCCGATCATGCCGTTCAGGGGCGTGCGCAGCTCGTGGGAGGTGTTGGCGAGGAACTCGCTCTTGAGCCTCGAGGCCTCCTGGAGCTGCGCGTTGAGCTCCTCGAGGCGCCGGTTGCTGGACTCGAGCCCCTCGGCGAAAGCGCGGATGCGCTTCTCGGCCTCCACGCGATCGCTGATGTCGCGCACGATCGCGGTGTAGAGCAGCTCGTCACCCTCCCCCGCCTGCCCGAGCGAGAACTCGGCGGGGAACACCTGGCCGTCGGCGCGGCGCGCCTCGGCGACGCACACCACGCCCGGCGTCGGGAGCGCGCTCTGTCCGGTGCGTCCCGAGCCCCAGTGCAGGAAGCGGTGCAGCGGCTGCCCGTCGAGCTCCGCGGCGGGCCGGCCCAGCATCCGCTCGGCGGCGCGGTTCACGGTGCGCACCCGCCCGCCGCTGTCGAAGGTGATGATGGCGTCGAACGCGGTGTCGAGCACCGCCTGGACCCGGGCCGAGTGGCGGTTGACGAGCTTCACCTCGTGGCGCGCGAGCCCGGCCACGTACTTGCGCCGCCACAGCCAGGTCATGGCGCCGACGCAGCCCAGGAGCAGCACGTCGAGCAGCAGCAGGCGCAGCCCGGTGGCGCGCAGCTCTTCGAGCATGACGTCGCGCTTGACCTCGCCCACCACGCCCCAGCCCAGCTCGGGCAGGTTGCGGGTGGTCGCCCACATCACCGCGCCGTCCGCGCCCTGCACCTCGACGTTCGACTCGACCCCGGTGGCGGCCATCGCCGCGGCGCGCGCGGTGCGCTCGGTGAGCTGCACCGGCGGGAGCGCCGACGCTCGCGAGCTCGAGGGGGTCAGGAACGCGACCGTCTCGCCTTCGCGCCGCACGAGGTAGGCGTGCCCCGACATGCCAGGCTCGGCCCATGCGCCGAGCAGCCGTCCGAGCGTCTCCTCGGCGCGCGTGAACGCCACCAGCACCGGGCCCGCGCCCGCGTGCGTCGGGGCACCCACCGGCA
>DATEMP010000267.1:0-14896 GCA_035275545.1 Candidatus Eiseniibacteriota bacterium | reverse complement strand
GCTTGCAGATCGGTCCCGCCGGGCAGGTGCAGAGCGGGTCGACGTTGCCGCCGTCCCATCGCCAGAGCGTCCGGTAGCTCCGGCTGCCGCGCACCGTCGCGCTGATCCGGTTCTCGGTGACCTCGAGGGGCCCGACCCGGCGCTCCGCCAGGTAGGCGCGTCCCCGGCTCTGGATGTGAGACGGGAAGTGTTCCGCGTTGGCGCGGATGGCGTCGATGATCTCGACCGGGAGGGCGTCGATGGGGGAACTGGATGTCGTCATGCGCGCGAACAGCACCTCCCGAGGGTCCCGGATTCGATGCCACCCGTGATCGGATGGTCGAAGGCCGAACGGGACACCATAACCCATGGAGGCCCCCGGCGGTTTCGCCGGGTCGATCTTCGCAAGATTCGCCGCGCTGCGGCTAGCGGTCGACCTGGGCGTTGAGGGCGGGCTTCTCGGGCAGGAAGTGCGGGTGCGGGTCGCCGAACGTGGTCTGCTTCGGGAACTCCGCGAACAGCGCGTAGCCCGCCGGATAGGGCGCGGTGTGGAACAGCACCGCGCGGCGCTGCTTGTTGTCGGAGAGCCAGCGCCGTACCGAGGCCGCCTCGGCGTCGGTGCGCACCCGCAGCGCCACCACGCGGGACTTGAGCTCACGCGCCTTGTTGAGCACGCGCTCCGCCTGGTCGGGGCCGTCGACGCTCACCAGCGTCAGGTTGAGCGGCACCAGCTTCGAGAGCTGCTGGAAGTAGTAGCCGGCGGCGCTGTAGTACTGGTTGCCGTTGTACACCTCGGTGGTCTGGGCGACGATCGGCTCCTTGACCGAGAAGCGGATCGGCCGGTCGCCGATCACCGCGACCCCGTTCTCGGCGCGCACCGGCGCCGAGCCGATCAGCGTGCCTTGGCCCTCGTAGCCGATCAGGTCGCCGACCATGCGGTCGCACGGGAAGTAGACGTCGATGCCGAGCGTCGACAGCCACCATGCGGCCTGCGCCTTGAACGGCGTGTCGCCGCAGCCCACCACCAGCCGCGCCTGGTTGCGCACCGCGGGCTCGACCAGCGACGAGATGCCGTGCGAGTCGACCATCAGCGCCACGTCGCCGTGGACGCGCGTGGTCGGGTACTCGACCTTGTCGATCAGCACCTCGAAGCGGAACACGCCCTGTTCGTCGGCCGCGAGCCAGCGATCGCCGTCGCGCACCATGAGGATGCCCGGCAACGGCACCACCTGCGCCGGCACCGCCGCGAGGATGTCGCGCACCCGGCTGCCCTCGTGCCAGTTGATGAGCTCGTCGTGCCCGGGCGCTCGCCCGGAGAAGTCCCACGCCAGCTGATAGGAGAGCCAGTCGCGCACCGTGCGCTCCATCTGCACCCCGACCCGCTCGCCCGCCTCGACCCGGATCGCGCTCTCGCCCAGGATGAAGGCGCTGGTGCCCGGCGGCACCTCGGTGCGCTTGCGGATCTCGACCTTGCCGATCGTGGGATGGAACGTGCCGTTCGCGAGCCCGCGATAGACGCCCGCCTTGAACGGCTGGCCGGCCGCCTGCGCGGCCGCCGCGGCGCGATCGAACGAGCGCCGCACGTCGCCGCCGCACTCCGCGGCCGTGAACGCCACGGTCTCCTCGAGCAGCAGGCGACGATCGGGGTTCTTCTCGGCGTCGCGCGCCGCCTCGAACGCCCGGCGCGACTCGCCCAGCAGCTGGGAGTCGCCCTTCACGCGGGCGAGCAGGTAGAGCCGGTCGGCGTCGATGAGCGGGTCGTGCGAGGGGTGGGTCTCGTACCACTCGGTCAGCTCGGCCTTGAAGCCCTCGGGCTGGTACTGCCAGAAGCAGTCGTAGCAGATGGGCGCCTTCACGGTCTCGGTTGCGGGCGTCTCGTAGTCCTCGGACGCCTCGGAGGGCGGCGGAGCCGCCGGCGCCGGGGGCTTGTTCAGTGACGGTGCGCAGCCTGCCATCGTGAGGGCGGCGATCAGGGCGAGCGCCGCAATGCCATGCCCGTTCCGGGCACCCTTCGGGTCGTATGGGGTCATGGGAATTAGATCGGCAGCCGGGTGCCGCGACTTGCGCCGAAGCGCCGGTGGGCCATTCCCGCCGCGTCCGTAGATTTCTGGCTTCACGGGCCGGTGGGCTGGCGGTACCTTGCGTTCCAGTCCACGTTTACGCCGCTCTCCAATCCTGCCCAGCGAGGAGCCCCCGCATGCGACGCATCACCGCCGTCGTTCTTGCCCTGGCGTTTCTGGCCGCGCCGCTGACCGCGCGCGCCGAAGAGGCCAAGAAGGCGCCGACCATCCAGCAATTTCTCAAAATCCGCACCCCGGGTGCACCGGTGATCCTGCCGGACGGCTCGCTGCTCCAGCGCGACTGGCCGGACGGCGTCTTCCAGCTCTACCGGGTGAAGCCCAACGCGAGCGGGGCCGCCGCGGCCTACGATCCGGGAAACGTGACCCGCGAGAAGCTCACCGACTATGCGGACGGGCTCTCGTCGTTCTCGGCGTCGCCCGACGGCAAGCGCGTGATCCTCATGCACGCGCGGGGCGGGAACGAGAACACCCAGCTCACGCTGCTGGATCTCGCGACCGGCGAGAAGACGCCGATCCTCGCGAACCCCAAGGTGCAGGCGGCGGTGAACGCGTGGGCGCGTGACGGCTCGTCGTTCATCTACTCGGCCAACGACGAGAGCGCGAACGACTTCTATCTCTACCGGTGGGACTTCGCGACCTCCAAGGCCACCAAGCTGCTCGGCATGCCGGGCTCGTGGTCGGCGGCCGACATCTCGCTCGACGGCTCGCGGGTGCTGGTGCAGCAGTTCACGTCGGCGTCGGACGTCAAGTGCCACGAGCTGGACGTCAAGACCGGCAAGCTCACCGAGATCACGATCCGCCCCAAGGACGGCACCGCGGCGACCCAGGTGGTCGGCTACATGCCCGGCGAGAAGTCGGTGCTCATGACCTCCGACATCAACGAGGGCATGTCGCGGCTCTACAGCAAGGACCTCAAGTCGGGCGCGATCAAGGAGCCGATCCCGGCGCTCAGCAAGTTCGAGCTGGACGGCGCCGGCATCACCGACGCGCGCGAGTTCCTGGTCGCGGTCGCCAACGAGGACGGCTACGGCGTCACCTACGTGTTCGCGCTGCCGGACTTCAAGGCGCAGCCGATGCCGCCCACCGAGAAGGGCGTGACGTTCCCGAGCAACTTCCGCGGCAACACGCTGGTGTGGACGCGCAGCAACGCGCGCAGCGCCGGCAATGCGTTCGCCACCACGTTCTCGAAGCCCGGCAAGGGCGCCGCCGCGCCGGTGACCAAGCAGCTCACGTGGACCGAGGACCAGGGCATCGACCTGGCGAGCTTCCCGCTGCCCGAGCTGGTCAAGTACAAGGCGTTCGACGGCACCGAGATTCCGGCGTTCATCTACTTCCCGCCCGGGTACCAGAAGGGCACCGCGATTCCGTTCGTCATCAACTACCACGGCGGGCCCGAGGGCCAGTCACGGCCCGGCTTCAGCTCCGGCACGCAGTATCTGCTGTCGCGTGGCTATGGTGTGCTGCTCCCCAACGTGCGCGGGAGCACGGGATACGGCCGCTCGTTCCACATGATGGACGACTACAAGAAGCGCTGGGACAGCGTGAAGGACGGTGTGGACGCGGCCGAGTGGCTGGTGTCGTCCGGGTACGCGACCGCGGGCCGGATCGCCACCTACGGCGGCTCGTACGGTGGGTTCATGTCGGTGGCGTGCATTGTCGAGGACCAGAACCGCGTCGACGCGGGCGTGCGCAAGCAGCGCCTGTTCGGCGCGTGCGTCGACATCGTCGGCGTCGTCAACCTCAAGGGCTTCCTCGAGAAGACCAGCGGCTACCGGCGCAAGCTGCGCGAGGTCGAGTACGGCCCCCTCACCGACCCCGAGTTCCTCACCTCGGTCTCGAGCATCAACAAGGTCGACAAGATGAAGGTGCCGTTCTTCATCGCCCACGGCTTCAACGACCCGCGGGTGCCGGTGGAGGAGGCGATGCAGCTGGCGGTGGCGCTCAAGGACAAGGGCCTGAACCCGCGCGTGTTCATCGCCCCCGACGAGGGCCACGGGTTCGCCAAGCTCGACAACCGGATCTACTTCAACGAGCGCGCGGTGGCGTTCCTCGACGAGACGATCGGCGCCGGCGCGCTGACCGCGACGGCCGAGCGGCCGTAGCCGCGACTCCAGCTCAGTACGAAGCGCCCGGGAGGACAAGGTTCCTCCCGGGCGTTTCATGTTGGTCCGGCATGCAACCTGTCGGCCAATCTGTTGTAGCGTCAAGACGGCTAGGTACTCCATGATTGCTATTCTTGGGGAACGCGCGAGCATGGTGTCCCACCCATGCCGGAGGCCGTGATGTTCGCCAGACACGCCGCTGTCACCTTGGCCGCTATTGGATGCCTGCTTCTGCATCCGACTTCTACGTATGCGCAGGCGTTCATCACCGCCTGGGGCACCTTCGGGTCCGGCGACGGACAGTTCCAGACCCCTCAGGGTGTGGCCGTCGGGGGCAGCGGTCAGATCTACGTGTCCGATGGCGACAACGAGCGCATCCAGGTGTTCACGAGGGATGGCGTCTATCTGCGGCAGTGGTCCATGCCGGGCGCGCCGCACCCGAACCACGATGCCCTGAACCTCGCCGTCGACGTCAACGACAACGTCTATGTGGCATCGCTGTTCTTCACCAAGGTGTACAAGTTCACGAGCACCGGTGAACTCCTCACGCAGTGGGGTGAGCGCGGATTAGGCCACGGCCAGTTCGGCAGCTTCTTCGGCCTTGCGGTAGACCTCTCGGGCACGGTTTACGTGAATGACAGCAACAGCGCCAGGATTCAGGTATTCACCCCCGAGGGTGTCTTTGTCCGGCAGTGGGGAACGCCCGGGGGCGGAGATGGCCAGATGCTCGATCCCGACGGTATCGCGGTGGACGCTACCGGCAACGTCTACGTTTCGGAGCTGGGGAACCACCGCATCCAGAAATTCACGAACACCGGTACCTACATCACCAAGTGGGGCAGCTATGGAATTGACGACGGACAATTCAATGGTCCGGTTCGATTGGCCATAGGCCCGCAAGGAAACGTCCACGTCGTGGATCACAACAATCATCGTGTGCAGGTGTTCACCAGCGATGGAGCGTTCATCACCAAATGGGGAAGGCGGGGAGCCGAGTTCGGCGAGTTTGACTACCCGATCGGGATTGCGGTCGACGCGTTCGGAGACATCTACGTCGCGGACAAGAATAACAGCCGAATCCAGAGATTCGGGTTCATGCCCACGGCGGCGATAGGTTCAACCTGGGGCCGCCTAAAGTCCCGCTATCGTGGCCAACGCACAGCCCTGCCACCGACGCCATAGCCGGGCCGATCGCTCAGGTCACCGAGCGTTTGCTGGTCGGCACGTCTCTTCGATGAACTCGAAGGAAGCGAGCATCGACTCGAACGCCCGCGAGAGCGTCTGTGATTCGACCAGGCTTGGGAGTGGGCGAGGGAACATCAGGACATAGACGAGCGTGTCCTTCGCGACGTAGACGATGTCGCGCCCGTGATCGAGATCGGCCATGCGCAGCCTGATCGCGGCGTGCTTGCCGACCTGCGTGGCTTTGCGCTGCAGAACCCGATCCTGGACGCCAGGCTTGGTGCCCGTTTGCAGCGTCGCGGCCTCTTCCTCGTGGACCCAATCGCGAACGGACAGTCGCCCGCGGTTCGACCGGACCCAGATGTCGAATCGAAATGCGTACGTGTTGCCGGGACGGTCCGCCCTCGTGAGGACGAAGGTGGCAATCGAATCCGAGGTCGGAGTCTCCGCCTACGCCGGATAGCGAATCTGATAGCAGTACCTGGCGTTGCGATACGCGGCCCAGGAGGCGCTGTCGGACGCGATCGCCGCAAGGGCGGTATTAAGGCCGAAGAGCACCAGGACGAGAACGACGGCGCGCATGGGCCTCATTATGCCCTGCCGCCAACGCCGTAGACACTCCGTCAACGGCGTGGACACGAACATGCCGCGCGGCATGTTCAAAGTGAAACAGGGTTTGCGCACTGGCCAGCGCCGGCCGCCGGCCTAACCCGCTTTTGCCACCTCCAGCGCCGTGGCGATCAGGCGGTCGATCTCGGCCTCGCTGTTGTAGATCATGGTGCTGGTGCGGATGCCCCACAGCGGGCTGACCGCGCGCGGGCGGATGCGGGCGCGCTCCCAGATCTTGTCCACCATCTCGTAGGGCTGGTGGTCGCCGAGCTTCCACGTGGTCATGCCGGCGCACATCGCGGGGTGCGTCGATGATGCGATCACCACGCCGGGCACGTCGCGCAGGCGCGCGCGCAGGTGGTCGCCGAGCGTCTTGATGCGCGCGAGCCAGCGCTCGGGGCCGACCTTGAGGTGGAAGTCGATCGCCGCGTCGAGCCCGGCGAGCAGCGGCATGCTGCCGGTGCCGCGCTGCTGGAGCCTCAGCCCCGGATCCTTCTCGTTCGCCCACTCGCCGCTCGCGATCGTGGTCCACACCCGGCCCGCGGGCTCACGCCGCAGGTAGAGGAACCCGTTGCCCGCGGGAGCGAGCAGCCACTTGTGCGGGCTCCCGACGTAGGCGTCGCAGCCGATCGCGCGCACGTCCACCGGGATCTGGCCGATCGCCTGCGCCCCGTCGATCACGGTGAAGATGTCCCGTGACCTGGCGAGTGCGCAGATCTCACGCACCGGATGGACCACCCCGAGCTGCGAGGTGATGTGGGGCCACGCGATCACGCGGGTTTTCGGCGTGATCGCCGCCTCCACCAGGCGCACGATCTCCGCGGGGTCGTTGGCGGGCACCGGGAGCGTCACCGTCTTCCACACCACGCTCCGGCGCTTCTGGAGCAGCTCCCAGCACGACTTGGCGCCGATGTGCTCCTGGTCGGTCTGGATGATCTCGTCTCCGGCGGCGAGATCGAGCCCCGCGGCGACGAAGCTGAGCCCCATCGTGGCATTCTGAGTGAGCGCCAGCTCCTGGTGGTCGGCGCCGATCAACCCCGCGAGCTTGCGGCGCAGCGGATCCTCGGCCGAGTAGCCGGCGATCCAGTTGGGCGTGTCGGGTTTGTAGCTCCACTCGGCGAGCGTCGAGGTGAGCTTGCGCGTGCTCTCGACCACCGCATCGTTCACCACCCGTGCGGGAGCGCCGAGGGTGGCGGTGTTGAAGAACACCTCGTCGCGGCGGAGATCGAACTGCTGCCGGATCTTCGACCAGTAGCGCGGGTCGCCGTTCGCGGGCCAGGCGGCGGTGGTCGGGGGGGCGGCGGCGGCTTCGGTCGCCGCGAGGGTCAGCGGGGGAGCGGCTGCGAGCGCTGCGGCGCCGCGGATGAAGCCACGCCGGGAGATCATGCGGCCTCCTGAGTGGGTGCTACGACACGTCGCGGCGGTCGTGCGGATCAAGCGCGTCCCGCAGGCCGTCTCCGAGGAAGTTGAAGCAGAAGAGCGTCATCGAGAGCGCGAGCCCCGGGAACACCACCAGCCACGGGAATAACGCCAGCACGCGCGCGCCGTCCGAGACCAGCGTGCCCCACGAGGCGTCGGGCGGCTGAACCCCGAGCCCGAGGAACGATAGGAACGCCTCCTGGAGGATGATCGCCGGCACCGTGAGGGTGGTGTAGACGATCACCGGGCCGAGCGTGTTGGGCACGATGTGGCGGAAGATGATCGCCCGATCGCTCGCCCCCAGCGCGCGCGCCGCCTCGACGAAGTTCTGCTGCTTGAGCGACAGCACCTGCCCGCGCACGATCCGCGCCATGGTGAGCCACTGCACCAGCCCGAGTGCCACGAACAGCATGAGGATGCTGCGGCTGAAGAACACCAGCAGCAGGATGACCAGGAAGGTATAGGGAAGCGAATAGAGAATGTCCACGAAGCGCATCATGATCTCGTCGGTCTTGCCGCCGCGATAGCCGGCGATCGCGCCCCAGCTGACGCCCACGATCATGCTCACCACCGTGGCGACCAGGCCCACCATCAGCGAGATGCGTCCGCCGTGGAGGACGCGCGCGAACGTGTCGCGGCCCAGCTCGTCGGTGCCGAACCAATGCCCCGCCGAGGGCGGTGTCGCCCCCATTCTCAGATCCTGCACGGTGGGATCGGCGAGGCCGGGAAGCCAGGGCGAGAGTGCGGCGGTGAGCCCGATCACCAGGAGGAACACCGCCGAGAGCACCGCGGCGCGGTTGCGGCGCAGGCGCTTCCACGCGTCGGCCCACAGGCTCTCGGGCCGGGCGCTCGCGAGCGTCTGCTCGCCGACGGCGGGGAGCGTTGCCGCGCTCACGCCAATTCCACGCGCGGATCGAGCCGCGTGTAGGCGACGTCGATGATCAGGTTGAGCACCATAAGAAAGCTCGCGTAGAACAGCACCTCGCCCAGCACCAGCGTGTAGTCGCGGTTGAACGCGGCGTTGACGAGATAGCGCCCGAGCCCGGGCACCGAGAAGATGCTCTCGACCACGATCGAGCCCATGATGATGCGCGCCGCCGCCGGGCCGAGGTAGGTGACCACCGGCAGGATGCCGAGCCGGAGCGCGTGCTTGGTGACCACCACCGACTCGGGCAGCCCCTTGGCGCGCGCGGTGCGGATGTAGTCCTGGCGCAGCACCTCGAGCATGCCGCCGCGCGCGAGCCGCGCGATGTAGGCCACGTAGGCGGTCGAGAGCGTGAGCACCGGCAGGATGCGGCTCTGCGGGCCCTGCCACAGCGCGGGCGGCAGCCAGTAGATCGAGAGCGCGAGCCCCAGCACCAGCACCGGGCCGAGCACGAAGTTGGGCACCGAGACCCCGGCGAGCGCGACCGCCATCGATGCGTAGTCGACCCGCGAGTTCTGCCGGACCGCGGCGATCACCCCGATCGGCGCGCCCACCAGGACCGCCACCAGCAGCGCCCAGCCGCCCAGCTCGAGCGAGACCGGGAACGCCTCGAAGATGATCTCGCGCACCTGCCGCTGCGGGAACTTGTACGAGGGCCCGAAGTCGAGCCGCACCGCGTGGGTGAGAAAGTTCCAGTACTGGGTGTGGAGCGGCTGATCGAGGCCGTACTTGCGCATCAGCTGCTCTTTGGCGGCCGGCGGGATGTCGCGCTCCGACTGGAACGGGCCGCCGGGCGCGGCGCGCACCAGGAAGAACGTGAGCGTCGCGATCACCCAGAGCGTCGGGATGATGATGAGCACCCGGCGCAGGATGAAACCGCCCAGGCTCAATGCGTCTCCGCCGCGACCGGGGTGGGGTTGCGCTGCCAGTCGCGATCGATCCACACCCGGGTGAGCGGATGGATGTCGAGCGGCGTCTGGTAAATGCCGCGCACGTACGGCTTCACCAGCTCGTTGGTCGAGTAGTGGTAGATCGGGATCACCGGCCCGTCCCTCAGCAGCAGCGCCTCGGCATCGCGCAGGATCGCGAACCGGCGATCCGGATCCAGCGTCTTCGCCGCGGCGCGGAGCAGCGCGTCGTAGCGCGGGTCAGTCCACCCGGTGCGGTTGTTGCCGTCGCCGGTCACGAACATCGACAGGAACGTGTTGGGATCGAGGTAGTCGCCGAGCCACGAGCGGCGCGCCACGTCGTACTGGAGCGACGAGGTGCTCTGGAGGTACGAGCCCCACTCCTGGTTCTCGATCTCGACCGGGATCCCCAGCTCGCGCTTCCACATCGCCTGGACCGCCTCGGCGATCCGCCGGTGGTCCTCGCTGGTGTTGATCAGGATCGAGAACTTGGGGAAGCCCTTGCCGCCCGGATAGCCTGCCTTGGCGAGGAACGCGCGCGCCTTGTCGGGATCGAACGTGATGCCGGGCGGCGCGACGTAGCCGGGATAGCCGGAGGGCGCGAAGTTGCCCCAGGGCCGGCGGCTCCCCTTGAGCAGGTCGTTGGCGATCGCGTCGCGGTCCACCGCGTAGTTGAGCGCCCGGCGCACGTCGGGATCGTTCAGCGGCGGCTTCTTGACGCAGATGGAATAGAAGTACACGCCGTGGAAGTCCCCGTGCCGGTAATCGGCATAGGGCCGCACGTAGGGAATGAACGACGACGGGAAGTAGCCGCTCGGGCACCAGTCGAGCACCCCCGCCTTGTAGAGATTGAACGAGGTGTTGAGGTCGTCGATCGTGTACCCGACCATCTTCTCGGTGCGGACCGCCGCCGCGTCCCAGTAACGCGGGTTCTTCGCGAACTCGAAGCGGTTGTTCTGGCGCCAGTAGGTGAGCGTGAAGGCGCCGTTGCCGACCACGTTCTCGGGGCGCGTCCAGCGGTTGCCGTGCTTCTCGATCACCCAGCGCGGCACCGGCAGGCAGGTGTAGAACTGGGTGAGGTACAGGAAGTACGACACCGGCGCTTCGAGGTGCACGATGAAGGTGCTGTCGTCCGGTGCCTCGAGCCCCACCTGGTTCGGGTCCTTGATCTCGCCCTTGTTGTAGGCCTCGGCGTTGCGGACCGCGGAGATGAAGTTCGCGTAGCGGGCGCCGGTCTCGGGGTTGAGCACCCGGAGCCAGGTCCAGCGGAAGTCCCCGGCGGTCACCGGGTGACCGTCGCTCCACGTGATCCCGGGACGCAGGTGGAAGGTGTAGGTGCGCCCGTCCGGGCTGATGTCCCAGCGGTAGGCCTGTCCCGGGAGCGGCTCGAGCGTCTGGGGATCCTCGCGCGTGAGCCCCTCGAACAGCATCCGCGCCACGCGCCCGTCGGGCTGGCCGACCGCGATGCTGGGATCGTAGGTCTCGGGTTCGGCGCCGAGGTTGAAGGTGAACACGTTCTCGGCGGGCGGCGTGGTGTCGCCGAACCAGGGCTTGCCGGTGGCGCTCGCCGCCACCGGCCGGTCGCCCGCGGGCGCGCAGGAGCCGGCGAGCCCAATCATGGATGCCGCGGCAAGCGCTGCGACGGGCAGGAGGCGCTTCATGAGATGCCAGTATAGCGTGGGTCGAGCCGCCGGGCGCCACGCGGCACCGCGTTCGTCGGCTCGTTCCCGGCGGCCGAATGACGTCTAGGCGGCCAGCGCCTCGGGTCGGGCCAGGCGACCGAGCCCTGCGGCACCGCGCCACGCCACCAGCTGCCCCATGTGATAGGCGAGGTGGCTGGTCAGCAGGTAGCCGACGAACCCGCCCGCGGTGGGGAAGGCCGCCTGCGCGGGCAGGAACGGGTTCGGCGTGTCGAGTGCGGCGGGAAGCGCCTGCTCGGCGGCCTCGCACAGGTCGTCGTAGACCGCGTGCAGGGCCGCGCACAGCTCGGCCATCGGCGGATAGTCGGCGTCATGATGCGACGGCTGGGTGCCGGGATTGAACGCCTCGCTCCAAGCCGGCGGACAGAGCGGATCGCGCCCGCACAGGCGCCGCGCGTAGTCACCGCTCACGGCCATGTGCCCGATCAGCCAGCCCGCGGTCTTCACGCCCGGCTGGGGCTCCAGGGCGCGATGCGAGTCGTCGAGGCCGGCGAGGACGGACTCCACGAGCGACATGAGGTACCGGCACTGGGCGACGTTCTCCGTCATGGTCGGTCTCCGCATGGTCAGAACCCGGGCTGAATGCTGAACTGCCAGAACCAGCCCTTGAGCGGGCGGTCGTTGGGGTGCACGTAGTCGACCTCGCCGACCGCGAACCCGAACAGGTTGGCGCGCAGCGCGACGCCGAAGCTGGACACGGTCTCGGCGCTGCCGTCCAGGAAGCGCGGCTTGTCGCCGCGCCGCCAGGCGCTGCCGGCGTCGAAGAAGAACGCGGTCTCGATCGGCGGAACCCCGGGCGAGGGGATCAGCCCCAGGGCCCCGAGCAGCGGCAGCCGCGCTTCGATGTTGGCGACCGCGATCCGGCTCCCGAGCAGGCGGTCGAACTCCGGGCACGAGAACGAATCCATGACGTTCGACTGGCACTCGGCGAGCGAGAACGAGCCCGCGTCGTAGCCGCGCACCAGCGACGGGTAGCCGATGAACAGCGGCGAGAGCCGCCCGTCCTCGCCGCCGTAGCCGTAGCGCCCGTAGTGGAGCACGCGGCCCGCGAGCAGGAGGGGCTTCACCACCGGCAGGTAGTGCCGGTAGTCGCCCAGCACCTCGGTGAAGTCGATCGAGCCGATCACCGGGTCGACCTCGAACCGGTAGCGGTGGCCGAGCACCGGGCCGGTGCCACCGAACACGGTGTTGTCGAACACCAGCGCGGCACCCGCGGTCGCGAGCGTGAGCGCGTCGGGATTGGCCCCGGGCACGTCCTCGGTGGTGCTGCCGAGGAAGAACCCGTTCTGGTCGAAGAACTGGCTCTCGACCTGGGTGTCGAAGCTGATGTGGCGCACGCCGGCGCTCATCTCGACGCGGCGGAAGCGGCTGAACGGGTAGGCGGTGCTCGCCTGGAGCGCGCGATCGATCTGCCAGTAGCGGATCTCCCGCTGGCGCAGCGTCGGCTGCCCGTTCACGTCCACCACGTCCTGGATGAAGTCGCTGGTGACGTACGGGATCTGGCTCGCCTGCAGGCCCCAGTTCAATCGCGGCTTGAGGTTCCAGTAGCCGACCACGAACGCGGTGTTGTTGACGAAGTTGCCGCCGCCGTTCAGCACCTGGAGCTGGGTGGCGAGGTTGTGATCGCCGAGCATGTCGCTCCAGAAGAGCGCCACGCCTCCACCCACGCCCACGCCGCTGCTGCCGCCCGCCACGCCGAGCGAGACCTGCGACACGGTGTCGAGCGAGAGCCGCGAGCGGTAGTTGGAGCGGCGGAATGTCGTAGTGTCGATCTGCGCCACCGCATCGGCCGGCCCCGGCAGCGACGGGGTCGCCTTCGTGCCGGGCGGGAGCAGCCCCGCGGTGGGAGAGGGCGCGGGCTGCAACGCCTCGCCGGCGAGCGCCGCCTCGCCCTCCAGCCGGTAGAGATTGGTGCTCCCGTTCTCGTAGGCGCTGAACACCAGGCGCTGGGCGCCGTCGGCCACCGAGAACGCCGGGCTCAGCGCGGTGATGCCTGACACGCCGGTGACGAGATGCGTGAGCTGCCGCGTCTCGCCGGTGGCGAGCTGGACGCGGTAGATATCGGAGATCCCGTTCCGGTCCGAGACGAAGTAGAGACTGCTCCCGTCCGCCGACCATGCGGGGTTGATGTGCTTGGCGCCGTCGAACGCCGCGACCGGCACCGGCGTTCCGCCCTCGGCATCGATGAGCGCCAGCCGGTAGCCGCGACGCTCGTCGGTCGCGAAGCGGTCGGTCACGAACGCGATCCGCCGCCCGTCCGGCGACCACGCGGGCTGGAGGTCGGCGTGCAGGTCCTGGGTGAGCCGCTTGAGATTCCCACTCGCGAGATCGAGCACCCAGAGATCGGTGTAGCCGCCCGCGAGCGCCGAGAACACGACGCTCCGCCCGTCCGGCGACCAGGACGGGGTGGAGATCTCGCCGAGCTGTTCGAAGCGCTTCTCCTCGACCCGGCGTCCCCTGGCGACATCGAGGACCGAGATCACCGGCCGCCCGTCGCTGGTGGCCGCGAACGCAAAACGCTTGCCGTCGGGGCTGAACGCACCCGCCGAGGCGATGAACCCCAGGCTCTGGAAGTGCGGATCGACCGCGGTCTTGGTGACCTGCCGCTCGATCTTCCCGGTGCGCGCGTCGGCGAGGTACATCTCGACCGAGAAGCGGCTGCGCTCGGAGAGGAACATCATGCGCTGCCCGTCGGGGCTGAGCGCCGGCGACAGGTTGAGCCGGCCCACGCCCTTCTTCTCGACCACCAGCGCCTGGCCCTGCTTCGACGGCGTGAGCGTCGCGGCCGCGACCGGCTGGTTCCACGTCTTGGTCGCGGCGTGCCAGTCGGCGATCAGCGAGTCCGCGCTGGTGCCCAGCACCTCGCGGATCGCGGCCTTGGGGTCGCCGCTCGGGGCCGCGGTGGCGAGCATGCGGCCCACCACCGGCTCGCCGTAGCGCCCGGCAATGTAGGTCCATAGCGCCTGCCCGTAGCGGTACGGGAAGAAGCGCGGGTCGAACAGCTTGTTGTAGCTGGGCAGCCGTTTGTTCACCGCCGCGTCGCGCATCCACATCGCGGTGTGCGGATCGTCGGCGCCCACCGAGAGGTACTCCGCCATGCCCTCGATGAACCAGAGCGGCAGGCGCTCGATGCCGCCCGACATGCCGAGCGCGCGCCCGGTGCCGCCGATGTCGTACTGGAACGCGTGCACCAGCTCGTGCCCGATGACGTGATCGGTCTCGGCCAGCGATCCCGCGACCGGGAGCACGATGCGGCGCTTGAAGGACTCGGTCACGCCGCCGGTGCCCTCGCCCAGCTCGCCTGGGATCGCGTTGGTCTGCTCGAACGCGGAGTGGCTGGGGTAGAGCAGCAGCGGCTGGCGCTTGGAGAGCTGGTGGTTGAACGCCTTCGACAGCCGCGCGTACCAGCGCTCGGCCATCGCCCCGGCCTCCTCGACGATCTCACGCTCGTCGTCGCTGTAATAGATGTCGAAGTGCTCGGTCTTGAGCACCCGGAACTGCGGCGACTCGTAGCGGACCTTGTTCTGGCCAAAGTACTGGGCGTGGGCGGGAGCGCCGAGGCAGAGCGCCGCGAGGAGTGCGAGCGGCGCGGAGAGCCATGAAAGGTGCCGCGTGTGCGAGTGCATCGTCCCTCCTGGGACGCGGCCCACCGCCCGCGGCTGGGGAGTCAGACTCCCGCGGGCAACTATGAGTGTGCCGGTTCGGCCCGCCCGGCGTCCAATTGCGGCGGGGCCGCCACCTCGCAGACCCCGACGCCGAGGGGCACCAGGTAGGCGAGCGCCTCCTCGCGGCGTCCGAGGTGCATCAAGGTGTCGAGCAGGTTGCCGATCACCGCCTTCCACTCCGGGTGGCGGACGAACGAGCGGCGGTCCTCCTCGCCCAGCGCGCCGATGATGTCCTTCACGTACGCGCCGGCGCGCACGTACTGCTCGGCGGCGCCCGGGAGGTCGCCGGCGCGCTGGCGGATCTGGCCCAGCATGTCGTGGGCGCG
>DATEMP010000266.1:0-5539 GCA_035275545.1 Candidatus Eiseniibacteriota bacterium | reverse complement strand
TCGCCGTGCGGGCGCGCGAGCTCGACCACGAGGACCATTCGCGCGGCGCGATGCTGGACGATCTCACCCATCAGTACCAGGAGCGCCAGCGCAGCTCCGACGAGTACCGCGACGAGCTCGAACGCGTCAAAGCCACGATGGAGACGCTCGAGGCCCAGGCGATGGCGGCCACCGAGCACCTGAGCGACGCCTACGCCGAGATGAATCAGGCGAGCTGGGACATGGCAGACCTCGAGCGCCGCGTGGACTTCGCGCGCCGGCTGCTGCATCTGTTGGGGGAGGAGCCCGACGAGCGGCGTCTTCCGGCACGGGTGGTGAGCTGGCTGTGCAACGAGTTCGCGATCGAGCGCTGCAGCCTCATGACGCTCGACGAGAGCGGCGAGACGCTCCAGATCTCGGCCCAGTACGGGCTCGACCCCGAGGTCGCGTCGCGCGTGCGCGTGCGCGTCGGGCAGGGTGTGGCGGGCTGGGTGGCGCACAACCGCAAGCCGCTGCTGGTGCGGATGCGCAGCCAGGCGGACATCACCCCCGAGGATCAGGCCGAGACCTACAACTCGCCCTCGTTCATCGCCGTGCCGGTGGTGCACAACGGGCGGCTCTTCGGCGTGATCAACCTGAGCAACAAGGAAAGCAGCGAGCTGTTCGACGGCGTGGACTTCGATTGCGCCTCGATCGCGGGCGCTGCACTCGCGGTGCGCCTCGCCAGCATCGACACCGCGCGCGGCACCACCGCCCGGGCCGCCTAGGCACTTCCCTGGTTTGGGCGTGGCGCTTGCGCCCCCCGCAGGCCTGAGGGACCCTCCCGTGCACGGCGGCCGCCGGCCCGCGCACCGCGGGTCTCCAACGCGCCGCTTCCGGGTGGCACGACAGAGGGGGTGGCCATGGGTGCGAACGCTCCGCGGAGACGTATGGCCGGGCTGCGCAACGCCGGCCGGATCACGGTGCTGGTGCTGGGATTCGGCGCGCTCCCGTTCGGCGGCCGCGCCGTGGCCCAGGACTCGAAGACCGAGCTCGGCACCATGATGGGGGTGACCATCATCAACTCGGGAGGCAGCTCGAACACCCACTTCGGCGTCCCGAGCGGCATCGGCCCGCTCTCGATCCTGGCGCCGGCGCTCTACGCCACGATGTTCACGGGGCGGTCGTTGTTCATCGAGCCGCAGTTCGGGGTCTCGGCGATCTCCGGCGGCGGATCCACCAGCACGATCCTGACCTTCGTCGGCCAGGTCGGCTTCCGGTTCAATCCGGAGGCGAGCTCGTCACCCTACGTGGCGTTCGGCGGCGCCCTGCAGCGGGTGGGCGGCGAGGGCAGCTCCGCGCTCGGCACCGCGATCGGCGGCGAGCTCGGCTACCGGTCGGAGGTGCGATCGAACCTCGCGATCCGCGTGAACGTCCGGGCGCGCCGGTGGTTCTCGGACTTCTCCGACACCAACGAGTTCGGCTTCGCGCTCGGGCTGGGGGCGGTGCTGTGACGGCCGGGTCGCGAGCGCTGTGCTAGCTTCGAAGCATGAGCGCTCCCCTGCCTAGCGCCGCGGCGCCGATCGCCACGGACCACCTGCCGATCGCCGCCGCCGATCCGGGCTGCCTGGTCATCCTCTCCGACCGCCTGCACCAGAGCCCGGGCGTGGTGGCGATCGAGGCCGATTTCCGCGACCAGACGCTCACGGTGCGCTACCGGCCCGGGCTCATCGATCTGGACCGGCTGAACGCGCTCGCCGACGAGGTGGCGGGGGTGTTCGCGCAGCGCGTCACCTACTGCGGCCGCCGGGAGGCACTCGGAGCCTGCCACGAGTGCGACCTCAGGCTCGGACACGTCCCGGCTGCCGATGATCCCGAGTTCGCGGTCATCACCGATCCCGGCCGCGTCGGGCTCTCGCGCCGCAGCCTTCCGGCGGACACCGCCGAGCTGGTGCGGCCGCTGGCGCGCAGCAAGCCCTGGGGCGCGACGTTCTCGAACGCCGAACTCGAGCACTTCGCGCGCGGCCGGGCGATGATGACGCTCACCGGCGTCTGCCTGGGCCTGCTCGTGCTCGGCATGATCCTCGAGCGCGCCGGCGCACCGCTGGTGTGGATCCAGTCGACGCTGACGCTCTCCGCGCTCGCGGGCGGCTGGTTCGCGCTGCGCTCGACGCTGCGGGCGCTGGCGCGGCTCCGCTTCGACGTCAACCTGCTCATGATCCTGGCCGCGATCGGCGCCGGGGTGATCGGGTACGTGTTCGAGGCGGCGGTGCTCATGTTCCTGTTCTCGCTCAGCAACACGCTCGAGGTCTACACGATGGGCCGCACGCGGCGCGCGCTCCACGCGCTGCTCAAGCTGCGGCCCGCGCGCGCGCTGGTGCGGCGCGATGGCCGCGAGATCGAGGTCGAGGCGGAGAGCGTGCGGGTCGGGGAGCGCGTCATCGTCAAGCCCGGGGAGGCGATCCCGGTGGACGGCACGGTGGCGCTCGGCGCATCGCTCGTGGACCAGAGCAGCCTCACCGGCGAATCGGTCCCGGTCACCAAGGAGATCGGCGACCGGGTGTTCGCGGGCACGCTCAACCAGCAGGGTGCGATCGAGGTGGTGACCAGCCGGGCCGCGGGCGACACCACGCTCGCGCGCATCGTCGCCATGGTGGAGGAGGCCCAGGAGCAGAAGTCGCGCACCGAGGAGGTCGCGCAGTGGGTGGGCCGCTACTACACGGTCGCGGTCATGATCGCCGCCGGGCTCATGATCGTGATCCCGCTCTTCATCCTCGGCAACGACTTCGCGAGCTCGTTCTACCGCGCGATGGTGCTGCTGGTGGTGGCCTCGCCGTGCGCGCTGGTCATCGCCACGCCCGCCACGATCCTGTCGGCAATCGCCAACGCGGCGCGCAACGGCATCCTGTTCAAGGGCGGCCGCTACATCGAGGCGCTCGGGCGCGTGAAGGCGGTGGCGTTCGACAAGACCGGCACGCTCACCCGCGGGCGCTTCGAGGTGACCGACGTCGTGGCGCTGGGCGGGGCGACCGAGGAGGAGGTGCTGGCATGGGCGGCGAGCGCCGAGAAGCGCTCGCAGCATCCGCTCGCCCAGGCGGTGGTGCGCGCCGCGGAGGCGCGCGGGGTCCCGGTGACCCCCGCCGAGCAGCTCACCTCGCATCTCGGCAAGGGCCTGGTGGCGCGGGTCGGGAACGCGACCGTCGAGGTCGGCACGCCGGAGCTGTTCGCCGAGCTCCAGGCCGTGGTGCCGGCCGAGGCGCTCGCGCGGGTCGCCGCGTTCAACCAGGAGGCGCGCACCGCGATGCTGGTGCGGCGCGAGGGGCGTTGGGGCGTGATCGCCGCCGCCGACCAGCTTCGGCCCGCCGCCACCGAGACCGTCGCCGCGCTCAAGCGCGAGGGGATCCGGCGGACCGTGCTGCTCTCGGGCGACAGCATGCCCACGGTCGAAGCAATCGCGCGGCGCACCGGCGTCGACGAGTACCACGGCGCGCTGCTGCCCGGGGACAAGGTCGAGGTGATCGGCCGGCTCGAGCACACCCACGGGGCGGTGGCGATGGTGGGCGACGGCGTCAACGACGCGCCGGCGCTGGCGCGCGCGACGGTGGGCATCGCCATGGGCGGGATCGGCAGCGACGCGGCGATGGAAAGCGCCGACGTCGTGCTCATGAGCGACGACCTGACCGCGCTGCCCTACGCGACCCGGCTGGCGCGGCGCGCGCGGCGGGTGGTGATCCAGAACGTGGTCATCGCCTCGGGCGTCATGGTGGTGCTGGTGACGCTGGTGTTCACCGGTGCGCACACCCCGTTCGGACCGCTCAAGCTTCCCGCCGCGGTGTCGGGCCACGAGGGCAGCACCGTGGTGGTCATCCTGAACGGGTTGCGGCTGCTGCGCGGCCGGCGGGGCACACCGGCCGCCTGAGCACAGGGCGCGCGCGCTACGTCTTCTTGCGCGTCACCTTCCAGGTGCCGTTCACGATCTCGCCCCGCTCGCGCCGGCTCAAGAACGTGCCCTCGATCCGGTCGCCGCGCAGCCGGCCCTCGAAGCGCGTATCGACCATGCAGTCGCACTCGGGATCCTTGTAGGGCGCGAGCTGGCCGGTGATGGTGCCGGCGGCGGCGCGCACGAACGAGATCGTGACCACCTCCGGGGTGCGCGCGATCGGCAGCCCGGCCGAGGGATCCTGGGAGGGGAGACGCGATTCGCGCCGGTCGTGCGCGATCATCACCACGTCGCCGTACGCGGTATCGGCGCCCGCCGCCAGCTTGAACACGATGCTGCCGCTGCGGCCGGTCTGCTCGCCGTGGTAGTCGCCGCCCCACTCGCCCGTGAGCGCGCGTAGGTCGGCGGGAGTGCCCGTCACCGGCACCGCCTCCTGCGTCCTGGAGCACCCCACCACCACCAGCGTCACCGCCAGCACACCGGCCTTCAACGCCGCCTTCATCGTTCCTCCTCGATCTGGGGAGCCCCTCGGCGCGCATGGGGCGCGCGCCGGGGGATGATGCCACATGCCGGTCCGCTCGGCATCCGGGGCGCGCATTGGTCCGGCAGCGGGCCCGCTGCTAGACTCCCCGGCCCTATGTCCGTCCAGGGTCGTTTCATCGAGATCATCGGCGTGCCGGTGGACCTCGGCGCAGGCCGTCGCGGCGTCGACATGGGTCCTTCGGCGATCCGGGTCGCCGACATCGAGGCGCGCCTCGAGCAGCTCGGGCACCAGGTCGAGGACTCCGGGGACCTGGACGTCATGATCCCCGAGACCCAGCAGGTGGGCGAGGGCAAGCTCCGGTACAAGGAGCCGATCCTCGCCATGTGCGACGCGCTGCGCGCGGCCGTGGAGCGGGCGCTCGCCAAGGGGCGCCTGCCGCTGGTCCTGGGAGGCGATCACAGCATCGCGATCGGATCGATCGCCGGCACCGCGTGCCACTACGGGCGCGAGGGCCGCTCGCTCGGACTCATCTGGTTCGACGCGCACGGTGACGCGAACACTCCCGACACCACGCCCTCGGGCAACATCCACGGCATGTCGCTGGCGATCGCGCTCGGCCACGGCGACCGTGACCTGGTGAGCCTCGGCGACCGCGTCCCCAAGATCCAGCCGCGCAACACCGCGCTGATCGGCATCCGCGACGTCGACCCCGGCGAGCGCGAGATCCTCAAGCGGCTCGGAGTCACGGTCTACACGATGCGCGACATCGACGAGCGCGGCATGCGCGACGTGGTCGACGAGGCGGTGCGGATCGCCGGCGACGGCACCGAGGGCATCCATCTCTCGCTCGACCTGGACGTGGTGGATCCCGAGGACGCGCCCGGCACCGGCACGCCGGTCTGGGGCGGGATCACCTACCGCGAGGCGCACCTGGCGATGGAGCTGCTGAGCGACCGTGCCGAGATCGTGGCGATCGACCTGGTGGAGGTGAACCCGGTGCTCGACACGCAGAACATGACCGGCGTGCTGGCCGCCGAGCTCGCCCAGGGCGTGCTGGGGAAGCGCATCTTCTAGGCCGCGCGCATGCGCCGCTCCACCGTCGTGTTCGTCGCGCTGATCGCGCTTGCGGGCGTGCTGCTCGCGTCGCGCGCCACCCA
>DATEMP010000265.1:0-4437 GCA_035275545.1 Candidatus Eiseniibacteriota bacterium | reverse complement strand
GCGATCTCGAGCAGGGCATAGAGCCGCAAAGGGTTGCGCACCCGGGGCGCAAAGCCGGCCGCGGCCAGGCTCCCCAGGCCGAGGCCGGCCATGTAAGCGGTTACCACCGCGGTCACTGCCTCGGCGCTCCCCCCGATCCGGAGCGCCAGCATGCGCGACCACACCATCTCGAGCGCGAGCCCGGCGAACCCCGAGGCGAAGAAACAGGCGGGAACGAGCAGCGAGGTCGGGCTGCCGGGATGCGGGGAGCGCGGCGTTGGCATGGGAAAAGTCAGTGTGGCACGACGCCCGCGTGGGAGTAAACTCGGGCGCGTCCCCCGTTCGGTCGTGGAGGCAACATTGAGAACGCGCTCTCTCCTCGCTCTCGCGCTACTGGGGTTGGTCTCCTGCGGAGACGGCCGCGTCACCCGGTTCGCCGTTCCCGACCCGGGGCCGCTCAGGGACATCCATGCAACGCTCGCGGCGAATCCTTCCACCGGCAACACCAGTCGACCGGTGACGATCGTCGCGGTGATCCGCAACACCGGCCGCGAGAGCGTCGGCATCGGCGTCTCGTGCCCGACCCCCAACATTCGGATCTACGACCTGCAAGGGACCGAGCTCCACGGCGTGGATCCCACGCAGCCGGTCCCCTGCCCCCTTGGTCTCGTCGCGCCAACCCCCCCGGGACACCAGGAAAGATTCTGGCGCGAGTTCGACGGCGCTTACTACTCGAGCGACGGCCAGCAGCATCAAGCGGGTGCGGGGACCTATCGGGTGGTGGCGACGTTCACCTACGCATTCGTGAACGAATCCGGCCCCGGCCGCACGCTGACCATCGAGACCACGTTCACCTGGGAGTAGCACCTGAGTTTGGAGTCCCCCTCATGAAGACGCGCTTCGTGCTCCTGCTCGCGCTCGCCCTCCT
Organism: Candidatus Eiseniibacteriota bacterium; assembly: GCA_035275545.1. Classification (GTDB taxonomy): domain Bacteria; phylum Eisenbacteria; class RBG-16-71-46; order RBG-16-71-46; family RBG-16-71-46; genus WS-11. The sequence goes on along the minus strand of DATEMP010000265.1, from coordinate 3,530 downwards.
CGGGTCGTTGTCCTGCGCGCAGGGTCCCAGTCGCATCTTCGCTCCTCGCGGGCTTCCCCCCGAGCGGATCGAGTTCGCGCTCACGGCGTCCGCCGCGGCAGGCTCACCTGCCGAGCCGGTGACGATCACCGCCACCCTCGAGAACCTGGGGCGGTCGGTGCAGTTGCCCTGCCATTATGTGCCCCTGATCCGCATCTACGATAATCAGGGGAACGAGATCTACATCTGGAATCCCACGATCGTCGTCATCGGCACGTGTGATCCCAACTTCCGCAGCAATCAGCGATATGTGCAGCCGCTCACATTCGACGGCAACTCTTACTCGAGCGACGGCCAGCCGCGGCTGGCGCCCGCGGGGACCTACCGGGCGATCGCCGAGTTCCAGTACTTCGGCGAATCGGGGCTCCAGACCCTGACTCGCGAAGTCACGTTCACCTGGCACTAGGAGCACATTCGAGGAGCGTGTCATGAATACTCGCATCGTGATCGGGCTTTCGCTCGTGCTCGTTGGGTTGACGTCGTGCGTCAACGGCGCCGGTCCGTTCCGTCCTGCCGCGGGCCCTGCCGTGCGCATCGACCTCACGCTCTCCGCCTCCGCGACCGGCGGCTCGTCCGCGGAACCGCTGACGCTCACGCCCCTGATCGAGAATCTCGGCTGGGCGTCGGTCGACGTGCCCAACCGCTGCCCGATTCCACTCCTCCGCATCTACGACGCCCAGGGGACCGAGTTGCTCCTCAAGGATCCGACGATCCCGGTCGTCTGCACCGCCGAGGCGAGCCGGCCCTTCCGTCCGATGGGGCGATACAACCATCCGATCACGTTCAACGGCCGGTACTACGCGCCCGACGGCACGGCTCTCGATGCTCGGCCGGGGACGTATCGGGCGGTCGCGACGTTCGTCTACGTCGCCCACCCCGAGGTGCGCACGCTGGTCCGCGAGGTCACCTTCACCTGGCACTAGCGCCGTCGGCCGCCGCGCCGAAGAGCTGACCGAACGCCGCGCGATCCGCAGTCCGCGCGGCGTTCGTGCTGTGCTACCCTGCCTCGCTCACGCCGCACGGCACCCACATGCAGCCAGGAGATCGGTCGTGAAACTCACCCGCCGCGAGTTCATCCGGGCCACCGGGCTCGCCACCGGCGCCGTGGTTGCCGACCAGGTGCTGGGCAGGCCCGGCATCTGGAGCATCCAGCGCCTCGAGGCCGCCCCGCTCTCTCCCGCCGAGCTCAAGCCGCTCGCCGACGTCGCGCTCAACCAGGCGAAGAAGCTCGGCTGCTCCTACGCCGACATCCGCATCAACCGCTACCGCAACCAGACCGTGGCGCTGCGCACCAGCCCCGACCGCGGGGCGATGATGAGCGGCAAGGTGAACCACGTTCCGGCCGCGATCGAGAGCGAGACCTTCGGCTTCGGCGTGCGCGTCCTGCACTCGGGGACCTGGGGGTTCGCCGCGAGCCCGCGGGTGAACAAGGACGAGATCGCGCGCGTGACTGCCGAGGCGGTCGGGATCGCCCGGGCGAACGCCGCGCTCCAGAAGACGCCGGTGCAGCTCGCCCCGGTCGAGGCGTACCAGGACCGCTACGTGACGCCGTTCGAGAAGAACCCCTTCGACGTGCCGGTCCAGGACAAGATCGCGCTGCTGCAGGCGGTGCACGAGGCGGCGCGCAAGACCGCGGGCGTGATGAGCGTGAACTCCTCGCTGGTGTTCCGCTCCGAGGACAAGTATTTCGCCTCGACCGAGGGGTCCTACATTTCGCAGCTCATCATGCAGACCGCGCCTTCGTTCGCGGCGACCGCGGTGGACTTCGCGACCCGCAAGAGCAAGTCGCGCTCGTTCCAGGTGCAGCCGATGACCGCGGGCTGGGAGCACATCGAGAAGAGCGGCCTGCTCGAGAACGCCGAGCGGATCGGCGCCGAGGCGGTCGAGCACTTGAAGGCGCCCTCGGTGACGCCCGGGGTCAAGGATCTCATCCTGATGCCGTCGCACCTGGCGCTCACCATCCACGAGTCGATCGGCCACTCGACCGAGCTGGATCGTGCGCTCGGATACGAGGCGAACTACGCGGGCACCTCGTTCGTCGCGCCGCCCGAGAAGATGATGGGCAAGCTCCAGTTCGGCTCGAAGCTGGTGAACATCCAGGGCGACCGCACGCTCCCGCAGGCGATGGCCACCGTGGGCTACGACGACGACGGCGTGAAGGCGACCTCCTGGGACATCATCAAGGACGGCGTGTTCATGGCCTACCAGACCATCCGCGACCAGGCGCACCTGGTGGGCGAGAAGGCCTCGCGCGCGTGCTGCAACGCCGACTCGTTCGACAGCATTCCGTTCCAGCGCATGCCGAACGTGTGGCTCAAGCCCGGCCCCGACGGCACGTCGCTCGACGACCTGATCGCGCAAGTCCAGGACGGCGTGCTGATCGAAGGCCGCGGCTCGTACTCGATCGACCAGCAGCGCTACAATTTCCAGTTCGGCGGTGACGCGTTCTGGGAGATCAAGAACGGCAAGAAGGGCGCGATGATCGCGGACGTCGCCTACCAGGCGAAGACCACCGACTTCTGGGGCGCCTGCGCCGGGATCGCCGATCAGCGCCACTGGCAGAACTTCGGACTCACCAACGACGGCAAGGGCCAGCCCGGCCAGACCAACGCGATGAGCCACGGCTGCTCGCCCTCGTTGTTCCGCGGCATCAACGTCCTGCGCACGGAGTGACCATGCTGCCGACCGAGAAGGAATGCCGACAGATCGCCACCCGCGCGCTCGCCCTCACCAAGGCGACGGACGCCGCGGTGTCGATGAACTTCACCCGCACCTCGAACACGCGGTTCGCCAACAACGACGTCACCACCTCGGGCGCCGCCGAGACCGCGGGCGTGATCGTGAGCGTGACCAAGGACAGCCGTACCGGCCGCGTCACGCTCAACGAGACCAGCGATGCCGCGCTCGAGCGTGCGATGAAGCGCGCCGAGGAGCTGGCCGGGCTGCTGCCGCCCGACCCCGAGTACGTCGGCCCGCTCCCGCCCCAGAAGTATCTCGCCATCAAGGCCGAGGATCCGGCGACCGCGAGCTTTGCGGCCGCCGAGCGGGTTCCGGGCGTCAAGGCGGTGGTCGAGCCCGCCGCCAAGGAATCGATGAACAGCAGCGGGTTCTACGAGAACGGCGCCGTGGTCCAGTGCATCGCCAACAAGGCGGGCAACTTCGGCTACAGCCGCCGCACCACCGCGTCGTACAGCGCCACGGTGCGCACCGCGGACGGCACCGGCTCGGGCTGGGCGGAGGACTCGTCGTACCGCGTCGCCGACATCGACGCCGCGAAGCTCGCCTCGACCGCGCTGCGCAAGGCGCGCGAATCGGCGAGCCCGCAGCGGCTCGATCCCGCCGACTACACGGTGATCCTCGAGCCGGCGGCGGTGGCCGATCTCCTGGGCTTCAACCTCGCCGGAGCGCTGAACGCGCGCGCCGCCGAGGAGGGCCGCTCGTACTTCTCGAAGAAGGGCGGCGGCACGATGGTGGGCGAGAAGGTGTTCCAC
>DATEMP010000264.1:0-9760 GCA_035275545.1 Candidatus Eiseniibacteriota bacterium | reverse complement strand
TGAGCGCCGCCGGCAGCCCGCACGCGGCGGTGTGCACGACCTTGAGCCGCGGCTCCCGCGCCGCGGCGCGCTCGAGCCGGTCGCCGGAATCGTCGCGCGATCCGTCGTTCACCGCCACCACCTCGAAGTCGCGGAACGACTGGCGCCACAGGGAGGCGAGCGACGATGCGAGCCAGGGGGCGGCATCGCGGACCGGGAGCAGGATCGAGACCGCAGGCATCGTGCCGCGACGTTACCAGAGCGACCGCATGCTATTCTGCGCCTCCCATGGCGGGTAGAAGACTTCTCATTCTCGGGGGCGGGTTCGGCGGCCTCGACGTCGCGCGGGCGATCGGCCGGTCGCGCGAGGCGCGCGACTACTGGGACACGCTGCTGATCGACAAGGAGAACTTCTTCCAGTTCAACCCGCTGCTGCCCGCGGTCGCGGTGGGGTCGGTCGAGACCCGCCACATCGTCTACCCGCTGCGGGCCATGGCGCGCCACCGCCAGATCCGGTTCCACAAGAACAAGGTGATGGCGATCGACCTCGAGCGGCGCCAGGTACGGCTCCACAACAACCTGGTCGAGCCCTTCGAGGCGCTGGTGATCGGTCTCGGCAGCGAGACCCATTACTACGGCGTGCCGGGCGCCCAGGAGCACACGCGGCCCTTCAAGACGATCGTCGACGCCATGACGCTGCGGGCGCGGGTGGTCGAGCTGTTCGAGATGGCGGAGCAGGCGGAGTCGCGCGAGCAGCGCCGGCGCCTGCTCGAGTTCGTAATCGTGGGCGGCGGGGTCACCGGCGTCGAGGTGGCGGCCGAGCTCATGGAGATGGCGCGCGAAACCCTGCTCCCCAAGTACCCGAGCCTGCACCGGTCCGACCTGAGCGTGACGCTGCTCGAGGCGGGCGAGCGCGTGGTGAGCACCGCGCGGCTCGACCATTCCGCGTACGTGCTGCGCTTCCTCGAGCGCCGCGGCATCACGGTGCGCCTGGGCGCCCAGGTGACGCGCGTCGAGCCGCGGCGGGTGTGGCTCGCGGACGGGAGCGCGGTGGACGGATTCACGCTGGTGTGGACCGCGGGCGTGAAGCCCCCGCCGCTGGTGTGCGAGCTGCCGCTGCTGCACGCCGGGGACGGGCGGGTGCGCGTCGACGACCACCTGCGCGCGCTCGATCCTTCCGGCCGGGCGCTCGAGCACGTGTACGTGGTCGGCGACTGCGCCGCGGCGGCGGACGGCAAGGGAGGCTTCTTCCCGCGGCTCGCGCAGACCGCGGTCGCGAGCGGGCGCTACGTGGGTGACGCGCTGGTGGCCCGTGCGCTCGAGCGGCCGATGGCGCCGTTTTCGTATCACGGCAAGGGGTACATCATCTCGCTCGGCAAGCACAGCTCGGTGGTCGAGATCATGGGCCTCCCGTTCTCGGGCCGGATCGCGTGGCTCCTGTGGGCCGCGTACTACCTGATCACGATGGTCGGGTTCCGCAAGCAGCTCGAGGTCGGGCTCGACCACCTGACGCACCTGCTGTTCGAGCACGATTCGTCGCAGATCCTGAGCCGCCGGCAGATCCTGTCGGACGAGGAGCTCAACCTTTCGCTCGGCCCGCCGCGCGCGGAGCCGGCGGACGACAAGGTGACCGGCGCCGCCTGACGCGGGGATGCGGGGAAAGGGAGGGAGCGGATGGCAAACACCGCGAGCGTCGTGCTCCAGACGGTGGAGGGGACCGGGATCGTGTTCGAGGCCACCTGCGGCAGCGGCGGCACGTTCGTCATGGACAGCGCCCCGGAGCCGCGCGGGGCGAGCCCGGTCGACACGCTGCTCGCCTCGCTGGGCGGGTGCTGTGGGATGGACGTGATCGGCATCCTGCGCAAGAAGCGCCAGGTGGTGACCGGGTACGAGGTGCGGGTGAGCGGCGAGCGCGTGGATGAATACCCGCGCCGTTTCACGCGCATCGAGGTGGTCCACCGCCTGAGGGGGCGCGGGCTGAGCGCGGCGGCGATCGAGGAGGCCATCCGGCTGAGCGACACCAAGTACTGCACCGTGTACGCGACCCTCGCGCCCGCGGTCGAGATCGTCAGCCGATTCGAAATCGTCCCCGAGTGAGGGCCCGGCCGGCCGCATGAGTGGAACCCGCAACGTTCTGGTGATGTCGGCGGCGGTGTTCGCCCTGATCGCGGGCGAGCAGCTCTGGACGCGCTTCCTGCCCGTGTACCTGGTCACCCTCGGTGCGCCCGCGGTGGCGCTCGGGCTGTGGGGCTCGTCCAAGGACTTCATCGACGCCGCACTCCAGTACCCGGGCGGCGCGTTGAGCGACCGCTACGGCAGCCAGCGCTCGCTGCTGCTGTTCACCGCGATCGCAGGCCTCGGCTACGTCGCCTACTGGGTCTCGCCCACGTGGGAATTCATGTTCCTGGGTTTGCTGTTCGCGACCGCGTGGGGGAGCCTCGCCTCGCCGGCGATGTTCGCGCTGGTCGCCGAGAGCCTGCCGCCTGGACGCCGCACGCGCGGGTTCCTCATCCAGAGCGTGCTGCGGCGCGTGCCGATCGTGTTCGCGCCCACGCTGGGTGGCATGCTGGTGGAGCGGATGGGGCTGCGCGACGGACTGCGCATCGGCTTCTCCATCTCGATCATGCTCGCGATCATCACCCTCTGGTTCCAGTACCGGTTCTACGTGCCGCCCACCGCACCTCCGCCGCGCCGCCTCCACGGGCTGCTCGCGCTGTGGCGGCGCGCTTCGAGCGCGCTCCGGCGCCTGCTGGTCGCGGACGTGCTGGCGCGCGCCGCGGAGAGCATGGCGGACGTGTTCGTGGTGGTCTACGTGCTCGACCACCTCCACGCGGGCCCGATGCGCTACGGCGGCTGGGTGGGGCTTCAGATGGCGGTCTCGATCGCATCGTACTTCCCGGGGGCGTGGCTCGCGTCGCGCTTCGGGCCCCGCCTGCCGGTCGCGATCACGTTCATCATGTTCGCGGCGTTCCCGCTCATGGTGGGGCTGGCGGGCGACCACGCGGGCCTCACGGTGGCGTTCGTGGTCGCGGGGCTGCGCGAGCTGGGCGAGCCGGCGCGCAAGGCGATGATCGTGGACGCGGCGCCGGACGATGCGCGCGCCCAGACCGTGGGCGCCTACTATCTGGCGCGCAGCGTGCTCATCATTCCGGCGGGCGTGGTGGGCGGGCTCCTGTGGGCGCGCGATGCCCAGTCGCCGTTCTGGATCGCCTCGCTGATCGGCGCGGTGGGCGTGGCGTACTTCATGATCACCTTCCACCGCCCGCCTTCCACCGCGCCGCGCCCGGCCTAGGGGCGCCGCATCACCGGTAGAGCGTCTTCACCTCTCCCCAGGTCGAGCGAACCGCCGGCGTCGGGCACCCGCCCGCGAGCCAGCGGAAGATGTTGACCGCGAACGTCTCGTTGTCCTCGACCAAGAGATAGGGATTGGTGGCGAAGTTGATGTCGCCCACCACCACCAGCCCGCAGCTCTGGTGCACCGTGACCACGGCAGCCGGACCGTCCCTGAAGGCCGCCTCGACCGAAGGGGCGACACCGTCGACCTCGCCCGGGGCGGCGAGGTAGATGCCGCTGACGGCCGTGAAAACCGGATGGCTGATGAAGCTGGTGGTCGCGGTGGGGAAGGGCGCCACCGAGGCGACGCCGCAGGTGGTGCCGTAGGCCTGCGTGATCGGGTTGATGTGATCGTTCCAGGTGCCGGGGTTGTCGCCCATGACCAGCACACCGCCTCCCGCGGCGATGAACGACTGGATGGTCGCGACCTCGGCCGGCGTGTAGCCCGAATCGTAGGCCGACCCCAGGCCGATCACGATCACCGAGTATCCGGTGAGGTTGACGTGGTCGATGCCCTGGGTGGTGGTGTTGACGTTGAAGCCGTTGGAAGCCAGGAGCGTCACGAGGTCGGAATAGTCCTGGCTCGGCTGGTAGAAGTTGTAGACGCCGTGCGTCAGGTCCCAGAGCACGAAGAACGGGGCGCCCGCGTTCTGCGGAAGCTCGCGCGTCGGCGCGGCGACCGGTTCGCGGCCGGTGGTCGGGTCGATGGCGGCACGGGCGGAGACCGGGGCGGCGAGCAGCGCGAGGGCGATGAGCGGGGCGAGACGGCCGCGGATCATGACGACCTCCGGAGGAGCGCGTGTGTGGGCAGGGCGACGGCCGCGTCGATCTTCCCACGCGAGATCGGGGCCGCAAAGACCGTTCCCGGCCACGTGCACGGCGCGCGAGGTCTGGTATAGGATGGCTCATCTCCAGTCAGGTCAGGCCGCAGCGAGGACGGACCCGGAGGCGTCAGGGATGAGGTACGCCGTGGTGCTGATCGTGGCGCTCAGTGTGCTCGCCGGCTGCCGGGCCGAGGACACCAACGCCATGGCGAAGCTCGATGCGCCGCTCCGCCAGAAGCTCGAGGAGCTTCGCGAGTCCAACCGCCGCGAGGTGATCCCGGTGCTCGGCAAGTGCGGCGGCCAGATCGACGAGGACACGAAGCGGGCGATCGCCCACCAGGGCGCGACCCTGCTCTCGGCCGACGGGGACAGCTTCACCGCCCGGGTGCCCTCGGAGCACCTCATGGACCTGGCGCGGCTCGCCTCGGTCACCCAGCTCCAGCTCGCGCAGACCGCCCAGCCCACCACCCCCTGACCGCATGACCCGCGCCCGCGTTTTCGTGCTCGTCGCCTGGCTGGTCCTGGTGGCCGGGACCGCCTTCGCCGCCGGTCCGCTCGACCGCAAGGCGGATCCCGCCCTGCGCGTCGCGGTGTCGGAATGGGCCGAGGCGCAGCGGCTCGGCACCAGCGCTGCGGGCGAGGCCGCGCGCCGCGCGTTGCTCGACGGCGCGGGCTACTACCGCCTCCGCCGCGAGCCCGGGCTCGACGAGCCCCTGGTCCCCACGTTCGTCAGGCTCTCGGACCCCGCGGCGCAGCGCGCGCTCGAGGCCCAGGGGGCGCGGATCCAGGTCCGCGTGGGCGACATCGTGGTCGCGCACCTGCCAATCTCGCGCGTGGCCGCGATCGCGGCGCTCCCGGACGTCGCCGCCATGGAGATGTCGGGCACCGCCGCCCCGTTCCTGAACGCGAGCCGCGCGGCCAGCCACGTCGACGAGGTCCACGCGGGCACCGGGCTCGACCGCGCCTACCAGGGCGCAGGGGTGGTGGTGGGGGTGTTCGACAGCGGGCTCGACTACACGCACCCCGACTTCAAGACCGCGGGCGGCGCCACGCGGCTCCGGGGCCTGTTCGATTACTCCTCGGGAATTGCCGGGCGCGAGTGGAGCATCGGCTCGATCGATTCGGCGACCTCGACCGAGTACGACGGACACCTGAGCGGCGGCCACGGCACCCACGTCACCGGCACCGCGGCGGGCGGGGGCAGGCTCAACGCCGCCTACCGGGGCGTGGCGCCGCTCGCGGACATCGTGTTCGTCAAGGGCATGCGCGACACGGCGAGCGGCAGCGGATTCAACACCGCCGACATCGTCGCGGGCGTCCAGTACATCTTCAACAAGGCGCGCACGCTCGGGGAGCCGTGCGTGGTGAACCTGAGCCTGGGCGGCCAGGACGGGCCCCACGACGGCACCAGCCTCTACGAGCAGGCGTTCGACGGCCTCACGCACCCGGGCAACATCATCGTGGTCTCGGCCGGGAACTCGAACGGCGACTACGTGCACGGCGGGTACGACGTCCCGTCCGGCACCACGTATCCCGAGTCGAACGAGACCGCCTGGTTCATCTATCCCGGGACCTCGCAGGCGATCGTCGATGCCTGGTATCCGAGCTCGGGCAACATCCGATTCGGCGTCGCGGTCTACGCGATCGGCAGCTACGGCACGCCGCTCGCGCTCACCAACCCGATCGGTCCCGGGACCGCCGCCAACAACGTGACGGTGACCGACGGTGCGACCAACTACGGCCGGGTCACGATCGACGCCACGACCTCATCGGATCCCAACAACGGCAAGCGCCGGGTGCTGTTTATCCTCAGCAACAGCTCGAGCTTCCCGGGCATCTCGAACTACGTGTGGTCCATCTACGCGGTGGGGAACGGCGCCTTCGACATGTGGACCGTGACCGGCGGCGCGTTTCCGCCCGCCGCCTACTTCGGCGGCCTGCCGCCCTACTTCGTGGCAGGGGACAACGACAAGTCCATCGCCACCCCGGCGACCGCGCGGAAGGTGATCTCGGTCGGCTCGTACGTGACCAAGACCCAGTGGGTGGACGTGAACGGCGTGACCCGCAACCAGCCCAACGCCACGCTCAACCAGATCTCCACGTTCTCGAGCGTCGGGCCGAGCGCCGACGGGCGCACCCTGCCCACCCTCGCCGCGCCCGGCGAAGCGATCGTCGCTCCTCTCGCCTACACGGCCGCGGGCTTCACGCCCTCGACCGACATCGTGCAGGGCGGCGGGTACCTCAAGCTCCAGGGCACCAGCATGGCGGCCCCGCACGTGACCGGCTCGGTGGCCCTGCTGCTCGAGCGCAATCGCTACCTCACGCCCGAGAACGTGCGGGACCTGCTGCAGGCCTCGGCGGCGGCCCCGGGAGCCGGAGGCCCGTTCCTGTGGGGCGCCGGCAAGCTGCACACGCAGGCCGCCATGCAGGCGACGCCGTTCGCACAGGACTGCGGCACGCCCCGGCCGTTCGGCGCACGTCCCGTGGATTGCCCGGACGACATCGCGGTTGCGGCCGGCGTGCTGCTCGCCCATCCGAATCCCTCCGCGGGCGAGGTGGGACTTCAGTTCCGCCTGGCCTCACCGGAGCGGGTCGACCTCGCGATCTACGATCTCGCGGGACGGCGGATCCGCGTGGTCCAGTCCGGCCTCATGGCGGGCGGGCCCCACGATCTGACCTGGGACGGCACCGACGATCAGGGCGTGCGGGTCCGGGGTGGCGTGTACTTCGCCCGGCTCTGGACGCCGTCACGCACCGCGCGCGAGCGCGTGGTGGTGGTGCGATGAGGGCGCCCGTAGTGGTGGCGGCGATGGCGCTGGTCGGCGCGTGGATGTTGATCGGGTGCGGCAAGAGCCCGACCGCGCCTCCGCCGCCCACGCTTCCCCCCGGGGCGATCGCCGAGGTCGAGCCGAACGACCCGACGCCGCAGGCGCTCGGGGTGCTGGACACCGCGGACGTGGTGATCGGCGGCACCGCCTCAGGCCGGGCCGACGTCGACTACTACACGGTCGTGCTCAGCACCTCCGGGAGCATCTACACGTCGCTGAGCTGGACCGGCAGCCTCCCGGATCTCGAGGTGGGGGTCGCGAACGGGGCCGGCATCATGATCCACAACCAGGACTCGCCCGCCGCCAACCCCGAGGCCTGCACCGTGACCGGGCTCGGCCCGGGCACCTACCGGGTGCGCGTCGGCACCCGGACCGCGGCGAACACGTTCTACCTGCTCACCATCGGCAGGCGCTGATGCCGACGCCCCGCCGCGGTCTCTCGGAGCTGATCCTCCGGGTGCGCGACGTGCCGCGCTCGGTCGCGTTCTATCGCGACGTGGTCGGGCTCGCCGTCGAGGGCGAGCCGTCGGCCACCTGGGCGTGGTTCTGGACCGGTGCTCAGGGTGAGCGGCCGCGTCTCGGGCTCACCAGCAAGCCGCTCTCGTACGGGGCCGCCCACTGCGGCGGGCCGGCACACTTCGCGATCGCCATCGCGCGCGCGGCGATCCCGGCGGAGAAGTCGCGGCTCGAATCGCTGGGGCTTGCGGTCGAGGGACCGGTGACCTTCGAGAGCTGGCGCGCCGACTCCATCTATTTCAGCGATCCCGACGACCATCGCGTCGAGTTCTGCGGCTTCGCGGAGCTGGACGCGGCCGCTTTGGGAGGAAGGGACTGATGGCGGAATTCCGTGTGGAGAAGGACACCATGGGCGAGATGAAGGTGCCGGCTGCGGCGCTCTACGGGCCGCAGACGCAGCGGGCGGTCGAGAACTTCCCGATCTCGGGGCGCCCGATGCCGCCCGAGTTCATCCACGCACTCGGCTTCATCAAGATGTCGGCGGCCGCGGTGAACCAGGAGCTGGGCCTGCTCGATCCCCGGGTCGCGGGCGCGATCCAGAAGGCGGCGCAGGAGGTGGCGGACGGCAAGTGGGACGCCGAGTTCCCGATCGACGTGTTCCAGACCGGGAGCGGCACCAGCTCGAACATGAACGCCAACGAGGTGATCGCCCACCGCGCCACCCAGCTCGGCGGCGGTCCGGTGCACCCCAACGACCACGTCAACCTGTGCCAGAGCAGCAACGACGTCATCCCCACCGCGCTCCACCTGTCGGCGGCGGTGGCGATCAACGTGCAGCTGGTGCCCGCGCTCCAGCACCTCCACGGCGCCCTCGCCCGCAAGGCGAAGGAGTTCGACGGCATCATCAAGAGCGGGCGCACGCACCTGATGGACGCGACCCCGATCCGGCTGGGCCAGGAGTTCGGCGGCTACGCCTCGATGGTCGAGCACGGCATCGCGCGCCTGCGCGCGGTGCTGCCCGATCTCTGCGAGCTGGCCCTGGGCGGCACCGCGGTCGGGACCGGGCTCAACGCGCATCCGGAGTTCGCGCGCAAGGTCGCGGCGCTGGCCGCCAAGCGTTACAGCCTGCCGTTCGTCGAGGCGCGCAACCACTTCGAGGCGCAGGGCTCGCAGGACGGCGCCCTGTGGGCGAGCGGCGCGGTGAACACGGTGGCAGCGAGCCTGATGAAGATCGCCAACGACGTGCGGCTCATGAACAGCGGGCCGCGCTGCGGCCTGGCCGAGATCGCGCTGCCCGCGGTCCAGCCGGGCTCGAGCATCATGCCCGGCAAGGTGAACCCGGTGATCTGTGAATCGCTCATCCAGGTGTGCGCCCAGGTGACCGGCAACCACATGGCGATCACGCTCGGGGTCCAGGGCGGCCAGCTCGACCTGAACACGATGCTGCCGCTGATCGCCGCCAACCTGCTCGACAGCATCCGGCTGCTCGCCAACGGCGCCCGGGCGTTCGCCGACAAGGCGATCGCCGGACTGGTCGCCAACGAGGAGACCTGCCGCGCCTACGTCGAGATCTCGCCCAGCATGGCGACCGCGCTCAACCCGCTGATCGGCTACGACCAGGCGGCGGAGATCGCCAAGCGCTCGTTCAAGGAGCGCCGCCCGGTGCGCGAGCTGGCGCGCGAGATGACCAAGCTCACCCGCGACCAGATCGACCAGGCGCTCGACCCGCGCCGGCAGACCGAGCCCGGCCTCGGCGACGGGGGCAGCGCGGGGGGCTAGCCGAGCGACGCCAGCCGCTTTCGCTTGTGGCGCATGAATTCCGCGCCGTAGGTACGCTCGGCCTCGTATTGGTTGTGCGCGCGGCAGAGCAGCCGGATGTTGCTCACAGACGATGCTCCGTCGCGTGCGTAGGGTTCGATGTGATCGAACTGCACGTCCCTTCGTTCCGTGCAGCGATGCCCGGTGTCGCTGGTGAACGTGCACTGGCCGCCATCGCGCTCCCATACCGCCCGCTTGACCTCAGCGGGGATGCTCCGGCTGTCTGCCGAGCGCGGTCGTCCCGGCCGCGGGTGCTCGGTGGCGGCGCACTTTCGCTTCAGGAGCTTCTCCTTCGCCGCGAGCAGCGAGTACTTGAGCACCGCTTCGAGATCGCCCGCCGGTACGTCCGACCCCAGCAGATCCTGGACTTCCTGTTTCAGGTCCTGGGTCTCCTGGCTGACCGTGAGCTGCCAGCCGAATCGCCCCGGGGCAAGCGGCGTCACCGGCCGAGGCGCCGGAGGATCTATCCGCGCCAGCGCGGATGTGTTTTCAACGACTTGCGCGGTCAGCGCCGGAACCGGA
>DATEMP010000263.1:0-8041 GCA_035275545.1 Candidatus Eiseniibacteriota bacterium | reverse complement strand
CGTCGCGGATCCGCATGGAGCTCCGGGTCGCCGCTAGCGCCCGCCGCCCGGAGTCGGTGCGGTGCCGGGCGTCGCGGCCGGCGGGGGGGCGGCCTGCGGGGGCGGGAAGCTCGGAGCCCAGCGCGTGAGGAGCGGCACCAGCGCCTCCTGGAAGCTCGGCGCGCCGCCCTGGCCGGTGACGTTCTCGGTGGTGAGCCCCGAGCTCTTGACCCCGAGCGTGCCGCTGTCGGCGTTGTGCATCGGGCCCTCGGCGGTCTCCGTGCCGGACGCGGTCCACAGCAGGCTGCCGGCCGAGTCCACGAGCGCCGCCTTGAGCTGGACCCGGGTCCACGGCTTGCCGGTCTGGTTCCACTCCATCTGGACCTGCTCCCAGAGATCGGCGCGCATGATCAGGACCGCGCTGGTATGGAGCGCGGCGCAAAGCCTGCGGGCGGCGAGGGAATCGACGCGGCCCTCCTTGAGGATCTGGGTCCGCATCGCCGAGAGCACCGAGTCGCCGCCGAACGCGCGGCGCAGGAGATCCTTCGACATCGTCGAGTAGTACCAGCGGTACCCGATCTGGCGGGCCACCGGCCCCCAGGCGATCTCGACTTCCTTCTCGGCCTTGAGGTTTCCGTCGAAGGTCGCGAGCGGCATCAGGGCGATGCTCCGCAGCGGGTGGCTCGCGATGTCCGGATGCGTCCAGAAGACGTCGAGCTTCTTTTCCTTCTTGTCGGCGCCGTAGGCCATTGCCGCGAACGCCCCGAGCAGCGCCACGCACAGCAAGGCCGCGATCCGCTGGTTCCTGTTCATCCTCATCGCTCCCCCGCGGAGCCCGGCGGCGCGGCCCGGCCGGGTTCCGGCGTCTAGTTCTTGCCCGAGGGCGCCGAGGCCGCCAGTGCGGTCTTCTCGACCCTCGCGTTCATCGGACAACGCGGGCAGTGGCCCGCCTTCTCGACCGGCTTGCCATCCGCCGGGCACGAGTAGTCCACCTGCATCGCCACCGTCTCGCCGCAGCCCATCGTGCAGGTGCCGGCCTTGTCGTACATCATGCCGCACTTGGGGCACTCGTAGACGAGCGTCTGATCGGTGAGTTCGGCGATCAGCGTCGGCTTGGCGTCACCCGTTTGGACGGCTGCCGAGGCGCCCGGGTTGGCCGGGGTCGCATCGCCGGAAGGCGCGGCGGCGGCGGTCGGGGCTTCGGTGGTGCCGGTGGCCGGGGCTGCCGCGGTGTCGGCAGACTTCTGCGAGCTACAGCCCGCGAGCGCGAGCGCTACGAACGCGATGAGTGCCAGGCGCATGGATGCGAACTCCTCAATGGGTGTGCGCGCGGAACGCCGCGTGCCGGTGTGTTCGGGGAGTGGATCGTGAACGTGGCGCGCCCTGGAGGATTTGAACCCCCAACCTTCTGATCCGTAGTCAGATGCTCTATCCAATTGAGCTAAGGGCGCACCATATGCACTTGGGAAACTGGCGGAGAGGAGAGGATTCGAACCTCCGGACCGGTTTTACCCGATCAACCGCTTAGCAGGCGGCTGCCTTCAGCCACTCGGCCACCTCTCCGCTGGACGACTGGCGGAGGGAGTAGGATTCGAACCCACGGAGCCTTGCGGCTCAGCGGTTTTCAAGACCGCCGCCTTAGACCACTCGGCCATCCCTCCGCGAGACTGCCGAGTCAAGGTGGCCGTTGAACTTAGCCGCTTGGCTCCTCGCGCGCAACCCGCGCCTGCGGGCGGCCGAAGCGCGGGAAAACTACACCCGGTGCCGGTGCGCGGCAAGGAGGGCGATCCCTCCTACCTCGCCACCACCATCTTGCGCGCCTGCACCCGCTCCCCCACCCGGAGCCGGTAGAGGTAGAGGCCGTTTCGCAGGGTCCGGGTATCGACCGTGATCGGATGATCGCCGGGTCCATACCGCGCATTCTCGAGCAGCGTGGCGACCCGGCGGCCGCCGACATCGAAGAGCCCGAGATTCACCACCGCCGCTTCGGCCAGCGAGAAGCGGATGATGCTGAACGCGGAGGCCGGGTTTGGCCGGTTCTGCTCGAGCCGGAGGCCCGCTCCACCCGCTCCCGGCGGCGGCACGCCCACGGTGGCGTCGTTCATCACCGCAAGCCCAGCCTGCGCCCTGCGTCCCATCGACTTGAAGTCCCCCACCGCGTAGAGGTCGTCTCCGATCAGCATGATCCGGCTGACGGCACCGCCACCGCCGTGGGGATCCCAGTGCGCGATCGGTGCCCCGGTCGCTGCGTCGAGCCCGGCAATCGCACCCCGCGGCTGTCCGCCGATCTGGTTGAAGAAGCCACCCGCGTACACGGTCCCGCCGCTCGCGAGCAGAGCGTTCACTTCGCCGTTGGCGGCCGGACTCCAGCCGGTCGCCACGCTGGTCCCAGCGTCGAGCGCCGCGATCCTGAAGCGCGTCTGGGTGCCGATGTTCGTGAACGTGCCACCCGCGTAGACGGTTCCGCCGAGCGCCGCCAGGGAATGGACCTCGCCGTTCGGCGCCGGATTCCAGCCCGATGCGAGGCCGGTCGAGGTGCTGAGCGCCGCGAGGTGGGTGCGGCCCTGCTGGCCGATGTTGACGAAGTTGCCGCCCACGTAGAGCGTGGTGCCGTCCCGCGCCATCGCCCGGACGAAGTTGCCCACCGTGTTCGCATTCCAGTCGCTCGCCACTCCGGTCGTGGCATCGACCGCGGCGACCTTGCTACGTGCCTTGGTGCCGATGTTGTTGAACCAGCCGCACGCCCAGATCGTGCTGCCGTCCACCAGCAGGTCATAGACCGGGCCGTCGGGATTGGGAATCCAGCCCCCCGCGAGCCCCGTCACCGGGTCGAGCGAGGCGGCGTTGTCCCGGCTTTGGCCCCCGATGGTGGAGAATGCGCCGGCCGCGTACACGGTGCCGCCGATCACCTCCAGGTCGTTGACCTGGCCGTTGGCGTTGGGATTCCACCCGGTCACATTCCCGGTGATGAGATCGATGGCGGCGATGTTGCTCCGTTCCACCCACGTCCCCATCGAGGTGCACTGTCCCCCCGCATAGATGCTCTGACCGCTCACGGCCAGCGTGTACATGTCGCGATTCGGCCGCGGATTCCAGCCGGTGACCGTTCCGGTCGCCGAGTCGACCGCGGCCAGGAACAGCTTGTTGCCGACCGATCCCCCGACGTAGACGGTCCCCGCGTTGACCGCGATCGCGCGCACCGCGCTGATGGACCCGGGATTCCAGCCGGTGGCGATGCCGGTCGTGGAATCCAGCGCGGCGAGCCCGATGCGAGACTGCGTTCCAATGTTGGAAAAGCTTCCCGCCGCGTAGACGGTCGAGCGGCTGGACGTGATCGCGATCACCGAGCTGTTGGCGCTCGGATTCCATCCGGTGGCGAGACCGGTGCCCCGGTGGAGTCCGGCGATCCGGTTGCGCGGCTGTCCGCCGATCTGGGTGAAGTTGCCGCCGGCGTACAGGACCCCGCTCCTCAAGTGCAGGGCGTTGACCGTGCCGCCGGCCGCATTCGGATTCCAGGTGTTCGCATTGCCGTTGGTCTGGTTGAGCGATGCGATCCCGTTGCGCGGCTGCCCGCCGATCTGGGTGAAGGAGCCGC
This sequence comes from Candidatus Eiseniibacteriota bacterium, assembly GCA_035275545.1. Taxonomy (GTDB): domain Bacteria; phylum Eisenbacteria; class RBG-16-71-46; order RBG-16-71-46; family RBG-16-71-46; genus WS-11. Next base: position 4,467 of record DATEMP010000263.1, on the reverse strand, counting down.
CGGCGTACACCTCGTTTTGCCCCACCGCGATCGCGTTCACCAGATTGTTGGGATTGGGATTCCACGCGGTGGCGACCCCCGTGGAGCCGTCCACGGCCCCGAGAAGGCTGCGGGGCTGGCCGGCCACGGTCGAGAAGATCCCCGCGACGTAGAGAATGCCGCCGGGCCCGAGCACCATCGAGACCACCATTCCATCGGTGCCCGGATTCCAGGCGGAAACCTCGTTGCCGGCCCGGATGTGGGCGAGGTTGGATCTCGGCAGGCCGCCGACCGAGTTGAAAAAGCCGCCGATGTACCAGCCGCCGAGATTGTCCGAGACCGCCGCCCGCACCTGGCCCGCCACCTTGGGGAACCCGGCCACCGGCACGCCGGTCGCAAGATCGATCGGCACACCCCCGCCCGAGGCCGGTCCCACCGAGTAGAACACGCCGCCGATGTAGAGCGTGTTTCCCGACACCGCCGCCGCGGTGACTTCGTTTTCGGTGACGGGGAGATCCTCGCGCACGGTCTGGGCGACGGCGGCGGACGCGAGCCATCCGGGCGCGAGGACGGCAAGGAGCAGGGCACGCGCGGTCATGGTCGGCCTCGGCGGTGGCGGCCGCGCGGCCCGACAGGAGCGGGCGCGGGGCGGGACGCCGGAATTAGACCAGCCGGATGAGGCTGCGGCAACGCAAATCCGGGCCCGGACGGCCCCAGGGACGCTACGCCGCCTGCTGGAGCCCCTCGCTGTTGAGGAACGGCAGCCGCGCGATGAAGGTGGTGCCGCGCGACACCTGGCTGTCGATCGTGATCGATCCGCCGTGCGCTTCGAGGATGCCGCGCACGATCGCGAGCCCCAGCCCCATGCCCGCGGAGTTGAACTCGAGCGAGTTCGATGAGTGATGGTGGAGCGAGTTGCGCACCATGAACGAGCGGTCGAACAGGTCGCGGCGCTTCTCCTCCGGGATACCGATCCCGGTGTCGCGCACGCGGATGACCAGGTCCTCCTCCTCGCGCCACGCCCCCACCTCGACCAGCCCGCCGTCGGGCGTGAACCGGATCGAGTTGCGCACCAGCTGGGTGATGGCCTGGGCGATGCGCATGCCGTCCATGCGGGCAGGCGGCATGGCGGGATCGCAGTCGACCGACAGGTCGAGCTCGCGCTTACGCGCGTCGGTGATCGCGTCCTCGACGCCCTTCCTCAGCACGCTCGCGACGTCGTGGTCCTCGATCGAGAGCACCAGCCGCTCGCCTTCGATCTGGGAGAGCTTGGTGGCGTCCTCGGCGACCCGCGTGAGCGAGACCAGGCTCGACTCGATCGCTTCGAGCGCCTTGACCTGCGCCGGGTTCATCGGCCCGAGTCCCTCGGAGGCGAGCAGGTCGTGGAAGCCGCGAATGACGCTGATCGGGGTGCGCAGCTCGTGGGAGGCGATGTTGATGAACTCGCTCTTGAGGCGCGCCACCTCCTGCAGGCTCTGGACGTAGACCGCCTCGCGCTGCCGCATCTCGTCGAAGCGCTTGGCCAGGTGGCCGATCTCGTCGCGGCTCTTGATGTTCAGCGGGTGCTCGTAGTTGCCACGCTCCATCTCGTCGGCGCCGCGCACCAGTCGCTGGATGGGTGCGGTGATCCGCTGGGCGACCGCGATCCCGCCCAGGATCGCGACCACGACCGCGATGAGACCGAGCTGGGCGAGCAGGTTCTGCATGGTGTGCAGGAACCCCGCCTCGCTTTCGAGCGAGCGCTGCATGACGTAGAAGTGGGGCCGCTTCCGGTTCGCGTGCGGGATCGGCTTCACCAGGGTCACGTAGGTTTCGGCGCCGTTCTTGATCTCGATGAGCGTGCTGTGAATGGGCGAGCCGCCGCGCGGCTCGGCCCTGAGCGCTGCCAGGAGCGCCTCCCGCGCGGGTTGATCCAGGGTGCTGCCGATGCTGGAGTGGTCGAACACGAAGGTGACCTCGCTGCGCGTCAGGGCGCGCAGGCGCCCCGCGAGCTGCTCGCCGATCCGGGCCCCCAGCACCAGCGCACCGACGATGCGGCCGTGGGCGTTGATCGGCGTCACGGTCGCCTGATAGTGCGCCCTTCCCTCGACCAGGATGCCGGCGACCGCGTTCCCCTTGAGGGCGGCGCGCACCAGCGGCTCGCGGGTCGCACGCGAGGAGTTGCCCTCCGCGACCGAGGCGAGCAGGCGGCCCTGGGCGTCCACGACCTCGAACAGGTCGGTGCGGGTGATGGCGTTGAAGTCGCGCGCCACGCCTCGCACCGTGGCGAGGTACTGCAGATCCTTGGGCGATCCCGCGACGGTCAGGATCGAGAAGAAACGCGGATCGTGGGCGATGACCTGGGCGGCGGTGGTGAGCGCCTCGGAGCGCGAGGAGAGCGTGCTCTCGAACACCAGGGAGGATCGGCGCAGGCCCTCGTGCACGTTGTTGTGCACCTGACCGCTCACGCTGTGGTGAACGATCCACACGGTCGCGACCGTCAGCACGACCGGCGGGAGCACCGTGAGGCCGAGGATCCGGGGACGAAGGCCGATGCGCACGATCAGAATCTCAGGTCGAGCGTGTAGTCGCCGCGCCCCGACACGTCGATCCCCCGGCGGACGGAGCCGAGTCCGGGATGCCAGACGGTCACGACGTACTCACCACGCGGCAGAGCGGGAAGCTGATACCGTCCCGAGCTTGCCGGACGGATGAAGTATCGGTTGGGACACACCACCACGAACCCGGCGGCCGCGGGATGCAGCTCGCAGAAGAGCTGGACCACGCCGCCGCTGTCGAACCCCACCTCGGTGCGCGTGCCCGGGGCCAGCTTGCCGATGTCGAAGCGTCGCGCGGGCGAGACGCTGAACACGTTGTGCCAGACACGGTCGGTGTTCTCGAAGCGGATCGTCGAGCCTTCCGCGAATGCGGTCACGCTCGGCTGGAAACGGCTGCCCGCGAGCGTGACGCGCTCCTGCGTCCGCTTGCCCTTGAGCGGCTTGGTCCCGGCCGAGGGGGTGACGTAGACGACCGCCTGGCGCAGATCGTTTTGCTCACGCACTTTTTCCCCGCCCGCGAGGGTCACCGACCTCGATGCCGGAGCGATGATCCGGCCGCGCACCTTGGTTCCGGCTTCGCCCGGGGCCGGCAGCCACACGCCCGCCAGCACGATCGCGAGCGCGATCGTGCGAGCCAGCGCTGCGGCGCCGGCGGGTCTCGAGCGGGTGACCGGGCTGAAGGCCTTCATCCATAAGGATTTCGGCCGGTTCGACCGGTCGCTTGAGTCCCCTATCGCGTTGCGCCGTCCGACCCTAGTGGGCCCGTCCCGCAAGGACTTCGCGCACGCGGCCCGCGAGGTCGCTTCCGGGTGCCTCCCGGAGCACCGGTTCCCAGGTGGCGCGCGCCTCCTCCCGGCGCCCCATCCGCCATTGCAGCAGGCCCAGGTTGAAGCGCGCGTCCACATCGGCCGGGGCGACCTGGACGGCGCGGGTGAGGGCGGCGAGCGAGGCGGTCGAGTCGCCCAGCTGGGCTTCGACCGCGCCCAGGTTGAGCAGCACGTCGGGATGATCGGGCGCCAGGGCGCGCGCCGCGAGCAGCTCGGCACGCGCTTCCACGAACAGCCGGCGCTGCAGGAAGCGCCCGGCACGCTCCAGGTGCCCGGCGAGCGAGGTGGGCGCCGCACCCCCGGTCGCGCTCACGAACGTCCGGTACTCCGAGACCGTGAGGTGGCCGTCGATCCCGTAGGCGGCGATCGTGCTCAGGGAATCCTCGGGCGCGAGCCAGGGAGCGAACGTCACCTCGCGCACCTGCGGCAGCATCAGCTTGAGCGCGTCCCCCGCGGCCAGCGCCCCGAGCACGTTCTCGTCCCACCAGGGATCGCGCTGATAGTCGGTGACCGGCGTGGTGCTCTGCCCCTGCGAGGCGGCCTCGACCGGCTGCTGCCCGAGCATGACCACCCGTGCGCCCACCGCGTCGCGCCCGCGGGTCAGGTCGCCGATCGCGTTCCGGGCGATGAGCGCGCGTCGCAGGACGAAGTCGGTGGGCAGCGGCGCCGCGGCCAGTCGCGACGTGGCGCGCGCCTCGATCGCGAGGCCCTGGAGCACCACCAGCGCGACCATGACCCACGACGCCCAGCGCGCCGGCGGTGTCTCGCGGCCGGCGACCAGGAACGCCACCGAGGCGACCAGGCCGGGCAGCGCGCACGCCAGGTAGTAGAGATAGAACTGGCGCTCGAGCATCACCACGGGCGCGAGCACGCCCGCGAACCACGCGAATCCCATCCACGCCGGGCGCGAGCGGCCACGGATCAGCGCGAACAGCCAGACCACCAGAATCCCCCAGCCGGCGGCGCGCACCCAGAGCTGGCGGGCCCACACCAGATCCGAGGGATGCGCCCACGCTGTGCCCCCGAGTGCGGCGCCCGAGGCGAACCCGGGCAGGTTGAGCAGTGCCGCGCCGGGCGACCACGCGTAGGGCTCACCGGCCCCGGTCTGCCACGCCCCCGCCGCA
>DATEMP010000262.1:0-10463 GCA_035275545.1 Candidatus Eiseniibacteriota bacterium | reverse complement strand
CAGTTCTCGGACGCGAAGGCGCTGGTCACAGCCGACGCCACCCTGCGCCGGGGGGAGCCGATCCCGATGAAGGCAGCCGTCGACGCGATCGCGGGCGAGATCGAGACGCTCGAGCACATCGTCGTCGTCCACCGCGCCGATGTCGGCCCGCCCATGACCGAGGGGCGCGACGTCTTCTGGCACGACGTAGTCGAGGCGGCCGACCCGACCTGCGAACCCGAGCCGATGGACGCCGAGGACCCCCTCTACATCCTCTACACCTCGGGATCGACCGGGAAGCCGAAGGGGGTCATGCTGTCGCATCGGAACGCGACCAGCTTCGTAGGCTGGTGCATCGAGACGCTCGGTCCCACGGCGGACGACGTGTTCTCGTCGCACGCGCCGTTCCATTTCGATCTCTCGATCCTCGATCTCTACGTGCCGCTCGCGAGCGGTGCCTCGCTCGTGCTCATCCCGGAGGACAGCGGCAAGGAGCCGCTGGCGCTCGCCGAGCTCATCGAGCGCGAGCGGATCACCGTCTGGTACTCGACCCCCTCGATCCTGAGCCTGCTCGTCCAGTACGGGAAGCTCGAGACCCGCGACACGTCGCGGGTGCGCACCGTGTGCTTCGCCGGCGAGGTGTTCCCGATCGTCCACCTGCGGGCGCTGACCGCGATCTGGCCGGCGAAGCGCTACCTCAACCTCTATGGACCGACCGAGACCAATGTGTGCACCTGGCACGAGGTGCCGGCGGCGATCCCCGCTGAGCGCACCGAGCCCTTTCCGATCGGTCGGGTATGCTCGCATCTCGAGGCGCTGGTCGTGGACGCCTCCGGCCAGCCGGTCGCGGAGGGCGCGGAAGGCGAGCTCTGCATCCGAGGGGCGGGTGTCATGCAGGGCTACTGGAACCTCCCCGACCAGACCGCGCGCGCCTTCGTGGCGCGCCCGGACGGCAGCCGCTGGTATCGTACCGGCGACCTGGTGGTCGCCGAGGCGGGCGGCATCTTCATCTTCCGGGGCCGGAACGACCGCATGGTGAAGAAGCGCGGCTACCGGGTGGAGCTCGGGGAGATCGAGGTGAGCCTCTACCGTCATCCGGCGGTGCGCGAGGCGGCGGTGGTGGCGGTGGCGGACGCCGAGGCGGGGGTGACGATTCGCGCCCACCTCGCCACCCGCGACGGCGGCCGCCTCTCGATCATCGAGCTCAAGCGCTTCTGCGCGTCGCATCTGCCCCGTTACATGATTCCCGACAGCTTCAGCTTCCACGCCGAGCTTCCGCGCACGTCCACCGACAAGACCGACTACCAGCGCCTGATCCAGATGGGTTAGGCACGAGGAGATCGCATGGACCTGGGCTGGACGGAGGAGCAGGCGCAGCTGCGCGCCACCATCGCCGCCTTCGCGCGCGCCGAGCTCAACGAGGGACTCATGGAGCGCGAGGCGCGCGGCGAGTTCAACCGCGAGGGCTGGCGGCGATGCGCGCAGATGGGCGTTCACGGCCTGCCGGTGCCCGTGGAGTACGGCGGCATGGGCGTGGACGCGCTCACCACCATGGGCGTGCTCGAGAGCCTGGGCGAGGGGTGCAAGGACAACGGGCTCGTGTTCTCGATCAACGCCCACATGTGGACGCTCGAGGTGCCGCTGCTCGGCTTCGGCACCGAGGAGCAGAAGCAGCGATGGCTGCCGCGCCTGTGCAGCGGTGAGCTCATCGGCGGCAATGCGATGTCGGAGCCGGGATCGGGCTCCGACGCCTACGCGCTCGCGACCCGCGCGGAGAAGCGCGGCGACCGGTACCGCCTCACCGGCAGCAAGGTGTTCGTGAGCAACGGGCCGGTCGCGGACCTCTACCTGGTGTTCGCGACCGTGGATCCGGCGCAGGGGCCGAACGGCGTGAGCGCGTTCCTGGTCGAGCGCCAGACGCCGGGGCTCACGGTCGGCACCCCGGTCCACAAGATGGGGCTCAAGACCTCGCCGATGAGCGAGCTGTTCTTCGACGGCTGCGAGATCCCCGCGGACCACCTGCTGGGGCGGGAGGGGGCGGGCAAGAACCTGTTCACCGACTCGATGACCTGGGAGCGGAGCTGCATCCTCGCGAGCGCGGTCGGCGCGATGCAGCGGCTGCTCGACACCACGGTCCGGTACGCGAACCAGCGGAAGCAGTTCGGGCAGCCGATCTCACGATTCCAGCTGGTCGCCAGCCGGCTCGTGGACATGAAGGTGCGCCTGGAGACCTCGCGGGCCCTGCTCTACCGGGCGGGCTGGATGAAGGACCAGGGACGCAGCATCTTCCTCGAAGCCGCACTCGCCAAGCTGCACATCAGCGAGAGCTGGGTGGCGTGCGCCCAGGACGCCATACAGATCCATGGCGGATATGGATACATGGCGGAATACGAAGTGGAGCGCGAGCTGCGCGACGCCATCGCCAGCCGCATCTACTCGGGCACGTCCGAGATCCAGCGGCTGATCATCGCCCCGCTGCTGGGCGTCTAGCGCCGCGGCCCCCGGAGGCCACCCGGCCGCCCACGGCACGCCCCGCCAGCCCATTGGCAGCCAGCCCGTTGCGCGCGCCCGGTACCGGGCGCTCCGGGTCCGACCCCTCCCGCGGCGAGTGTGATTCGCCAATATCAATCAGGCTAAACCCCTGTCGAGACAGTGCGAAATCGCAGTTCAGGTGCAGTGTTCCTATTCCCGTCGCGGGCACAATCCATGCAATAATGCCCCGATAGCTTCCCGGCGTGGCCGTTACGGTCCGGGCGGCCGTCGCGCCATGAGCGCGCAGGCAAGCCTGGAGCGGGCGGTTGCGTGAGATCACGCCGTTCTGGCGGGTGATCCACCGCCGCGTCGGACGGGCCAAAGGGCCCGGCAGGTGCGCAACATGACCCTCCCGATGGGAGGGCCGAGGGGATTGGGCATGACGAACGACGTCTATCGGGTGAATGGTCCGAGGGTGATCTCCGAGAACATCGACGGGGAGCTCATCCTCGTCCACATGGAGAAGGGGACCTACTACAGCACCGACGAGGTGGGCGCCGAGCTCTGGCGGCTCATCGAGATGGGCTGCAGGGTCTCGGACATGTTCGACGCGCTGCACTCGCAGTACGACGCGGGCCCCGAGCAGATCTCCGACGCCATCTCCACGTTCCTCGGCCGCCTCCGCGAGGAGGACCTGATCTCGATCGACGAGAGCCCCGGCGCCAACTCGGCGCCCAAGTGGACGCTGTCGGACGTGCGGCGCGCGTTCCGCATGCCGGTGCTCAACGCCTACCGGGACATGCAGGACATGCTCTCGCTCGATCCCATCCACGACGTCGAGGCCGCCGGCTGGCCGGTGCCCAAGATCGACGACGACCCGGCCGTCACTCCGAAGACCGCGTAGCCGGTCGCTGCCTCCGGGGGAGTCCTCGATGGTCGATGCGACGCACGACGTCCCGAGCAGCGGCATGCGAATCAGCGCGATCATTCCCTGTCATGACGGCGAGCGCTACGTCGCCGAGGCGATCCGCAGCGCGCTCGCACAGGCCCGCGACCCGATCGAGGTGATCGTCGTGGACGACGGCTCGACCGACGGCACGCCCGCCGCGGTGGGCGCGTTCGGCAACGCGGTGCGCTACGAGCGGGTGCCGCACGGCGGCGCCGCGGCGGCCCGAAACCGGGGCGTCGAGCTCGCCAGCGGCGACGCGATCGCGTTCCTCGATGCCGACGACCTGTGGACCGAGGGCGCGCTGCCGCAGCTGGCGGCCGCGATGGCCGCCGACCTGTCGGCGGGCATGGCGCTCGGCCGGATGGAGCAGTTCGTGAGCCCCGAGCTCCCGGAGACCGACCGGAACCGGTTTCAGTTCTCGCCCGACCCGGTGGCCGCGCGCATGTGCGGTACGGTGCTGATCCGGCGAACCGATTTCGACCGCGTGGGCGGCTTCTCGCCGCGCCTGGCGAGCGGGGAGTTCATCGACTGGTATCTGCGTGCCGAGCACGCGGGCGTGAAGGCGGTCACGATTCCGCAGGTGGTGCTCCGGCGCCGCCTGCACCATTGGAACCACGGGGTCACCCGCCGCGACACCCGCCAGGATTACCTGCAGGTGGTCAAGGCCGCGCTGGACCGCCGGCGCTCCCTGGAAGCGGGGGCGAACCCTTCATGATCGCATCCGCGCACCTGTCGCACGAGGAGGCCGGGACCGACCCCGAGACACGGCCGGTCGCCGGCGCGGGACCGGAATCGGCGCTCTGGCCCACCACCGGCCAGGAGCTCCTGCTGCGCGCCTCGGTCATGGACGGGGAGGACGCGATCGCGGCCTGGGGCTCGTGGAAGTCGCACCACGACCTGATCGAGAGCCATCTCGATCACGGCTCGTTCCGTCTCCTGCCGCTCGTCTACCGCAACCTGCTCGCGCAGGAGGCCGACGAGCCCGAGATGCCGCGTCTCAAGGGCATCTACCGCTACTGGTGGTGCTCGAACCAGCGGCTCTTCTACCGCGCCGCGGGCGTGGTGCAGGCGCTCGAGGCGGCGGGGATCCGCACGCTGCTCCTCAAGGGCACCGCGCTCTCGCTCCAGTTCTACCGCGACACCGGCGTGCGCCCGATGGGCGACATCGACCTGCTGGTGCCGTGGGACCGGGCGAAGGACGCGATCGCGTGCCTGGGACGGCACGGCTGGCGGCCGGCGCGGCCGCGGGTCCACGACCTGATCCGCTACCAGCACTGCGTGCGGCTCGAACACGAGACCGGCGAGGCCCTCGATCTCCACTGGCACGTCCTGCGCGAATGCGTCGGCCGCGACGACGACCGCGGCTTCTGGGAGCGCGCGGTGCCGGTCGAGGTCCTGCACGCCCGCTCGCTCGCCCTGGGCTCCACCGACGCGCTCCTGCACACGATCGTGCACGGCATGCGCTGGAACGAGGAGCCGACGGTGCGCTGGATCCCGGACGCCATGCGCGTGCTGCGCGAGGGCGGGATCGACTGGGCGCTGCTCCTCGAAGAGGCGCGCCGGCGCCAGATGGTGATGCGCACGTCGAGCGGCCTTCACTACCTGCGACGCGCGCTCGGCGCCCCGATCCCCGACCACGCCCTGGCGATGTTCCGGGACGCGCGTCCGTCGCGCTTCGAGCGTGTCGAGTACCGGATGCTGACCTTCGGATCCGAAGGCCGATCCGGCATCGGGCCCGACCACGTCGTGCTGCTCTGGACCCAGTACCGCCGCTTCGTCTCCGGCATGAGCCCGGGCCGGGCGATCGTCGAGACGCCCGCCTACGTGCGCTACCGGTTGCGCGGGCGGCCCGGACCGTTCTTCGACGCGGTGCGCAGCGTGCGCCGGTGGATGCGTGGACCCGGGGGCGCCCGCCGGCGCCCGTCCACGGGCCACGGATCCCGCCAGGGCTCCTGAGGGCGATCGCATGAGGAACGTGCCATGAGCGAGGCGGTCGCGTCACAGCGCTCGCGCCGGCTGTTCGACCTGGACGCCTGGCGCTATTTCGAGCGCTGCTCGCCGGGCCGGACCGGCGTGCTGCTGCTGTTCGGGCTGGTGGCTGCCGCGCAGTCGTTCCTGCTGCTGCCGGTGCTGCTGCTCATCCGCCACGCGATCGACGTCGTGATTCCGCAGCGGCAGATCGGCACCCTGGTGCTGATCGGGGCCGGGATCTTCGGGCTCCGGGCGCTGAGCGGCGCGATCGCGCTCTGGCTGCGCTCCGCCCACGTGCGGGTGCTCAAGCAGGCGACGCTCCGGCTGCGCATCGACCTGCTCAACCGCTTGTTCCTCATGTCGCGCGCCGCCTACACGCGGCTCGACCGCGACACGACGCACGCCCGCATCGTGCTCGACACCGAGCGGCTCGACGAGATGAGCCACGCGGTGGTGGCGCGGCTGCTGCCCGCGATCTTCTCGGCCGGCGTGCTGCTGGTCCTGCTCGGATTCCTGAATGTCCAACTCCTGGTGCTCATGCTGGTGCTGGCGCCGCTGCTCCTGGTGGCGATCCGGTTCACCGGCCGGCTGGTCAAGCGCGACGTGTTCGTGTTCCAGCGCGCCTTCGAGACCTTCAGCAACGGCATGCAGTTCGTCCTCCAGCACATGGATCTCACCCAGGTCCAGTCGTTCGAGGCCCGCGAGCAGCAGCGCCGGGTCGCCGACATGGACCGCCTGCGCGAGACCAGCGAGCGCATGGCGTTCATCTACGCCGTGCACAACCAGCTCCAGAGCACGCTGGTCGCCCTGTGCGGCGTGGTGATCCTGGTGGCGGGCGGCTCGGCGGTCGCGGCGCAGCAGATGACGATCGGCCAGTTCCTCTCGTTCTGGGTGGCCGCCGGGCTCCTGAACCAGCAGGTGATGACGATCGTCGGGGCGATCCCCGAGGTGATCGCCGGCAACGAGTCCATGGTGACGCTCCACCGGTTCGCGATGAGCGGCGAGCCCCGTCCCTACCAGGGGCGCGAGGCGATCGACTTCGACGGCCGCATCGATCTCGAGGGGGTGGAGTTCGGCTACCAGGGCGAACCGGTGGTGCGCGACGTGAACCTCGACCTCCATCCCGGCTCGACGGTGGTCATCATCGGTCCCAACGGGGCCGGCAAGAGCACGCTGCTCTACCTCATCCTCGGCTTCTATCGCCCGCTGCGCGGCGAGGTGCGCGCCGACGACCGGCCCTACGACCGGCTCGACCTGGTCGAGCTGCGCCGCCGCATCGGCGTGGTCATGCAGCACCCGACCTTCTTCGCGGGCACGGTGCTCGAGAACATCACCTACGGCTGTCCCGAGGCGGACATGGACGAGGTGGTGCGCGCGGCGCGGCTCGCGCTCGCCGACGACTTCATCCGCCGGCTCCCGCAGGGCTACGACACGCCGATCGGGGAGGAGGGCATCCTGCTCTCGGGCGGCGAGGTGCAGCGGATCGCGATCGCGCGCGCGCTGCTGCGCCGGCCGCGGCTGCTGATCCTCGACGAGCCGACCAACCACCTCGAGAACGCCGTGATCCACGGGCTGCTCGAGAACCTCTCCACCCTCGCCGATCGGCCGGGGGTGCTCATCATCAGTCACGATCGCGACGTCCTGCGCTACGCGGACCGCGTCTATCGGATCGAGAACGGGCTGCTGGCGGCGCACACGGTGCAGGCCGTGCCGCGTGCCGCCGCGGTGTCACTGGGGGCGCAATGAATCAGAGAGTCAAGACCGAGGAAGAGCAGCTCGCCTTCTTCGACGGCATGTACGAGCGGTTCGGCCGCGCCGTCGAGAACGTCGGCGAGGTCCATCACGACTACCGGGTCGCGGGCACGGTGGTGCGGCTGTCGTTCGCCGGCAGCCGGCTGGTCCCGTACCTGACCCGCGCGCTCCAACACCTGGAGATCGCTCCCGTCGAGACCCCCGACGTGACGTTCTGCCTGTGGGACAGCGTGTCGAGCCGGGTCACGATGATGCGCCCGCCGTGCGACCGCGAGGGCTTCAGCGACCGTGGCGACCTGTGGGGCTTCAACAGCAAGCGCATCAAGACCGCGTTCCACTACCACGACTTCTCGGTCAACGTGTTCGACCATGACCGGAAGATCGGGATCTACTGGGTGCAGAACGCCGACCTGCTGCCCTACTGGGTGCTCGCCTCGCCGCTGCGCACCCTGTTCCACTGGTGGATGGAGAAGAACGGCTGCCAGCTGGTGCACGCCGCGGCGGTCGGTGTCGACGACCGGGCGCTGCTGATCGTCGGCAAGGGCGGCCTCGGCAAGTCCTCGACCGCGCTCACCTGCCTGGAGGCGGGGCTCGAGTTCATGGGCGACGATTACGTAATCGTCCGCCACGAGCCCAAGCCCACCGTGTACGGGCTCTACGCCACCGCCAAGCTCAACCCCTGGGACACCGGCCGGTTCGAGAAGCTGCGGCCGTTCCTGGCGCGCCAGGACGTGCCGGCCGACGAGAAGGCGGTGCTGTTCCTGCACCCGCATTTCGACGCCCAGCTCCGCAAGGAGATGTCGCTCGAGGCGATCGCGGTGCCGCAGGTGGTGGATCGCGAGCAGACCGTGCTGTGCCCCGAGGCGCATGCGGTGGTCCAGCAGGCGGCGAGCTTCACCACCATGTCGCAGCTCCCGTACGCCGGCAACCACACGCACCACCTGTTCGCGTCGCTGTGCGACAAGCTGCCGGGTCACCGGCTCGAGCTGGGGCGCGACCGCGCGAAGCTGAGTGCCTCGATCGCCGACTTCCTGCGCGACCGCTCGCGGCGCCGCAACGGGACCGCGCCGTCCTTCCCGGCGCGCGCCCGCATGCCGCTCCTGAGCGTGGTCATCCCGGTCCTCAACGGCGAGCGGTTCGTGGCCGAGGCGGTCTCCAGCGTGCTCGCCCAGGGCTATCCGTCCCTCGAGATCATCATCATCGACGATGGTTCGACCGACGGCACCGAGGCGGCGGTGCGGCGCCTGCCGTGCGACGTCCACTACTTCAAGCAGGAGAACCTCGGCCCGGCCGCGGCCCGCAACCGCGGGATCCGTGACGCCGCCGGCGACTTCGTGGCGTTCCTGGACGTCGACGACCTGTGGCCCGAGCACACCCTGGTGACGTTGATGCAGGAGCTGCTCGAGCACCCCGAGGTGGATGTGGTGCGCGGCTACTCGCAGGTCATGGAGTACGACGAGGCCACCGGCACCTACGAGTACCGCGGCAATCCCAAGGAGTCGTTCCCCTACAGCATCGCCACCGCGGTGTTCCGCAAGCGCGCGTTCGACCGTGTGGGCTGGTTCGACAAGACGCTGCTCTACGGCGAGGACACCGACTGGTTCAACCGCGCCCAGGAGCAGGAGCTCCAGATGAAGCGTGTCGAGGCGGTCACGCTCCACGTGCGCCGGCACGGCCTCAACATGACGCACGAGAAGACGCTGGTCGAGCTCAACATGCTGAAGGTGCTCAAGAAGTCCCTCGATCGCCGGCGTGCGGGAGAGATGGCGTAGTGGGCGACCCGCCTCCCGCGCCCGCGCCGTCCCGGGAGATCGCGGTCACGTTCGACGACCTGCCCGCGATCTGCGTCACGGGCGGGGATCTCGCCACCCATCACGGCATCACCCGCAGGCTGCTCGACGCGCTGATCGCGCACGACATCCGGTCGGTGGGGTTCGTCAACGAGGTCAACCTGTTCACCGGCGGCCGGGTCGACGAGGCACGGACCGGGCTGCTCCGCCAGTGGCTCGACGCCGGGCAGGAGCTGGGCAACCACACCTTCGGGCACCTCGACATGCACCGCACCCAGGCGGCGCGGTTCGAGGACGACGTGGTCCGCGGTGAGCCGGTGACCCGCGCGCTCCTCGAGGAACGGGGCATGGCGCTGCGCTGGTTCCGCCACCCGTACCTCCACACCGGCACCGACCTCGCGTCCAAGCGGCGGCTCGAGACGTTCCTCGCCGCTCGCGGCTGCCGCGTCGCCCCGGCGACCATCTTCACCGAGGACTACCTGTTCGCGGCCGCGTACGACCGGGCGAGCCGGCGCGGCGACCGCCGCACCGCGCGCCGGGTCGCCGACGCCTACGTGCCGTACGTCGAGAGCCACGTCGCGTACTACGAGGACCTCTCGCGGCGCCTGCTCGGCTACGAGGTGCGACAGACGCTGGTGCTCCACGCCAACTCGATCAACGCCGACCGCTTCGACGCCATGGCGCTCATGCTCGAGAGCCGCGGCTACCGGTTCGTCACGCTCGAGCGCGCGCTCGAGGACCCCGCCTACGCGGCGCCCGATCCCTACGCGCGGGAGGCGGGCATCAGCTGGCTCCAGCGCTGGGCGATCAACCAGGGGAAGCCGGGCGACTTCCTGGATGGGGAGCCCGCGACGCCATGGTTCGTCCGGCTCCAGGCCGAGAGCGGCCGCGGGGCGCGCCTCATGCGCTGGTGGAATCTCTGGGCGCACGCTCGCAGCCGCATGCTCGGAGCTGCGTAGTCAGCTCATCCGGCCGCCCGGGACTCCGCGGCCCGGCGCTGTGACTCCTCACGTTTGTGCCGCATGAACTCCACGCCGTACGTGCGCTCGGCCTCGTATTGGTTGTGCGCGCGGCAGAGCAGGCGGATGTTGCTCACCGATGACGCTCCGTCACGTGCGTACGGGTCGATATGATCGAACTCGACGTCCCTGCGTTCCGCGCAGCGATGGCCGGTGTCGCTTGTGAACGTGCACTGGCCGCCGTCGCGCTCCCAGACAGCGCGCCGGACCTCGGAGGGGATGCTCCGGCTGTCTGCCGAGCGCGGGCGTCCCGGACGGGGCCGATCGGTCGCGGCGCACTTGCGCTTCAGCAGCTTCTCCTTCGCCGCGAGCAGCGAATACTTGATCACCGCTTCTAGGTCCCCCGGCGGCACGTCCGACCCCAGCAGATCCTGGACTTCCTGTTTCAGATCCTGGGTCTCCTGGCTGACCGTGAGCTGCCAGCCGAATCGCCCCGGGGCAAGCGGCGTCACCGGCCGAGGCGCCGGAGGATCTATCCGCGCCAGCGCGGATGTGTTTTCAACGACTTGCGCGGTCAGCGCCGGAACCGGA
>DATEMP010000261.1:0-2349 GCA_035275545.1 Candidatus Eiseniibacteriota bacterium | reverse complement strand
CGGGGGCGGAGACGGCGTCCGGTCGCGGGTCGGCGGGAGCGCCGCCCTCGCCCCCGATCGCGCCGCCGGCCGAGGACGCGCTGCTCGCGTGGCGGTCGGAGTTCCCGACCGTCGAGGCGACGCTTCACTTCGTGTCCCACTCGCTCGGGGCGATGCCGCGCGAGGTCGAGGAGTCGCTCCGCGGCTACGCCCAGACGTGGAAGGCGCGCGGCATCCGTGCCTGGGAGGAGTCCTGGATGGCGGCGCCGCTCGCGATCGCGGGCACGGTCGAGCGCATCCTGAACGCCGAGGCCGGCTCGGTCTCGCTCCAGCCCAACGTGACGCTCGCGCACGCGGTGGCGCTCTCGGCGCTCGACTTCACGCCGCCCCGCAACCGGCTGGTGTGCACCGCCGAGGACTTCCCCTCGGTGCTCTACCTGTTCGAGGGTCTTTCGCGACGCGGGGTCGAGGTGGTGCGGGTCCCGGCACGCGAGGGGCGCCGGATCGACGAGCAGGACGTGCTCGCGGCGATCGACGAGCGCGCCGCGGTGGTGGCGCTCTCCCAGGTGCTGTTCCGCACCTCGCAGCGCCTCGACGTCGCGCCGATCGCCCGCCGCGCGCGCGCGGCGGGAGCGGTGAGCCTGATCGACGCCTACCAGGCGGTGGGCGCGATGCCGGTGGACGTGCAGGCGCTCGGCGTCGACCTGCTCGCGGGCGGCACCATCAAGTGGCTGTGCGGCGGCCCCGGGACCGCGTACCTGTACGTGAGCCCGGCGCTCGCGCCCAGGATCGCGCCCGCGCTCACCGGCTGGTTCGGCCACGCGCGCCCGTTCGACTTCGACTCCGGGCCGATGCGCTGGGACGAGGGCCCGCGCCGGTTCTGGGGCGGCACGCCCGGCATTCCGTCGTTCCTCGCCGCGCGCCCGGGGCTCGAGATCATCGACCGCATCGGCGCGGCGGCGATCCGCGAGAAATCGCTGCGGCTCACCGGACGCATGATCGCCTGGGCCGACGCGTTCGGATGGCCGGTGGGGTCGCCGCGCGAGGCCGACCGGCGCGGCGGCACGGTGTGCCTCGACGTGCCGAACGCCGAGCGCATCTGCGAGCAACTGCTCGCCTCGGACGTGCTGCTCGACCACCGGCCGGGCGTGGGGCTGAGGCTCGCGCCCCACTTCTACACGCGTGAGGACGAGGTGGATCTGGTCATGCGCCGGGTCCGCGAAGCGGCGGCGCGAGCGTGATATGGTGCCCGGCGACGCACGACGGACCACACCCGCTCAGGGACAGGAGATCGACATGGAAGCGACCGGGGTGAAGGAGATGACCGAGCTCAAGATCGTTCGCGAGCCCAGGCTGTTCCTGGTGGGGCGCCAGACCATCGACCCGGCCGGCGTCGAGCAGTTCCTCGGCGAGCACGGCGTGACCTGGCAGACGGACACCGAGGTGGGTGCCGAGGCGCTCGCCGAGATGGCCGGACGCGTCTGCTACATGTCCTACGGCAAGGGCCGCAAGACCAACCGCGAGTTCCTCCAGCACATCGTCGAAGTCGGCCACGGCTCGGTGCTCGAGCACGGCGTGTGGAGCTTCCTCATCACCGGCGTGTCGCGTTCCTTCACGCACGAGCTCATCCGCCACCGGCACTTCTCGTACTCGCAGCTCTCCCAGCGCTATGTGAACGAGTCCGATTCGCATTTCGTCGAGCCCGACGTGATCGCCGAGGACCCGGCGCTGCACGCGATCTGGAGCGACGCGGTGGACGCCACCCGCCGCGCCTACGACCAGCTGGTCGAGGG
Organism: Candidatus Eiseniibacteriota bacterium; assembly: GCA_035275545.1. Classification (GTDB taxonomy): domain Bacteria; phylum Eisenbacteria; class RBG-16-71-46; order RBG-16-71-46; family RBG-16-71-46; genus WS-11. The sequence goes on along the minus strand of DATEMP010000261.1, from coordinate 577 downwards.
ATTGCAGGCGCGCTACGCCGACATTCCCGAGGCGACACTGCGGCGCAAGCTCGCGCGCCAGGCGGCGCGCTCGGTGCTGCCCAACGCGACCGAGACCAAGATCTTCGTGACCGGCAACGCGCGGGCGCTCCGGCACTTCATCGAGCTGCGCGGCAGCGAGCACGCGGACATCGAGATCCGCAAGGTCGCGGTCCGGATGCTCGAGATCATGCAGCGCGAAGCGCCGAGCCTGTTCTCGGACTACACGCTGGTCCCGCTGGGCGGCGGCGACTTCGCCACCCGCACCGCGCATCCCAAGGTGTGACACCGGGCGATTCCCGTCTCGCGCGCCGCCCGATCACGCGGATCGCGGCGGGTGTGCCGGAGCCGGGCGACGACGCGCTGGCGGTCGAGCGGGCGCTCGAGATCCGCGTCGACGGGCGCGCGCTCGCGGTGACGCTCTGCACCCCGGGCCACGACGAGGAGCTGGCGCTCGGCTTCCTGGCGGGCGAGGGGCTGATCGCGCGCCGGGCGGACGTGACCGCGGTGCGCGAGATCGCGGCGTCGTGCGCCGACCAGCCCGACCAGGTCGAGATCG
>DATEMP010000260.1:0-2233 GCA_035275545.1 Candidatus Eiseniibacteriota bacterium | reverse complement strand
CGGGCCCTGCTGCACGGATGCGCCCGCGGGCTGCGGCGGCCCTCCGCCTGGCTGAGGGGGGCGCGGACCGCGTGGGCGGCGACGGCGTTGTCTCATGAAGGATCCCTGGCCTGCGGCCGTACGGGCCGCCAAGGGTAGTGGGGCAGCGCGCCGAAGTTCGACGCGCGGGTTCGTCGCGGGCGATGCAGGCCGCCCGCGTCATTGCCGTTCCCGGACGCGCCCACCGGCATGTGCACGGCGAGGGAGAAGCGGGAGCGGGAAGTCACCCGCGAGGGGCGCGGCGGCCAGATTCCGAGCGTTTCGGCGTCCGGCGCATTGCGCCTTCCTTCGAGGGGTGCAGCGGGATTATCGGCGAGGTGCGGGTGAAAGTCCAGTCGGGTGCCGGGGTCTCCGCGCCGCCGCGCGCGCCGTGCCATCCCGGCGCGGCGCGTTCCGATCAGTCCTCCGGGTGGGTGGGCGGCGCATCGGTGGGCTGGCCGAAGCTCAGCGTGTAGCCGTTGCAGTCCTCGATCGCGAACTCGTGCATGCCGTAGTGATACACCTCGGGCCCCCACAGCACCTTGACCCGGTCCTTGATCCCCGCGTGGAGCTCGAGCACGCCTTCGGTGCGGATGTAGAGCGTGCCGGTCAGCTTGGGCGGCGAGGGCTCGTGCCCCTCGTCATCGGTGTAGAACATGATCTCCGCCTCGTCCTTCCTCAGCACGCACCAGCTGGGGCTCCGCTCCGGCCACACTCCGCCGCACTCGAAGCCGAGCACCGTGGTGTAGAAGACGATCGTGCGCTGGAGGTCCCCGGTCTTGAGCATGGGCCGCAGGCGGGTGAACGTGGCCACGGGTCAGCGCGGGGAGCCGCCCGCGCGCCACTCGACCTCGGCGACGCCCGCGCGGTGGTTGCACCAGCGGGCCATGACGAACAGCAGGTCGGCGAGCCGGTTGAGGTAGTGGACCAGCCTGGGCTCGACGGCCGCGGCGGCGGCGAGCGACACCAGGCGCCGCTCGGCGCGCCGGCACACCGTGCGGGCCAGGTGGAGCTGGGCCGCGAGCACGTGCCCGGCGGGGAGCACGAAGTTCTTGAGCGGCGCCAGGTCCGCCTCGAGCCGGTCGATCGTCTGCTCGAGCGTCGCCACGTCGGCGTCGGCGATCCGGTCGACGTTGGCGAGCGGCGCGGCCGCGGTGGCGGCGAGCTCGGCGCCCAGCGAGAACAGGCGCGCCTGGATCAGGGCGAGATCGGCGGTGACCCACTGGCCGGCGTCCAGGGAGCGGGCCACACCCAGCGCCGCATTGAGCTCGTCGACGCTGCCGTAGGCCTCGACCCGCGGGTCCGATTTCGACACCCGGCCCGGGCCCAGGAGGCCGGTGGTGCCGTCGTCGCCGGTGCGCGTGTAGATCTTCACGCGCGCGAGTCTAGTCGACTTTTCGCGGCCCCGCGAGAACGCTTGCCGCACCGCGCCGGGTTTGGCATATTCGCTCCCCTTTCGCGCTGACGACGACACCACCGATCGAGAACGCATGTCGATTCGCGACACCCTGCCGGCCATCCTGCGTGGCGACGAGGCCAGCGACCTCGCGCCCGCCGATCGCGATCGCCTCGAGGATCTCGGACAGCAGGCCCTGGCGGCCGGCCAGTTCGTGTTCGTGCGCGACGAGTGCGCGGCGCGCCTGCGCCAGCCCGGCGCGAGCCCCGCGGTCGAGTACCTGCTCGCGGTCGCCTGCGCGCTCAACGGCGAGATCGAGCGCGCGCACCAGACCCTGCTCGCACTGGGCGAGAAGCTCGCGACCGAGAAGCGCTGGGAGCCGCTCGCGGCGATCGCGGATCGGGCGCTCGAGCTCGAGGAGAGCCAGGCCGCGGCGCGCCTGCTGGTGCGCGCCCACGAGGGGCTCGGAAAGGAGCCCGCGCGCATCGAGGCGCTCGAGCGCGCCTGGGCGATCGCCCCCGACGACCTCGAGCTGGGCCTGCTCCTCGCGGTGCGGCTCGGCGAGGCGGGGGAGGGCGAGCGCCGGCGCCGTCTGCTGGTCGACCTGCTCCCGCGCTTCGCCGAGGAGCGCCGCTACGCGGGCCTCGAGGAGGCGGCGCTCGAGTTCGTCGAGCACGCCGAGCCGGGAGCCCTGCTGCGCCTGATCGAGATGCTGCCCGTGGTCGCCGAGCAGGGGGCGCTCGGCGAGTGCCGGCAGCTGCTCGACATCGCGTTCCCGACCGTGGCGTCCGCGGGCCGCGCGGCCGAAGCACTCGTGGC
>DATEMP010000259.1:0-2523 GCA_035275545.1 Candidatus Eiseniibacteriota bacterium | reverse complement strand
CGCCGAGCGCGCCCGCGAGCGCGGCGACCCCGAGCTGGCGGCCGGGCGTGCGCTTCCGGCGGGCGAGCTCCTGGCGAGGACCGGCGACTGGACGCGGCTCGAGGCCCTGGCGCGCGACGAGATGGAGCGCTGCGCGACGCTCCACATGATCTACGAGGAAGCGTGGGCGCGATTGCTGCTGGCCCGCGCCCTGCTCGCGACCGGGCGCGAAGAGGACGCGGCGCTTGAGGCGCGCCAGGCGCTCGAGAGCGCGCAGCGCTCCGACCTGCGCGGCATCGTGTGGCGGGCATCGGCGTGGCTCGCGGAGTCGTTCGGCGACCGCGATCCCGAGCTCCTGACCGTGGCGGCGGACGGACTCGAGCGCTTCGTCGAAGGCTTCAGTGCCGAGGAGCGGTCCGCGTACCTGACCGGCTCGGGGGCGGACGCGCTGCTCGGCGCCTGGTGGGAGCGTGCCCGCAAGGCGAAGGCGACCGCCGTGGTCGAGCGCCTCGCGGCGATGCGCCAGCAGCTGCATCCGGTGCGCTCGTGAGCGGCCGCACGAAGCACGCGGCGAAGCCGCGCGGCCGCGCGCGCGGCGACGGGCCGGGCGTGACGGGGTTCGTGGTGCGGCTGCTCGTCGGCTGGGCGGTGGCGATCGGCGTGCTCGCCCTGGTGCCGGCGATCGAGCACGGAGCGATCGTGGGCACGGTGGCGAGCGTTGGCGGCGCGCTGCGGCTCGCCTCACTCGCGCCGGTGATCTCGGGGAACACGATCACGCTCGGCATGCTCGCGGTGCGGATCATCCCCGAGTGCACGCCGGTCATGCCCGGGGTGCTGCTCGCCACGGCGATGGTGGCCTACCCGTCGGCGCTGCGCTGGAAGCTGATCGGCGTGGCCGCCGGCCTGGTGGTGCTCTGGGTGTTCAACGTGATCCGCGTGCTGGCGCTGTTCGCGACGCTCGCCTGGTGGCCGGGATCGTTCAAGTTCATGCACGTCTACCTGTGGCAGACCGTGTCACTGCTGGCGGTGAGCGCACTGTTCCTCGCCTGGCTCCGGTGGGCACCCGCGCGGCGGGCGCCCGCGTGAGGTGGCTGTTCCGGTTCCTCGCCTGGGCGACCGTGCTGGCGGTGCCCTCGTGGCTGCTGGGCGACGCGTACCATCGCGCGCTCGCGTTCGTCACGCTCACCCTGCTCGGCATTCCCACGGACCGGTTCGTCTACCAGCGCCCGGACATCCCGGCCACCCACGTGCTGGGCGTGTTCGCGGCGATGTGCCTCGCCAGCACCCGCGCGCCGCGGCCGCGGCGGCTGTGGGCGATCGCGATCGGGCTGGTGTGCATGGTGGCGCTCGAGCTGCTCGACGGCATGCTCGCGATCCGCTGGGGGCTCGAGGAGGCGTCCGGGCGGGCGGTGCCGGTGTGGGCGCTGCGGATGCGCGGCTATCTCACCACGCTCCCGGCGTGGATCGAGGCCCCGGTGCTGTGGCTGGTGATGCTCGGCCGCTACGAGCTGCCGCGGCTCGCGGGTCGGAATTCCACGCCACCCGGGCCGGTCAGGGAGCCGCGTGGCCCTGGCGGCCGGGCTGCCCCCAGAGCTGGGTGAGCCGCCGGTCGCGGCCGCACCCGTTCCGGTAGCTCTGATAGCTGTCGGGATTCTTGCGGTAGTAGTCCTGGTGATACTCCTCGGCAGGCCAGAAGCGCGACGCCGCGGTGATCTCGGTGACGAACGCGCCCTTGAACTTTCGCGGCCCCGACTCGAGCGCCCGCTTCGACTCCTCCGCGAGCCGCTTCTGTGTGGCGTCCTGGTAGAAGACCGCCGACCGGTACTGGGTGCCGTGATCGCAGAACTGACCGTTGGACTGGGTGGGGTCGACGTTGTGCCAGAAGATGTCGAGCAGCTGCGCGTACGAGATCGCCTTCGGGTCGAAGGTGATCTGCACCGACTCCGCGTGGCCGGTCTTCCCCGCCGACACCTCTTCGTAGCTGGGGTCGACCTTGAAGCCACCGGTATAGCCGGAGATCACCGACTTCACACCCGGCAGGCCCTCGAACGCGGTCTCCTCGCACCAGAAACATCCGCCGGCGAAGGTCGCCTTCTCGAGACGGACCGAGGTCTGCGCGGCGGCGGGCGTCGCGGCGGGCTTCTGCGCCGGTGATGCGCACGCCGCGCTCGCGACCAGCGCTCCTGCGACGATCAAGCCGGCCAGCTTTCGCATGTTCGTTGCTCTCATGGGTCGGGACTCCAAATGTCATCGAGAGGTCAGGGTGATTCGCGCGGCCGCGTGTGCTCATCCTACTCCGCGCATGCCGCGCGTGTGACCGGCCGCCTCAGCTCTTGATTGCGCCCACCATGACCACCGGGCCGGCGGGCTTGCGCGGATCTCCCGAGCCGCCCTCGCGCTCGAGCGAGAGTGCGAACGCCGCGAGGGCCGCCGGATCGCCGGCGTCGGGCACGCGCACCTCGGCGCGCCCGGTGGCGTCGGCACGCACCACGCCCAGGCTCTTCGGCCCGTCGGGCAGGATCGCCCACAGCTCGTAGTCCGAGC
>DATEMP010000258.1:0-8281 GCA_035275545.1 Candidatus Eiseniibacteriota bacterium | reverse complement strand
CCGCCCTGATCCCCGCCTACCAGGCGGCGGGTTTTCTCGGCGGCGTGCTGGAGCGCCTCGCGGCACTCGCGCTCCGGCCCGACGTGCTGGTGGTGAACGACGGCTCGACCGACGCCACCGCCGAGGTCGCACGCGCGGGTGGGGCGCGGGTGCTCTCTTTCCCGGAGAACCGCGGCAAAGGCTATGCGCTGCTCGCGGGCTTCGAGGCGCTCGCGGAGTATGACGGCGTCGTCACGCTGGACGCCGACGGCCAGCATCCGCCCGAGTGCCTGCCCGAGTTCGTCGCCACCAGCGAGCGCCTGGGCGCCGACCTGGTGCTGGGCGTGCGGGCGCTGAGCGGCTCGATGCCGGTCATCCGCCGGCTCGCGAACGGGGTGTCGTCGGGATGGGCGACCTGGCTCGCCGGGGCGCCGGTCGGCGACAGCCAGTGCGGCTACCGCCTCTACGGGCGCCGGCTGCTCGAGCGCACGCCGATCACCCCCGGCCGGTACGAGGTGGAATCGGAGGTGATCGTGCGCGCGGCGCGGCTCGGGTTCCGGCTCGCGCAGGTGCCGATCCCGACCGTGTACGGCGAGGAGACCAGCCACATCCGCACCATGCGCGACGTGCCGCGCATCGTCGGCGTGCTGGCCCGGCTCACGGTCGAGCGCATGGTGCCGCCGGACGCGATGCGGCGCGCGGCCCGCGAGCGGATCGCCTCGTGAACATCCTGGTCACGAACGACGACGGGATCCAGGCGCCCGCCCTGAGGGTGCTGGGGCGTGAGCTCGCCCAGCTCGGGAAGGTGACGCTGGTGGTGCCGGATCGCGACCAGAGCGCCACGTCCCACTCGCTCACGCTCCAGCGACCGCTGCGCATCCATCACCACGAGGACAACGTGGTGAGCATCGACGGCACGCCCACCGACTGCGTGCTGATCGCCTTTCACGGCCTGCTCGACGTGAAGCCCGACCTGGTGGTGTCCGGCATCAACCACGGGCCCAACATGGGGGAGGACGTCTTCTACTCGGGCACGGTCGCGGCGGCGATCGAGGGCTCGATGCAGGGCGTGCCGGCGATCGCCGCCTCGCTCGCCACCCATGGGCCCGCCGACTTCGAAGCGTCGGCGCGATTCATCCGCCGGCTGGCCGAGGAGATCGCGCGACGCGGCCTCGAGGGCCGGCAGGTGCTCAACGTGAACGTTCCGTACCGGCCGTGGGACCAGATCCAGGGCATGAAGGTGACGCGGCTCGGGACGCGGGTCTACAGCGACACCCTCATCGAGAAGACCGATCCGCGCGGGCGCGCCTACTACTGGATCGGCGGGCAGGACCCGGTGTGGGAATCGCACGAGGGCACGGATTTCCACGCGGTCGAGCACGGCCACATCTCGGTGACACCGCTCTCGCTCGACCTCACGGACTACCGCGCGATCGTGGAGATGGAGCAGTGGGAGCTGGTGCCGTGAACCCGGGCGTCAGGCGCCACCCCGGTTCGCTCGGGCCCGGAGAGCTGCGCCCCGGCAATGGTCCCGACACGTTCGCGGTGGCGCGTCGCCGGATGGTCGAGGAACAGCTGGTCGACAAGGGGATCCGCGATCCCCGGGTGCTGCAGGCGATGGGGGAGATCCCGCGTCACCAGTTCGTGGATCCCGGGTTGATCGCGCGCGCCTACGGCGACCACGCGCTCCCGACCGCCGAGGGTCAGACGATCTCGCAGCCCTGGATCGTCGCGCGCATGCTCGAGCTGCTGGCGGTGGGGCCCGAGGACCGGGTGCTCGAGATCGGCACCGGCAGCGGCTACCAGACCGCGCTGCTCGCGCGGCTCGCCGACCGGGTGTTCAGCATCGAGCGCCATGCGCCGCTGCTGCGTGCGGCCCGCACGCGGATCGATGCGCTCGGCGTCCGCAACGTGGCGTTTCGGCAGGGGGACGGCACGCTCGGTTGGCAGGAGTTTGCACCCTATGCTAGGGTGCTCGTTTCCGCGGCGGCACCCCGGGTCCCCGATGCGCTTCGCGCGCAGCTGGCGGACGGTGGCGTGCTGGTCATCCCGGTCGGCGGACCCCATCTCCAGAACCTCGAGGTCTGGCACCGTATGCCGGGCGATCGATGGCGTCACGAGCGTCGCGGCGAATGCCGGTTCGTGCCGCTCGTGGGGCGGGACGCCTGGCGGGAGACTCCGGAATCGGAGCACTAGGGTCGGGGCGTGGCTCAGCCCGGTAGAGCACCTGGTTCGGGACCAGGGGGTCGGAGGTTCAAATCCTCTCGCCCCGACCATCCTTCTAGTCAAGGCTAGCAACGAGTTGTGGCATCGCGCCGGATTGCGGATCGAGCTGATGAAACAGGCTTGGGTTACGCCTGGGTTACGCTCGGCCCGTTTACGCGCTGAGCTTCGCGCATCACGGCCTCGTCGCTGAGCTTCGCATACCGCTGCGTGGTGACGATCGATGCGTGCCCAAGGATCTGTTGCAGCGCGGGCAGGCTGCCTCCGCGCTCGAGCCACTGGCAGGCGTAGGTGTGGCGCATCTGGTGCGGGTGGAACCCTGCGATGCCGGACTTCTTGCGGACCACCTTGGCGAACGAGCTTTTCGACACCTCCTGGAACGGCACCAGGCGGCCGACCCGCTGGCGCACCTCCGCGAGCAGCTCGGGTGACAGAGGGACCCGCCGCAGCTTGCCGCTCTTGGTCCGGTGGTGAACCACGAGGAACCCCTGCCGGTCCACGTCGGCGGCTTGAGCTCGGCACAGCTCGCCCCACCTGAGTCCGCTACCGAGAGCCAAACGGCAGGTCAAACCGTGTGGATCCGGCAACGCCTTGAGTGTCTCGGCCTCCTCGTCGCTCACGCGATCTGGAGGACGCTCCTGGATGCGGGGGAGGATCCGGTGCGGGAACGGGCTCTTGTCCAGATAGCCACACTCCACGCACCAGTTGAGGAACCGCCGCAGATCACCGAGACAGTGCGCCACGCTCTTCGGGGTCAGCGTCTGGCCGTCTAGCTCCTGCCGATACTGCTGCAGGCGATCGGGCGCCAGCCCGGTCAGGCGACAGTGGCCGAGAAACGGCACCAGGTATCGGTGCGCCCGGCTCCTGGCATCCTGCTGCCCCTGTTTGTTGCGCCGCGTCGGAACGTCGATCTTCAAGCGCCACCACGAGCAGCCACACCGGATCGCCCGGCATGCTGTTCGCGGCCACCGTGGCGAGCAGCGCCAGCAGCGGGTCCGTGTCGGGCATGTGAAGCCACCGCTTGAACGTCTTCAGCACTTCAGCGAGCGAGCGCGGCGCCGTGGGCACGAGGCCGGCCGGCGACGCCCACTCAGGCGCGGCGCTGGCCAATGCCTCGAGGGCGGCCCGCACTTCGGTGACGTTGCGGCCCTGACGCGCGACCCAGTCGGCCACGTCCTCGCCGTTGCTCAGGCCGGGCAGCTCGAGCACCCGCACGTCGGGTACGCCCGCGGCCACCAGGGACGCGGCCGCATCGGCGGCATGCCTGCGGCCCACGTCGTCGGCGTCGGGCAGAACCACTACGGAACGCGCCCCCGTGAGTGCCCGGGTATTCTCGTCGGCCCAGGGCCGGTGAGCACCACCCTCGTTGGTGGTCGCCACCAGGCCCAGGGCGAGCAGGACAAGCGCGCACTTTTCGCCTTCGACGATCCACACCGGCTCGCCAGCCACGACGGCCGCGCGGACCTCCGGAAGCCGGTAGAGCATCGGCGGCACCTTCGGCCGGCGGGCAATCCAGGTGTCGGTGCCGTTCCGGTGCGCATAGCCGTAGGTCTTGTCGCCATCACCGCGCGCCCAGCGGCAGACGCGGAACAGCACCGCACCCGTCTCGTCGCGGTAATCCACAGGGTAGGGGCGGACGCAGCGGGCGAAGTCGGACTGCTGGAGGATCCGCGGCTTGTCGACATTCGCTCGGGGCGTACACTCAGGTGCGGCGCCGTGCACCTGGCCGCAGCGGCACTCGCCGTCCAGCCGGTGCGCGTAGGTCTGCGAGTCGGGCTCGAGGTTGAGGCCGCCGGCGTGCTCCTCGCGCGAGCAGTGTGCATAGGTGCCGTCGCTGGACAGGAAGCCGTGGCAGCGCACGCCCCGGTCGCGCGGCATGCCGTCGTGCCCAACGCAGATCGGGCATGGATTCGCGCGCGTGAACCGCTGCGCGCGCTGCACGGCCGTGCTCACGATGGCCGCCGCGGTGGCGTCCGCAGTGCGGTCTCTGCCTGCTCGACTGCAAGAATGGCGCGGTCGAGGGCGGCGCTCGTCGCTGGTGTCCAGGCACGGTCGAGGGCGGCTTCACAGCGCCGCTTCTCACAGCGCGCGGCCAGGAGCCGCATGCGCAGCCCGAGCGTGTCCACCGCGGCCTTGAGCACGCTAGACCTTCTTCGTCCTAGCGGGCCGCTGCTCCAGCGTGTCGAGGTCCGCGAGCGGGACGAGCACTGCCAGCGGCCGCCCACGACGCCGAAGCAGCACGCGCTCGCGGCGGTAGAACACGCCCGAGAGGATTTCCGAGAAGCCAATGCGCGCTTCGGTCACATCAACTACTCGCATGGGCGAAACCCTCCTTGCCGTACGGAACGCACGCACCGTAAAGTGCTCCGAGCAGGAATAGGGAGGGCAACCGATGCCCGCCATTTCGGGACTGTCGGTAGAGGGGATCGACCGGCTTCATGCGGTGAACGGGAAGCTGGCGGCAATGGAGTTGGCCCGGGACGCGTTCACCGGGACCAGCCGGGAACATCGCAGCTTGGTCTGGCTTCACGATGCACTGGGCAAACCAGGCATCGACTTCGGCAGCGACCGCTTCTGTGCTGAGCTGTACGTGCGACTCTGGTATCTCGGGGCGCGCGAAACTAGGGCAGCGCAGCTAATGGTCGACTACGCCGCCCTGCGGGCCGAGGGGCCACGCCCCGGGCGACGCTCAGCCAATAGCGGGGGGCAGACGACCCACCAAGAAGCCTTTCACGCCCTCGCGACCAACCTGGGGCTTTGGGACGAGCGGCAGAGCCCCGAGGACCTCGCGAGGCAGGTCAGGCGGACCAGGCAGCGGCTGAAGGAGGCAGGTATTGCGGCGTAGCGGAGGGTGCGGCCGCTGGTGAAGGCAGTGGGCCGGCAAGGAGGCCGAAGGGATGGAATGGAAGGACCCGTGGGTCGTGACGGTTGGCGGCGGTCTGGTGGTTGCGGCGGTTGTTGCGGGGGCCAGTTGGTTGGGCCGGAAGCGGTCGGCCAATGGGAGCGCTGTCGTTGAGGCGCGGTCAGGCGACGCAGCCATCGTGAACCCGAGTGGGGGCACGAACGTGGCGACCGGCGCCGTCCACGGCAACGTGTACGTCGGCCCGACGCACACGCCAGACGAGTTGGCCGCCGCGCGCATTCGAGCCGAACGGGATGAAGAGGACGGGCGAGACCAGGCCGCCCGAGATGCGGAGCTTGCCACGACCCTGTTCATCGCTACGCTGGAAGCGTCGCTGCAGGCGTGCGAGGAGCGGCAGCCGATCGGCGAGCCGGAGCGCGGACAGATCGCATCGGCACGGCAGGAATGGGATCGGGTGAAGCCCGGCCTGTCGATCCTGAGGGCGGCGAATCTGGTCGAGGACACGGAACGCTGGCTCGACGACGTACAGTACGAGTACGAGCGGATGTGGGACGAGCAGACGCCGGTCCGCGACGTGGCCAGGGTGCCAGGCGCCACAGACGCCGCGGGCTTCGTCGGGCCAATCCTTCTTGAGCACCGCGCAAGGATCAAGCGGCTACTTAACGAAGGGAAGGGGACGCGCAATCGCTACACCGCGCTGACGAAGCCCCACGCCTAAGGCCGCCAGGCCACTTCCGGCGCGCGGCTACTCGTTCTCTAATGACTCTTCGAGGTCGCGGAGACTCCGAGGATTCAATAGCCGCGCGAGCACCGCCACCGCGGGCCCTTGAACGTTCACGAACTTCTCCCATGGAAACTCGCGTACGGCCTCCGGCGGACGTGGCCGCCGAGCCGCGAACTCCGAATCCGGAAGGGCGTAGAAGAGGCTCATCTGCGCCATGCGAAACACGCCCATCGCGCTTCGCACTTTCTCATCATCGTCGGCCGTGAGGTAGACCTGCGCAAAAGTAAGGGCCTCGAGGAACGCGTCCCCCTTCGCAACGACCTTCGTTTGAAGTTCCTCAAAGGTCTTTGGAGGCACGTTTCCATAGAAGTTCAGGGTCCGTGACCAGTCTGTCAGAGTCGCGTAGAGCCTGCGCAGGCTGTCGATCTTATCCTTGAGGAACTGCTGCGCATGCCACCGGCGCTCCTCCGACTTGCGACGCGCGGCTTCGAACCCCTGATTCACCGCGAAGGTAAGGACTGCAATCGCGCCACCGGTCGCAGCCTCGTTGTGAGGCGGGACCCACAACAGGATGGCCACTCCCGCGACGGCCACGAGGGTCACCACGGCCGGTCTGCGGTTCCGTGAGAGCCATCGAGAAAGCCTTTCGAAGAATCTCTTCATGCGAACCCCATTGCACGGCGGCACCGGCAGGGTGCGGCCTGCGGGAGCTGGGTGGGGCCTGCCGCCCCGAGGCGCACAAGGGTATCACCGGAAACGCGCCGCCGGGCCCCAGGGGGTGACGGCTGCAGCCGTGATATTCTGCGCCGCTTTTGCACTGAACCTGGGAGGGAGTCGCCCATGCACTGGTTCAGAGAGATCGCCAGCGACGACCTCGCGGTGGCGGCCGTCACCTGCCTCTCGGCCCCCGCAGTGTGGGCGGCGTTCTGGTTCGACCACGTTCACGCGCGTCGCCGCCGGCAGCTCGTCAAGCTGGTTCGGCTCCGTCGGCAGTTGCGCCTCCACGTGGAGCCGTGGGCGAACGAGTGGCCGGAGGAGAGTTTCAGCGCCGACTGGTATCTACCGGGCTGGCACGCAAAGCCGGTCCGAGGCGAGCCCCACATCGAGCGGTTCAACCAGCTCGTGATGAAGGGCGACTTCCCGCAAGCACTCACCAAGGGGCTGGCGCGCCTGGAGTCCGCCGTGCGCCGCTTCCGTGAGGCGCTCACGCGCCAGGACGAGTTACGCCGCAACATGACCGGCAGGGTGAAGGAGAACCTCCAGCCGGCCTACGCGGAGGCGAAGAAGCGGCCAGCCGGCCCCCTGCTCTCGGATGAGGAGCTGAAGCGCCTGGCTTCGGGGATGCACGACGAGGACCGGCGCTGGGTCCAGGACTACTTCCAGGGCAACCGGCGCCTCCACGTGGAGGCCATCGGGCGGCGCGGCGGCCACGGGCTCTACGAGGCGTGGCGGTCCGTGATCGAGGAGATGGACACCGTCCAGGCGGCGATCCAGGAAGGTGACAACCCCTGGTGGGTCCGCGTGGGGCACGCCTTGGCGTTCGTACTGGCGCTAATGGGGGCGCTGTTTGTCGTGAACTTCTGGGCGTCGTTCCTTGAGAACGACTTCCATCGCACGACGACCTCGCCCGCTGACTCGACGCGTGCCCACGCCGGCACCACGGCCACGGCCGGGTACGATACGTCCGGCAGTCATCTAGGCGCGCTCAGCGACTCGGGTCCAGGCTCAAGGTGAATGATCGGGGGTCGCGCGCACCGAACCGACAGGCGCGAGGAGGAATCCCGCGCGGGTGATGGGTTACGATTCGTAACCCGCCCGCTGCCGCGGCATGCGAAACTCGTCGACTCCCTGGCCACTAATCTGTGCGCAGCGCAGAATCCTGGGTTACGATCCGGGTTACGATGAACGCCCGAACTGGCCTCTTCTGGCCCCTGCCGGCCGGAAACAGAATACGCCCCAGAGCGCGACAACTCTCTGGGGCGTCGCTGTTCCAACGTCTTCGCGGTTCGGGCAGCGGTTGGGGTGTGTCGGGTTCGGGACCAGGGGGTCGGAGGTTCAAATCCTCTCGCCCCGACCATTCAGCTCCGCATGCGCGTCGCGTGCAACGTCACCCCGTCACGCGCGACGTCGCCCCGTGCCGCGCTCCACGTGCCTTCCCCCTTGACAGGCCCCGTCCCCGGGGGAGCATCCTCGGAGAGCCGTGATCGACTGCGTCCATCTGGTGATTCGCGGACGGGTGCAGGGGGTCGGGTTCCGGTACTTCGTGACCCGCCGTGCGGCGGCGCTCGGGCTCTCCGGATGGGTGGGCAACCGCCCGGATGGGGGCGTGGAGATCGAGGCCGAGGGTCCGCGCGCCGCGCTCGAGCGTCTGGTCGAGGCGGTGGGCCAGGGTCCGGCCGGGGCGCGGGTCACGGAGGTGAAGCAGGGGTGGAGCGAGCGAAACCCGCTCCACCAGGGATTCCGGATCAGGGACTGAAAGGATGCACGTGACC
>DATEMP010000257.1:0-9105 GCA_035275545.1 Candidatus Eiseniibacteriota bacterium | reverse complement strand
TGGCGCAGCACGCGCCGACGCCCGCGGCGCCGTCCCACTCCGCGGCCCCGCAGCCGCCCGCCCCGCAGCCACCGGCGATGCGGCGGAACGCGATTCCGGTCGATAGCGGTCCGGACGCGATGCTGGCCAAGTTCCCGGGCGACGCGCCGATCTGCGATCAGTGCGGGCACATCACGATCCGCAACGGCACCTGCTACAAGTGCCTCAACTGCGGGAACTCGCTGGGCTGTTCGTAGGAAGCCGGGCCCTCACGGGCCGGCGTCAGGAAGTGTGAACGGGCGGGGTCTCTCGACCCCGCCCGTCGTGTTCGCGGCGCACCAGCGGCCACAGCTTCGATCCCGCCGGCGGCCGCGGCCGGCGTTGCGTCATTCGGGATCGTCCGAGCCGCCCCCGCTCAGCGCCCCGCTCATGCTCTCCGCCATCTCGCGGCTGTCCTTGTTCGGATCCCCGGGCCGCGTGCCGATCCGGACCTCCTCGCGGATGCTGAACTGGTTGTCCGCGATCACCACCGACAGCTCCTCGCCGGGCTTGGCCCCCTTGGGGGTCCACACCAGGCGCACGCCGTCGGTCCAGTCGGGGTCGCGCTTCGCCTCGGGGAAGCGCTTCTCGTAGAACTCGACCATCTTGCTCGCCGGGGCCCGGACCTTGAAGAACCAGGCCATGCCGTCCGCGCCGCTCTCCGGCGTGTCCCCCAGGCTGGTGCTGCCGGAGGCATCCTCGAACACCGCCCCGGCAAAGATCGGCACCTCGTTCGCGTAGACCGCGTACGGCAGCGGCGTGGACTTGGCGCCGCAGCCGGCCGGAGCCAGCGCGACCACCAGCAGGGCGACCACCGCGAGCGTCCGTGTCATGCCGTGGTTATCGGCGAGCCCGGTCCGTGGCTTGAACGGCCTCCGGTCACACCCGGGGCGGCATTCCGTTGACGCCCCGGAAGGCCCGCTCTAGCCTGCGGACGTGATCGTCGCGGGCACCCCATCCGGCAGGAGATTCAACATGCACTGGCGCATCCCGATGCTGTGTCTCGCCGGCCTCCTCGCCGGCTCGGCCGCCCTCGCCCAGGACCATGGCCACGGAGCCTCCACGGCCACCGCCGGGAAGGCGCCGCTCTTCGACCTCGGCACCTGGTCGCACAAGGTCACCACCTCGTCCGCCGAGGCGCAGAAGTACTTCGACCAGGGCCTGGTGCTCGCCTACGGGTTCAACCACGCCCAGGCGATCACCGCGTTCGAGCAGGCGGCGAAGCTCGACCCGGATTGCGCGATGGCCTACTGGGGAATGGCATTCGCCTACGGCCCCAATATCAACTGGCCGATGGACACGAGCGCCGCGCGTCCGGCCTGGGACGCGCTCCAGAAGGCGCGCGCGCTGGTCGCCAAGGTGACGCCGGCCGAGCGTGACTTCATCGAGTCGCTCGCGCGCCGCTACGACGATCCGGCGGCGCCGACGCGGGTCGCGCGTGCCGCGATGGACTCGGCCTACGCGAACGCGATGCGCGAGGTGTGGCAGCGCCATCCCGACGACGCCGATGCCGGCGCCCTGTTCGCCGATGCGCTCATGAACCTCAACCCGTGGAACTTCTGGTCGCTGGAGGGCGTGGCGGCGCCGGGCACCGACGAGATCGTCCGCACGCTCGAGGCGGTGCTCCAGTTTGCCCCCAACCATCCGGGTGCGAACCACTTCCACATCCATGCGCTCGAGGCCTCGAAGGAGCCCGAGCGCGCCGTGCCTTCGGCCGAGCGCCTCGGCACGCTCGTGCCCGACGCGGGCCACCTGGTGCACATGCCGGGGCACATCTGGCAGCGGGTGGGCCGCTACGCGGAGAACGAGGCAGCCAACGTGAAGGCGGCGCGGGTCGACAGCCTGTACGTGGCGAAATACAAGCCGCAGGGCCTCTACCCGATGATGTACGTGCCGCACAACGTGCACTTCATCTGGGCCGCGGCGTCCATGGAGGGCCGGAGCAAGGTGGCGCTCGCCGCCGCGCGCAGGCTCGTCTTAATGGTGCCGGCCGCGATGCTGCGCGAGATGCCGCCGCTCGAGTTCGTCGCGCCGACGCTCACCTACACGCTGGTGCGCTTCGGGCGCTGGCAGGAGCTGCTCAAGCAGCCCGCGCCGCCCATGGACCTGCGCTTCAGCCGCGGCATGTGGCACTACGGGCGCGGGCTCGCCTACGCGGCGACCGGCAAGCTCGCGCGGGCGAAGGTGGAGCGCGACAGCGTCATGGCAATCGCCAAGGCGACCCCGGCCGACGTCCTGGTGTCGTTCAACTCCGCGGCGGCGCTGCTCCGGATCGCGGGGGGATCGCTGGCGGGCGAGATCGCCGCGCGCGAGCGCAAGGTGGATGCGGCGGTCACCCACTTCCGCGCGGCGATGGCGGAGGAGTCGAAGCTCCACTACGACGAGCCGCCCGGATGGTACCTGCCGGTGCGCCAGCAGCTGGGTGCGGTCCTGCTCGCCGCGGATCGGATCCCCGAGGCCGAGGTGGCGTACCTCGACGACCTGGCGCTCAACCCCGAGAACGGCTGGTCGCTCTACGGGCTCGCGAAGTGTCTGCGCGCCCGCCAGGCCGACGCGCTGGCCACCGAGGTCGAGCAGCGCTTCCAGAAGGCCTGGGCGCGCGCGGATGTGAAGCTTACGGCGTCGCGCTTCTGAGCGAGGCCGGGACTGCTCCACCTTACGGCGTCGCGGTTCTGACTCCGGTCTTCTCGACCACGAACAGGTGCTCGCGGTTGGTGCTCCGGCCCGGGGTGCCGACCTTCTCGCCCTGCGGGTTGTAGATGCCGATCCGGGATCCGATGTAGCGACGGTAGGGCACTTCGACCACGCGCACCTCGCCGTGCTCGGCGAGCATCGCGGTCAGATCCGCGAGCGGCACGTAGCCTTCGTCGTTGAACGAGACCAGCAGCCAGCGGGCACGCACGGTGTCGAGCAGCTCGCGGATCGCGGGCGCGATCCCGCCGCGCCGGTTGAACGGGCTCGTGCGCTCGCGCACGTCCACGCGCTTCATCGCCACCCCGTACACGTCGGGCTTGTCCCAGCGCACCAGCGACTCCCACACGTGGTAGTTGCCCAGGTAGGAGTGCTGGTTGTACGGAGGATCGAGGTAGACCAAGTCGGCCGGAAACCGCGCCGCCGCCTCGCGCGCCTCGAGGCGCGACGCCGACCCTGGTCCGTCGAGCAGCTCCGGCACGCGCATCGTGAGCCGCTGGTGCGCGCGCGGCGCCCAGCGCTTGAGATACGCCATCTGGACCCCGACCGTGGAGTCGACCCGATCGCTCGCCTCCATGAGGCTCACCAGCGCGATCGCCTCGAGCTCGGGCTCGAGCGCGAGTTGGGCGATCCGCTCGCGGATCGCGTCGACGCGCGCGCCGTTCTCGGGCTTGAGATAGCGGGAGCGCTCGCAGTGCGTGGCGGTGAACCAGCCGGGGCGCCCGGGGAGCGCATCGAGCTCGGCGATCAGGCGTTGGGCGGGCTCGAGCCAGCGGCCGCGATCCGCCTGCACGTAGCAGGTGGCGAGTGCCGCGGCGTAGGCGTTGTGGTCGTTGGCGTGCACGCGGTAGCCGTGCGACTTGAGCGCGTGTCCGACCCGGGCGGTGCCCGAGAACAGGTCGAGCACGGTGCGCACGCCCTCCAGCCGCCCGACCTCCTCCAGGATGCGCGGGACGAGCAGGCGCTTGGACCCGAGGTACTTGATCACGGCGGCAGTCTACCGTTCCGGGTCCTGGCGCACGACCGTCAACGGCGTGGACGCCCCCGTGAACGCCGGTGTCGGTTTACATGCCGCGCGGCATGTTCGCGCGGCTTCGACTAGACTGCGGGACGCCATGATCATCCTCGGCTTCCTGCTCCTCGCCGCAATGCTCGCCCCCGCCGCGACGCCGGCCGGCGGGCTCGCCCCGGTCGCGCCCGACACGGCTGTCGCCACGGTCATCGTGGTCCGCCACGCCGAGCGCGACACGCTGATCGGCCCCGATCATCCGCTCACGGCTGCGGGCCTGCTGCGCGCCCAGGAGCTCCGGCACGTGCTGGCGCACTCGGCGATCGACGCCATCTACGTGACCAAGTGGTCGCGCAGCCGTCAGACCGCGATGCCGATCGCCGCCGCACTCGGCGAATCGCTCACCGTGGTCGACGACGTCGTGGAGACGGTGCGCCGGCTGCGCACCCGCCACTGGGGACGGACCGCGCTGGTGGTGGGCCACAGCAATACGATCCCGGACCTGATCGCCGCGCTCACCGGCCGCCCATTTCCCGAGCCGGCGGTGCCCTACGACGGGCTCTGGGTGGTGACGCTGCGCCGCGACGCGCCCGCCGGGCTGGTGACGCTCCGATACGGTGCCTCCACGGAGGCCGGCATTCCGGCGCCGCCCACGCGGGATCCGACCACGCGCTGAGTGTCCGTTCGTGGGATTCGCGTGTCCCGCAGGCGGACACCGGTGAGCGTTTCGGGCTCCTCGCGGTCCGCCCCTCCTCGTTGAACCCCAGCGCGTTACGCGCGCGGAGCCGGGTGGCACGTCTCTTCTAATTGCCCTCCACGGGCTCCCTTCCCCCCGGGGCCCGACCCGGAGGACTTCCTTGGACGTTCCACGCACGAAGCCGCATCGACGGTTGAAGCCCTGGCTGCTCGCCGCGGGCGCGGTGGTGCTGCTGCTCACCACCCTCGGGATCGCGCAGCTCAGGCCCGCATCCCCGGAGGTCGAGCGCTCGACGCTGTGGCTCGACAGCGTGAAGCGCGGCCCGATGCTGCGCGAGGTGCACGGCAACGGTACGCTGGTCGCCGAGAGCCAGCGCTTCGTCTCGGCGCTCACCGCCGGGCGGGTCGAGCGCGTGCTCGCGCGTCCCGGGGCCAAGGTCCAGCCCGGCACGGTGCTGGTCGAGCTGAGCAACCCGGACGTCCAGCTCGAAGCGCTCGACGCCGAGCGGCAGCTCAAGCTCGCCGAGGCGGAGCTCGCGAGCCTGCGCTCGAATCTCGAAACCGCGCGGCTCGCACAGGAGACCAGCTTCGCCGCGGCGCGCACCGAGCTGCGCGAGTCGAAGCGCGCGGTCGCGGTCGCCGAGCGGCTGGCGAGCGAGGGCCTCTCCTCCACCATGGAGGCGGAGCGCGCGCGTGACCGTCTCACCGAGGCCGAGGAGCGCCACACGTCCGAGCAGCGGCGCATGGAGCTGGCCGACGAGGCGTTCCGCGCCCAGGTGGAGCTGCGCAAGGCGGACCTCGAGCGCGTGCGCGCGATCGCCCACTTCCAGCGCGAGCGGGTGGCGTCGATGCAGGTGCGCGCCGGCGCCGCGGGCGTGGTGCAGGAGCTGGCGCTCGAGCCCGGGCAGTGGGTGCAGTCGGGCCATCAGCTGGCGCGGGTCGCATCACCCGACCGTCTCAAGGCGGTGATCCTGGTGCCGCAGGGCAACGCGCGGGACCTGGGGCTCGGCCTCAAGGCGGTGGTCGACACGCGCGACGGCAAGGTGAAGGGGCACGTGAGCCGCATCGATCCCGCGGTCCAGAACGGCACGGTGACCGTGGACATCACGCTCGACGAGGCGCTGCCGCGCGGCGCCCGCCCCGACCTGAGCGTCGACGGCACGATCGAGATCGAGCGGCTCGCCGACGTGGTGTTCGTGGGGCGCCCCGCCAGCGGCGCGAGCGAAACCACGGTGGGCCTGTTCCGGGTCGAACCCGACGGGCACGCGGCGGTGCGGGTGCCGGTGAAGCTGGGGCGCTCGTCGTTCAACGCGGTCGAGGTGATCGAGGGCCTTCAGCCCGGCGACCGCATCATCCTGTCCGAGATGTCGCGATGGGACAACGTGGACCGCGTGCGGCTGCGCTGATCGCGCACCGCGTGCACAACGTCAGGAGAGGAACGCGATGACTGTCGTGACGAACGTGAGACCCGTGGCCGCGACCGCCGGGAAGGAGACGACGGTGAACGGAAACGCCCGGCCGCTGCTGCGCCTCGAAGGGCTGAGCAAGGTGTTCACCACCGAGGAGGTCGAGACTCACGCCCTCTCCGGTGTTCATCTCGACATCCAGCGCGGGGAGTTCGTCTCGATCACCGGCCCCTCGGGGTGCGGCAAGTCGACGCTGCTCTCGATCCTCGGCCTGCTCGACTCGCCCACCTCGGGCCAGTACTGGCTCGACGGCCGCGCCGCGCACGAGCTCAAGCCGCTCGAGCGCGCCCAGATCCGCAACCGTCAGATCGGCTTCATCTTTCAGAGCTTCAACCTGATCGGCGATCTGACCGTGGGCGAGAACGTCGAGCTGCCGCTGCTCTACCGCGGCATGAACGGCGACGAGCGCCGCAAGCGCGTGCTGACCGCGCTCGAGCGCGTCAACATGAAGCATCGCCAGAACCACCTGCCCAGCCAGCTCTCGGGCGGACAGCAGCAGCGCGTCGCCGTGGCGCGGGCGCTCGCGGGCGATCCGCTCACGCTGCTCGCCGACGAGCCGACCGGGAACCTCGACTCCTCGAACGGCGAGGCGGTCATGGAGCTGCTGCGCGAGCTGCACCGCGGCGGTACCACGATCTGCATGGTGACGCACGACCCGCGCTTCGCCCGCTACGCGGATCGCTCCATCCACCTGTTCGACGGCCGGATCGTGGACGAGCAGGAGGTGCGCTGATGGGCGGGTGGCTCCAGGACATCAAGGTCGGATGGCGGTCGCTGGCGCGCACCCCCGGCTTCACGCTGGTGGTGGTGCTGGTCATGGGGCTCGGGATCGGCGTCAACACGATGGTGTTCAACATCGCCAATGCGTTCCTGTTCCGGTCGCTGCCCTACGTCGACAACACGCGCAACGTGGTGATCTCGAGCACCGACCCCAAGCACGACGTCAAAGAGATGGAGATGTCGTATCCCGACTTCTGCGACGTGCGTGACCGCGCCCGATCGTTCGAGGCGGTGGCGGCGTACTTCGAGACCCAGGCCTACATCACGCTCGGAAACGAGCCGGAGCGCTTCGCCGCCACCGCGATCTCGGGCGGCCTGATGCAGGTGTTCAACGCCCAGCCGATCCTGGGCCGCGAGTTCACCCGCGACGAGGAGGAGCAGAGCCGCGCGTTCACGCTCATCATGATCAGCGACCGCATCTGGCGCGAGCGGTTCAACGCCGATCCCGGTGTGCTCGGCAAGACCATCAAGATGAACGGCCGCGTGCGCACCATCGTCGGCGTGGCGGCGAAGGATTTCCGCTTCCCCGAAACCGCGGACTTCTTCATCCCCACGCCCATCGACATGGCCGAAAACCGTCGCGACGGGCACTTCCTCGACATCGTCGCCCGCCTCAAGCCGGGCGTCACGCTGCACGCCGCTCATGCCGAGGTGGCCGCGATGGCGGCCGACCTCGAGAAGCGCTACCCGGATACCAACGCCGGGATCGGCGGCCGGGTGGACGCGTTCCGCGAGATGATGGTGGGCGACATGCGCCCGATCCTGGCGCTGCTCATGTCCGCGGTCGGCTTCGTGCTCCTCATCGCCTGCGCGAACGTCGCGAACCTCATGCTCGCGCGCGGGGCGGGCCGGCAGCGCGAAGTGGCACTGCGCTTCGCCCTGGGCGCCACGCGGGGCCGCATCGTGCGCCAGTTCCTCACCGAGAGCCTGATCGTGTCGCTGATGGGCGGCATGCTCGGGCTCCTGCTCGCGCTCTGGGGGCGGGACCTGTGCCTGGGCTCGATCCCGATCGAGCTGCCCTTCTGGATGCAGTTCTCGATCGATCCGAACACCGTGCTCTTCATGGTGGGCGTCTCGGCGCTCTCGGCGGTGCTCGCCGGACTCCTCCCCGCGCTCCAGACGTCGCAGGTGGACGTGCACGAGGCCTTGAAGGACGGCGGTCACCACGGCACCGGCGGCCGCGCCCGCAGCCGGCTGCGCAGCGCCCTGGTGGTCGCGGAGCTGGCGCTCGCGCTCGTGCTCCTCGCCGGCGCCGGGCTCATGATCCGCAGCTTCATCAACATGACCGCCGAGCGCGCCTCGCTGAACCCCACCGACCTGCTTACCGCGCGGCTCACCATGCCGATCGCGGTCTACAAGGACGACGCGGCCAAGCGCGCGTTCATCGACGGCCTCATGCCGGCCGTCGAAGGCCTGCCCGGCGTGCGGTCGGCGAGCCTCACCACCGATCTTCCCCTCACCGACGGCAGCTCGAGCACGCGGGTGCGGCTCGAGAGCGATCCGCACACGCCCGACGCGGTGCGCCGGCGCGTGCTGTACGCGGCGGTGCGTCCGCACTACTTCGCGACCATGGGCATTCCGATGCGGTCGGGCCGTGAGTTCACCGCGCTGGACGGCGCCGACGGGCAGCGGGTCGTGATCGTGAGCGAATCGGCGGCGCGCAAGTTCTGGCCCGGCAAGGAGCCGCTCGGTCAGCGGCTCCGGATCGGCTACGCGGACACCCTCGTCATGGCGGTGGTGGGCGTGGCGGCGGACATCCGCCAGAACGTCGAGGAAAAGGATCCGCCGGCGCACATCTATGTGCCGCACCCGCAGGAGCCCGCACAGAGCGTGGTCCTGGTGGTACGCCACGGCGGCGATCCGGGCACGATGACCACCGCGCTCCGACGGCTGGTCCAGTCGCGCGACGGCGACATGCCGCTCTACGACGTGCGCACCATGGAGGAGTCGCTGCGCTTCGGGCTCTGGGAGTCGCGCATCTACGTCGCGCTCATGACCGTGTTCGGGGTGCTGGCGTTGATCATCGCTGCGATCGGCATCTACGGCGTCATGGCCTACAGCGTGGCGCAGCGCACCCAGGAGATCGGCATCCGCATGGCGCTCGGTGCGGCGCGGCCCGACGTGCTCAGGCTGGTGGTCGGCCAGGCGGCGCGGCTCACGCTGCTCGGCATGGGGATCGGACTCGCGGGTGCCTATGCGGTGACCCGCTTCATGGCGAGCCAGCTGTTCGGCGTGAGCACCTCCGATCCGCCCACGTTCGTCGGCGTCACGATCATCCTGGCGCTCAGCGCCCTGGTCGCCGCCTGGGTCCCGGCCGAGCGCGCGACCCGCGTGGATCCGATGGTGGCGCTCCGGTCGGAGTGACGGTGCGGCGCGCGAGCCCGCGCCGCGCCAGGCGCGCGGCGTCCTCGCTCGGGCTCGCGCTCGTGTTCGCGGGGCTTGCGG
>DATEMP010000256.1:0-4073 GCA_035275545.1 Candidatus Eiseniibacteriota bacterium | reverse complement strand
GGCGGCGGTCAGCGCGATCGCGAGGACCAGGGCGGCGCGGCGGCTGTTCCCGGGATTCACCCGCGATCCCGCCGGAGGAGCGAAACCCCTAGATCCACGGCCCTTCGGCGTCGGGCCGCACCGTCATGCCCCCCATCTGCGCCGGCCCTCCGACATGCGCGTCCCCGTCGCCCGGGAGGATCTTGCCGGGATTGAGCCGCCCCCCGGGATCGAACGCGGCGCGCACGCGGCCCATCGCCTCGAGGTCCTCGGCCGCGAACAGCTCGCGCATCATCGGGCGCTTCTCGATCCCCACCCCGTGCTCGCCCGAGATCGTGCCGCCGAAACGGATGCACATGCGCAGGATCTCGTGCGAGGCCTCGAGCGCGCGCGCCTGGGCGGCCGGATCGTCGGCGTCGAAGAGCACGTGCGGGTGCAGGTTGCCGTCGCCGGCGTGGAACACGTTGCCGGCCTCGAGCCCGCGCTCGCCGCACAGCCGGTAGACCTCGGAGAGCGCCTCGGCGATCTTCGTGCGCGGCACCACGCCGTCCATGATGTAGAAGCCGCTCGCGGTGCGGCCGTAGGCGCCGAACGCGGACTTGCGCCCGCGCCAGATCGCGGCGCGCTCCGCCTCGTCCTTGGCAATCCGCGTCGAGCGCGTGCCGTGGGTCGCGGCGTGGGTGCCGATCCGCTCCACCTGCGCGGCGAGCGTGACCGCCGGGCCGTCGACCTCGATGAGCAGCACCGCCGCCGCGTCGCGCGCCAGCCCGATGTGCAGCCAGTCCTCGACCAGCTGCACCGTGTGCTGGTCCATGATCTCCATCGCCGCCGGCACGATGCCGTCCGCGATCACCGCCGAGACCGTGCGGCAGGCGGCCTCCACGGTGGTGAAGTCGAACAGCATGGTCTTGACCGCTTCCGGCTTCGGGCACAGGCGCACGCAGATCTCGGTGGCGATCCCGAGCGTGCCCTCGCTGCCGATCACCACCGAGGCGAGGTCGTAGTCCGGCGCGTCGCACGACTCACCGCCCAGGGTCACCACCACGCCGTCGTGGAGCACCACCGTGACGCCGAGCACGTGGTTGAGCGTCACGCCGTACTTGAGGCAGTGGGGCCCGCCGGCGTTGGTCGCCACGTTTCCGCCCACGGTGCTCACCTGCTGGGAGGCAGGATCGGGCGCGTAGTAGAGGCCGAGCGGCGCGAGCTGCTGGGAGAGCCACAGGTTCACCAGCCCGGGCTGCACCCACGCGAACATGCGCTCCGGGTCGATGCGCAGTACCTGGTCCATGCGGTTGACCGAGAGCACCACGCCGCCGTGCTCGGGGGTGGCGCCGCCCGCGAGGCCGGTGCCGGCGCCGCGCGCGGTCACCGGAATGCGGAGCGCGTGCGCCCAGCGCACCACCGCCGCCACCTCGTCGGTCGAGCGCGGCAGCACCACCACGTCGGGCATGTGCTTGTCGAGCACCAGCGCGTCCGCTTCGTAGGTGAAGCGCGCCGCTTCGCTCGCGAGCACCGCATCCGCGCCCAGCAGCGCCCGCAGCTCGTCGAGGTGGTCGGGGGAGAGGCTCATGGAGGCGGAGGGTAGCACCCTCCGCACGGAGTCACCGCCTACGGCAGCAGCAGCACCTTGCGATCGATCCGCTGGGTGCCGGTGTCGAGGCGCATGAAGTAGACGCCCGCGGCGGGCCGCTCGCCGCTCTCGGCGCGGCCGTCCCAGATCACGCGGTGCGGGCCCGCATAGAGCGCGCCGCTCATCAGCGTGCGGCGCAGACGGCCGGAGAGATCGTAGATCGCGAGCGAGACATGCGACGCGTCGCGCGGCAGGATGAAGTCCGCGGTGACACCGGCGCGAGTCGGGTTCGGCCGCGCGGTGAGGCCGAGCCCCCAGTCGGGCGGCGGCTCGACGATCGCCACCGGCGAAGTCTGGTAGGTCACGTAGACCGGTCCGGTCCAGATGTTCTGGTTGTCCGCCATCCGCGCCTCGACGTAGTAGTGATACTCCGTGCCCGGGGCGGGGGGCGCGAGCTCGCGCCACTGGAACTTCGAGCTGCCCGAGTTGCCGCCCACGCGGGTCGCGATCGACGTTCCGGTGATGCCGCGGAACAGGTCGATCTTCGACACCGTCTCGCCGGGATCGGTGTCGATCACCTCGACCGCGATCCGGACGCCCTGCGTGGCGGTGAACGCCTCGCCCATCGCGTGACCGTCCGCCGAGAAGTGCACCACGGCGTTGTGGTCCTGCGTGGCGTAGGTGCGCCGCGCCGCCATCGCGGTCAGGATCGCGCTCTTGGTCTTGCTCAGGGCGAGCACGCCGGTGCGGCTCTCGGTCGAAGCACCCCAGGTGGCGTTGTGATTGTCCTGGTCCGCGGTCGGAGAGACGCGGTACCCGGCGCGCAACGCTTCGTGGAACGCGCCGTCGAACCCGGTGTTGCCGATGTCGCTCTCGTCGGTGGCCGTGGATGTGGCGGGGCCGTTGACCAGGGCCATGAGATGGACCGCCGCCCGGCCGTCGTTGGTGACCTGGAAGTTGTCGAAGTCCCCGATCGCCGGGTGGGCCCACTCGATGACCACCGGGTACGACGGGGGTGGGTTCGCGATCGCCGCGCTGTAGAGGCCGGCGTAGTCGCCCTCGGCCACGAACGTATCGAAGTTGCCGGCGTCCCATCCGAACAACACCGGGGCCTCGTAGACGTTCACGTGGCCGTTGGTGGCGAGTCCCCACTCCTGCCCGTAGATGGCGACGAAGTTGCCGTCGCTGTTGGCGGACGCGCCCTCCGAGAGGCCCGTGTGGTAATCGGGCAGCGACATGCCGGCGGTGGTGTGGTTGTGATCGGTGACCGCCAGGAAATCGAGCGGCGTGGGCGCGATGTTGCGCGCGAAGTTGTACGCGATCGGGGGCGTCTGGACGCCGTCGGAGTAGCCGGTGTGCGAATGGAGGTTGCCGAAGTAGGCGTTGTAGCCCAGGTCGGGGTTCAGGCGTGCGCCGGGCAGCGGCGCGCTGCCGGGGCTGTTCGATATCGTGCTGGTGTTGGGGACCTCGTCCTGGGTCTCGAGCGCGAAGAACCAGGTCGAATCGGGATCGAGCCCGAACACGAACAGGGTCTCGGCGGTTCCGCCCGCGGCCGGCAGCGGCTCGAGCGTCCAGCGGTCGAGGTCTCCCACGGCGTCGAAGGTGCCCGCGGTGATCGCGAAGTGCGCGACCTTGATGATGTAGGCGCTCGCGGTGCCGGTGGCGCCGTCGTCGCCGGGCGCGGTCCAGGTGAGCCGGATCTCGCCCGGGAACGATCCCGGCGTCGCGGCGAGGTTGGCGACCGCGGCCGGCGCGACCACGTCGCCGCCGCCGCCGTTGGTCGCGCACAGGCTCAGCGTGCGCCAGGCGAAGTTGCTGGTGCCGTTCGGCACCGCCGCCCACACCTCGTCGACATGCCCGGCGGCGCTGGGGTAGGTCACCTGGTGAACGATGGTCGCCGGGATGGTGCGATTCGAGCACAGGTAGACGTCGTCCCCGCCCTGATTGAGCCATGCCATCACGGTGGTCGCCTTGACCACCCGGAACTCGCCCGGCTGCATGATCGCGCCCCCGGGACACGCCGCGGTGTCGAAGTCCTCGGGAATGCGGCAGCGAAGCGCGGGGCTCCCGTCGATGCTCGCCGCGTCGTGGATGCACCAGCCGGTCACGTCCACGGCGGTCAGGCCGGCGTTGTAGATCTCGACCCGCTCGAGCGGATCGTCCGTGCCGGCGGGATCGGGATAGATCTCGTTGATGACCACCTGCGCGGCGGCGGCGACCGGAAGGAGCGCGAGGCCTGCGAGGGCCAGGAGCGCGGGCAGCGCGGCGAAACGGTGCGTCCGTGATCGGCCCATCGGGGCGGGCCTCCGGGGAGTAGGAGCGAGAAGTCGGGTGAACGCGGGGGAAGTGTACCAGCTTACCACCCCGCCGGCGCCCCCGTCGTGGAACTGCCGGTGCCGCTACTTGGTCGGCGTCGGGGGCCGCGGACCGAGCCGGGCGAGGAAATAGGCCCGCAGGGTGTCCCGCTCCTCGCGCGTAATGGGTGTTCCCCAGGAGACCATGGTGCCGAGCGTCTTCTCCCACC
>DATEMP010000255.1:0-7101 GCA_035275545.1 Candidatus Eiseniibacteriota bacterium | reverse complement strand
GATCAGCGCCAGCGCGGCGATCGCCGGGCCGGCGAGCGCGCTGCGCCGCTCGGCGAGCACCGCGGAGGCGACGATCAGCGAGACCATGACGCCGGTCTCCATGCCCGAGACCGAGACCGCGGCGAAGAACGGCCAGGCGGCGAAGAACACCGCGAAGCACCAGGCCGCGGCACGACCCGCGTGGCGCCGGAGCATTCCGGCCGCGAGCACCAGGGTGAGCGCATCGGCGATCATCGACCAGGCGCGCGCCCAGTCGACCGGAGCATTGACGAGCCGCACGCCGAGCGCGCTCCACACCGTCCAGAGCGGCGACGAGAATCCCATCACCCGCTCGTCCGGGTTGTAGACCAGCCCGTTCCCGATCGCGAGGTTGGTCGAGTACCGGAAGGTGATGTAGGCGTCCTCGGCGGCGTAGGGGAGCCGCCACCAGAGGAACCCGCGCGAGAGGACCAGCAGGGCCAGCGGGAGGGAGAAAGGCTCGCGGATCCGCAACCACTCGTGGCGGGCCGGCCACACCGATGCCGCGGGGTCGGCCGGAGCCCGCGGTGGATCCAAGTCGCCCGATGGCGCGGCCGGGCGACGCTTCACGCGGGTGGGAGCCCGGGGGGAACAACGGCGCGGGCCGCCGTGATCCGGCGGCCCGCGCGAGGAATCGGGAGTCCATGCCTGCCCCAGCGAGGAGCGGACGGCGACGCACACCCGGGCACGATGAAGTGGGTCGCGGGGTGTTCGGCGTGCTTCACCACTGGACTCCCGGAATGGGATCGGCGGCCGTCCACGATCGGATGCAGCCGCCGCAGCGCGGCATAGTAGGTCGAGTGGTGCGCGAACGCCAAGCTTTTTGATCGGCCGATCGCGACGCGCACCGCGTCAGTGGCCGACGCTGCGGCGCCAACGGGCTGGACACGGTGCGGTGGACACGTGCGATTGACAGCCGGTGACCGGCTTCACTACCGTGCCCCGCTGCCCCAGCGCTGACGGCTCTGCCGGGAGGGCCTCGCCGCCGCGGAGCGATCCGGAGCAACCATTGATTGACAAGCGGCGCGCACGATTCCTAGACTCCCCGCACTTCGGGGTCCCGGGCACCTGCTGGCTGCCATCCGCGCAGGTGCTTCTGCTGCTGGCGTCTATGGCGGCCGGCGGGGCCGGTTGCTCTCCTCAGCCGGGCCCGGAAAGGGTGGAAGACACCCTGACCAGCGGGCGTATCACGATCGTGTGCCCGCCCGAGCTCATGGGCCTCATGCGCCGCGAGCAGGCCGCCTTCGATTCGCTCTACCCGCAGGCGCGCATCACCCTGCGTGAGGGTGGCTCGTCGGAGGCCGTACGGGCGCTGTTCGCGGCCGAGTGCGACCTGGCGGTGACGGACCGCGAGCTGGAGGCGGTGGAGCGCGGGGCGGCGATCCGTGGTGGCCTGGAGCTGGAAGGTTATCGCTTTGCAAGGGATGGCGTGGCACTGGTGGTGCATAACAGGAATCCTGTGGAAAACGCGGCGCTCGACGAGATTCGCGGCATCTTTCAGGGTACGACCAACGAGTGGAGCCAGTTGGGAGGCGATCGGCAGGGAATCCGCCGCGTCATTCCGCCCCCGACCTCCGATGTGATGGCGTACTTCGTGGGAAAGGTCATGAACGGAGCACCGATCGAAGCCCAGGTGGCGTACCAGAGCTCGGATTCCGGCGTGGTGGCCGACGTGGCCCGGCACCCGGAGGCGATCGGCATCGTCACCATGGCGTGGGCGGAGCGCGGCGTGAAGTCGCTCCGGCTCGCCAACCTCAAGGGGTTGGCTTACCGGCGCCCGGACGCGGAAGGCGTGCACAGCGGCGAGTACCCGCTGTGGCGTGAGATGCATCTCTACACCCGGCCCGGAGGGCCTTCGCTCGCCAACGGATTCATCACGTACGTCACCAGCCGTGAAGGACAGGCGCTGGTGCGCGACGCCGGACTGGTGCCGATCGCGGTGCCGGTCCGTTTCGTGCGGCGCTCGCCGATGATGGGCAGTCATCGATAGATCGGGGGATGAACACGAACATGAGGCAACCAATGCATCGATGGATCCGCGGGACCGCCTGGATCCCGGCGGTCGCGCTCGTGGGGGTGCTCGGCATCCTGCCAGGTCGTGTGGCGCGCGCCGACGACCTGAGGGACGGCCGCACGGCACTTCAAGAAGGCCGGCTCGAAGACGCCGTCAAGGCGTTCGAGAAGGCCGCGGCCCAGGGCTACGCCGCGGGCCGCGCCGGTGTCGGCCAGGTGTGGCTCCGCCGCCACCAGTACGACAAGGCCCACGAGCAGTTCGAGCAGGCCCAGAAGATGGATCCCAATCTGGCGATGGCCTACTGGGGGCAGGGCGAGGTGCTGCGCCAGCGCGACAAGTGCACCGAGGCGATCCCGCTCTTCCAGAAGGCCACCGATCTGGACAAGAAGTATCCCGAGGCCCAGCTCGCTTTGGGCGACTGCCTGACCGCCACGAAACAGTTCGAACAGGCGGTCTCGGTCCTGTCGGTCGGCCTCAAGTGGGGCACGCGCTGGCGCCCGCGCTTCCTCACCGCGCTGGGGCGCGCCGAGGAGTCGCGTGATTCGCTCCGCGCCGCGGGCATCTACTTCACCCGTGCGCGCGAGGAAGCTTCCGGCGACCCGGCGGTGCGTCGCGAGCTCGGCGACTTCTATTTCCGTCGCGGCACCTGGTCGCTCTCGATCCTCGAGCACCAGGCGGCGATGGCGGTCGACTCGACGGACGTCGAGACCCACTTCTCGCTGGCGCAGGCGCTCTACTACGACCAGCGCTACAACGAGGCGCTCGACGAGTTCGTGTGGGTGACCCGGCGCGAGCCGGAATACCCGCCGGGACAGCTCGGCCTCGGCAACCTGCTCTACCTCTCGGGCGCCGCCGATGCCAAGCGGTACGTCGAGGCCCGGGCGCCCCTCGAGGCGTACGTGAAGCTGCGTCCCGACGACCCCAAGGGATGGAGCCTCCTGGGTCGCGACCTCTACTACCTGGGGCAGAAGGACGACGCGATCGCCATGCTCCAGAAGGCGGAGCAGCTGGGCGACAAGAACAAGGAGATGTTCACGGTGCTCGGGCGCGTCAGCGCCGACAAGAAGGACTGGGCGAAGGCGGTCCACTACTTCGGCCTCGGCGACCCCACCCCGCGGGACCTGCTGCTGATCGGCCAGATGCACGTCTTCCAGGGCAACCTGGAGCGCGCCGACTCGCTCTATCTCTCCATTATCGAGCGGGATTCGACCATCAACGACGCCAAGTTCGCCATGGTCGAGCGGGCCAAGCTCAAATTCCGCAACAAGGACTACCCGGGGACCATCGCGCTGCTGGAGCGGCGAATCGCGCTTGACCCGCCGAGCGGTGAGGCTTACTACTATATCGGTTTGTCCCGTAAGGAGATGAGGCAGTACTCGGATGCGTTGACGGCGCTTCAGAAGGCCGCGTCCATCGACACGGCCAAGGCCGACCGGCACTTCTGGGTGGGCATTCTGTTCGCGCAGATGGCATCGCAACCGGGCAAGCCGATTCAGCAGGATACGCTGAGCCTGGCGAAGGCGTCGCTGAGCCGTTCGGTGGCGCTGGACTCGACCAGCAAGAACGCAGGGGTGGCCTACCGGCAACTGGGCTTCTACCGGCTGCTGGACAAGGACTGGAACGGAGCCATCCCGCTGCTCGAGCGGTCGACGGCGCTGAACGCGCAGGACGTGCAGGCGTGGGTGTGGCTGGCGCAGGGTTATCAGAACGCGGGCAACCGGAGTAGAGCCACGGAGTGCTACAAGAAGGCGCTCGAGATTGACCCCAAGCAGGCGGATGCCCTCAAGGGTCTCGAGATCCTCAACCGAGGGGGAGCACCGGGTCCCAAGGGAGGAGCACAATGAAGCAGCGGCAGGTGGAAAGCATCGCCATCGTCACACCGAAGGGTTACCTGAGCGGCGGCGATGAGACGGACGAGCTGGAGCGCGCGATCAAGCAGCTCACCGAGGCGGGCAACAAGCACCTCATCATCAACCTCGGCGAGACGCAGCATCTGAACTCCACCGCGCTGGGCGTCCTCATTTCCGCGCACTCGAACTACGTGCGCCGCGGCGGGCAGATGAAGCTGTGCGCGGTCGACAAGCGCATCGAGAACATCTTCGTGATCACGAAGCTGTCGCTAGTGTTCGACGTGTTCCCGACCGAGCAGCAGGCGATCGCAAGCTTCGCGGAATCGAAGCCGGTCTAGGCACGGCCGGAGAGGGTCGCAGGGAGGAAGTCGTCGTGTCGATCCGTCGCAAGGACGTCAACGGGGTGGTGATCCTCTACCCGAAGGGGAGCTTCTTCGGCGACCAGGAAACCGACGATTTCCAGCAGGCCCTGGTCCGCGAGAGCGAGTCCGGGAACAAGCAGCTCGTCCTGAACCTGGGGGAGTGCCTGGCGCTCAACTCGATCGCCATCGGCGTCCTGATGCGCGCGTACGCGAACTACAAGGGTCGCGGCGGCGAGATCAAGCTGTGCACGCTGACCAAGCGGCTGGTCGATCTGTTCACGATGACCGGGCTGATCAAGGTGTTCGACCACCACGAGACCGAAGAGCAGGCGCTCGCGGCCTTCGCGGTGGGGAAGGGCGTCGCCGGCTGATCGAACCGGCGGCGGGACACATCCATCGCGGGCGGAAGGGCGGCGTTGCCGCCCGGGCCCGGAACGGCGGGAATACCCGCCCGCAATGTGATCACCGGGCCGCGGCGGTCGCCGTGGCCGCGGACCTATGGAGGGTCGTCACGCAATGAGCCGTTTCATCGTTCCGCTCGGGTTTGCCCTCGCCGCGATCGTCTCGGTCGCCATCTGGTGGAATCTGCCGCTGCTCGGTCCGGTCGGCGAGCAGATGAAGCTGGGCGGCTACCTGGTCGCCGGCTTGATCCTGCTCGCGATTCTCCAGACCGCCTTCATCATCGAGCGCCTCTGGAGCCTCAAGAAGGCGGCCGGGCGCGGCTCGCTGCCCGACTTCCTCAACAACGTGCGCAAGGCGCTCCACCGCGGTGACGTCCAGGCCGCCATCCAGCTGTGCGGCCAGCAGCGCGGATCGGCCGCCAACGTCATTCGCGCCGGCCTGGAGCGCTACCAGCAGGTGCTGAGCGACGGCGCGCCCAAGGAGAAGATCGTCGCCGAGACCCAGGCCGCCATCCAGGAGGCCAACGGTCTCGAGGTGCCGCTGCTCGAGCGCAACCTGATCGCGCTCTCGACGATCGCCTCGATCGCGACCATGGTGGGGCTGCTCGGAACGGTCATCGGGATGATCCGCTCGTTCGCCGCCCTCGGTCACACCGGCGCGGTGGACGCGTCGAAGCTCGCGATCGGTATTTCCGAGGCGCTCATCAACACCGCCGGCGGGCTGTTCGTCGCCATCGCCGGGATCGTCGCGTACAACGTGTTCGTGACCCGGGTCGACAACTTCAACTACATGATGGACGAAGCCTCGTACGAGGCGGTCCAGCTCCTCTCGGCCGCGGCGACCGAGCGCAAGTAGGGGGCGGGGATGCTCAAGAAGAAACGCCGCATCGGCATCAGCATCGACATGACGCCGATGGTGGACGTCGCCTTCCTGCTGCTCATCTTCTTCATGTGTACCACGCAGTTCAAGCCGCCCGAGAAGGACAAGATCACGCTGCCGGAGTCCAACTCCGAGGCCAAGTCGCCGGAGTCCAACATCATCACGATCGCGGTGACGTCGCCCAAGCCGGAGTACGGGCAGAAGCCCGGGGTGCGGGTGATCTACCGGCAGCGGGGCGAAGAGGTCCAGCGGATGATCGACGCCGACGCGGTGCCGACCGACATGGCAACCGTCCTGTCCAACGCCCGTGCCGCCAACCCCAGCGCCTATATCATCGTCAAGATGGACAAGGACGCTCCGTACGGGGTCATGTCCGACATGATGCAGGCGTTGCAGGATGCGAAAGCGCCCCGGTTCAACGTGCAGACCGATCTCGAGGGGTCGGGCGGTTTGTTCAAGCAGAAGCCGAAGGCGGCCGCGCACTAGAGGAGGTGAGTCGGTATGGGTGCCGTAGACGCCCCACAGACACGCAGCAGCAAGAAGAAGGGCAAGGGTTTTCACCGTCCCAAGCGTCGGGTCGGGGTCCGGATCGATATGACGCCGATGGTGGACGTGGCATTCCTGCTGCTCATCTTCTTCATGGTGACCACCGTTTTCCGCACGCCCCAGGCGCTCGAAATCAACCTGCCGCCCGACAAAGATGTTAAGATTGAGGTCGCCAAATCGAAGGTTTTGAGCGTGTTCGTGCTCCCCGACCGGGCCTACTGGAGACGCGGCGAGGATCCCTGGGCACGCATCGAGGTGCCCCAGCTGGCAGGCGTTCTCCAGCCGTTCAAGAGCAACAAGGAGCTGGTCGTGCTGATCAAGATCGACCGTGAAGCGAAGTTCAACAACATGGTCGACATCATCGACGAGCTCGACATGGCCAACCTGACGCGCTTCTCGCTCGCCACGCTGACACCCGAGGAAAAGAAGGAGGTCGAGGCGCTGTGAGTCGGACCGCGATGGTGGAGGAGCGCGAAGCTCTATTCAATTTCATGCCCTACGGGGCACCCGAGCTCAAAGAGGTCGCCCGGAAGTACATGTTCCGGGGCGT
Organism: Candidatus Eiseniibacteriota bacterium; assembly: GCA_035275545.1. Classification (GTDB taxonomy): domain Bacteria; phylum Eisenbacteria; class RBG-16-71-46; order RBG-16-71-46; family RBG-16-71-46; genus WS-11. The sequence continues at coordinate 480 of DATEMP010000255.1, read as the reverse complement.
CGTGTTCGGGAGCAGCGCGTTTCTCCTGGTGTTCCTGCTCTCCTTCGGCACCAGCGCGCTGTTGAGGCATCGCGCGCACGAGACCAGCGTCGTGGTGGTGCCGTATCGCGAGCTCGCCGCACCGCCGCCGCTCACGCAGAACGAGCCGCCGCCCCAGGTGCAGGTCGCCGTGCCGGTGACGCCGCCCACCGTCGGTGTGGCGGTGCCGGTGCCCGACGCCGAGGCGCCACCCGAGCAGACGATCGCCTCGCAGGAGGAGATCGCGAACACCACGCCGGGCGTGTCGAGCGGTGAGGGTGAGCTGGTGGTGGCACCGCCGTCCGACGACGAGCTTCCGAAGTACGGCGACTATGTGTACGTGGAGGAGCTCCCGGAGGCGGTGACCAAGGTGCCACCCGAGTATCCCGATCTCGCCCGGTCCGCAAACGTGGACGGCACGGTGCTGGTCCAGGCGCTGGTCGGCAAGGACGGCAAGGTGAA
>DATEMP010000254.1:0-21322 GCA_035275545.1 Candidatus Eiseniibacteriota bacterium | reverse complement strand
TGGGCCGCACGATCGCCAGCGGCTCCCGTGGCGCGGGCGGCGGCGCCTCGACGTGCGGCGGAGGTTCGACCGGAGGCTCGACCCGAGCAGGCGGGGCTTCCACGCGCGCAGGCGGCGCGACGTCGGCGCGCGCCGACGGACCGCCCTCGTCGTTGCGGTGCAACACGCTCTGGAACTCGATCTCGCGCTCCACGGCGCGCACGTGCTCGGGCGTCACCACGTCGGTGTCGTCCACGAATGCGTTGAGCAGCGCCTGGCCGGCGACGATGTTGATCTCGCGCGGGATGCCATTGGTGATCCGGTACACCTCGAGGCAGGTCTCCGCCCCGTACAGATCCTCGGCGTTGCCGCCCGCGACCGAGATGCGGTGATGGATGTAGCGCGCGGTCTCGTTCGCGCTCAGCGGCAGGATGCGATAGTGGATGCCGATGCGCTGCCGGAGCTGTCGCAGCTCCTTCTGGGCGAGCTTGGCTTCGAGCTCGGGCTGTCCGACCAGGAAGATCTGGAGCAGGTACTCGCCGCTCACCTCGAGGTTCGAGAGCAGCCGGATCTCCTCGAGCAGCTCGCGGTCGAGGTTCTGCGCCTCGTCGACCAGGAGGATCGCCAGCTCGCCGCGTCCGCGCACGGCGATCAGCTGCTTCTGCAGCTCGACCAGCGCCTGGGGCTTGCTCATCGGCGAGGCGGCGGCCACGCCGAAGCGCAGGCAGATCTCCTCGAGCAGCTCGGCGCGGGTGAGGGCCGAGTTCGTGATCAGCGCCACCACCGCCCGTGATCCCCACTCGGCGAGCGCGTCGTACACGGCGGTGGTCTTGCCGGTGCCGACCTCTCCGGTGATGAGCACGAACGGCTCCCGATTCTGAATGCCGTAGCGCAGGTGGGCGAGCGCCTCCTGGTGCTCCCGGCTCGGGAACAGGTACTTCGGGTGGTGCCCGGCGAGGAACGGGTTCTCGCGCAGGCCGAGCGGCTTCTCGAACATCGGTGTCCGGTCTCTGAGGTAAGGGAACGAGGCGGTGCCCGGGTACTCCGGGAGGTTATCGGCAGGGGGGTGCCGAGGCTTTCACACCGCGTTAGATCGTGGGTTTTACCCGCGCTCCGCGGGGAGCAGCTCGCCGATCGAGAACAGGGCGGTGAACGGAAACCCGCGCTGCTGAAAGATCTGGCTCGCGCCCTGCTCGCGATCGACCACCGCGACCACCCGAACGACTTCCGCCTTGTAGGACTCCGCGGCCTCGGCGGCGATCAAGGCGCTCTCACCGCTGGTGATGACGTCGTCGAGGATCGCCACGCGCTTGTGTCCGGCGAGGTTGCCCTCGACCTGGCCGCGCAGGCCGTGATCCTTGGTGGTGCGGCGGACCAGGAATCCTTCGAGCGGCTTGCCCATCTCGGCGGAATAGAGCATCAGCCCGGCGACCAGGGGATCGGCCCCCAGCGTCAGGCCGCCGACCGCGGTCACCGCGTCGGCCTGGAGCTGCTCGAAGAACATCTTGGAGATGAGCTTCAGCCCCTCGGGGTGGAGGCTGGTCTTGCGCACATCGATGTAGTAGTTCGAGGTCGCTCCGGAGCTGAGAACGAACTCACCGAAACGCATCGAACGGTTGAGCAGCATCTGGCGCAGCAGGTCGCGATGCGCTTGGTCCATGGGGTCCTTAATAGGGTGCGGGGGACGTCGGGTCGGCCTTCGCGGGGAGCATCGTTTGATGTGAAGTCTCCCGCGCCCGGGCACCCAAGTCAAGACGTGGGAACGCTTGACCCCATCCTTGACAGGCTCCTAGACTTCCTCCCGCAGCGACCGGACGCTCGCGAGGCGCCGGTCGCTTCCTTCTATTACCCCATGCGCACCATTCCGCTCCTGCTGCTGCTGACCCTGGGGTCCGCGCGCGCCGCCTCGGCGCTCACGCTCGACCTTCCGGTTCGCGTGCCCGGAAACCCAAGCAGCGCCGTGACCGCGGCGGGTTCCTACCGCGGCGACCTGATCGAGATCCGCCTGGCGCCCGCCCCGGCCCGAGCCGCGCTGGCGCGTGCCTACGGCCGGCGCCGGGCCGACGCGCTGGGTGTTTCGGCGGTCGACCGGCTCGCCAACCGGCTGGGCGGCGTGTGGTTCGAGCCCGAGTTCGCGGGCGAGACGCCGCCGCCCGTGGGATCGGGCGAGCCCGACTTCACCGCCTTCTACCTGGCGCACCTGCCGCCGGGCACCGACCTCGCGGACGCGATCGAGCGCTTCCGGGCGCTGGGCGAGGTGGCGAGCGCCCATCCGATCGCGATCCTGCCGGTCGAGGCGATCCCCAACGACTCGCTGTGGTCGGTCTCGAGCTGGTACTACCAGCCGGGCAACCGGCGCGACATCCACGCGCCCGAGGCTTGGGACATCACGCTCGGCGACACGGCGATCGTGGTCGCGGTGCTCGACACCGGTGTGCTGCCCTACCACCCGGACCTGGGAGGCACGACCGGCGGCGCGGGCCAGATCTGGACCAACTGGGTGGAGGCGGCGGGCGCGCCGGGCGTCGACGACGATGCCAACGGCTTCGTCGACGACCTCCACGGCTGGGACTTCGTGCACCTGGCTCCCGATCCCCTCCCGGGCGAGGACGTGAACGACCCGGACAACGATCCCAACGACTACGCGGGGCACGGCACGTTCGTCGCCGGGCTGGTGGGGGCGATCACCAACAACGTGATCGGTGTCGCGGGCACCGCCCGCAATGTCCGGATCATGCCGGTGCGCATGGGATGGGCGTCCACGTTCAGCGCGCTGGGCGAAGTCGACATGGCGTACGCGGCCCAGGCGATCCGGTACGCGACCCGCATGGGCGCCACGGTCATCAACTGCTCGTGGGCGAGCGCCAACACCGACGGGATCGACGCCGCGGTCACGGTGGCGGTCCAGCAGGGGATCACCGTGGTGAGTGCCGCGGGCAACAGCAGCCCGTTCCACTATCTGGGCGACCGGAACGACGTGCTGGCGGTGGCCGCGACCGATGCCAACGACGTGCTGGCGGGATTCTCGAACCGCGGACCGTGGGTGGACCTCACCGCGCCCGGGGTGGGGATCAGCAGCACCTTCATCGCGCACGTCGCCGCCGACAGCCTCGGCTACCGCCAGCCCGCCTACGATGGTCCGATCAACGGCACGTCGTTCTCGGCGCCGCTGGTCTCCGGCGCGGTCGCCCTCATCCAGACGCGCTACCTGCCGCCGTCGACCCTGCCGCGGCTCACGCCGCGCGGGGTCCAGCTCCGGCTCATGGAGACCGCCGACGACATCGCGTCGCAGAATCCCGGGCTCGCGGGTCAGTACGGCGCCGGCCGGCTCAACGCCTACCGCGCGGTCACCGAGCTCACCGGCTCGAGCGCGATCCACACCCGGGCCCGGAGCGTGGGGGCGCCAGTGGTGCTGGCGACACCCACCGCCCGGCGCGTCGCGTTCCTGACCACGAACCGGCGCCTGGTGCTGCTCGATCCCGTCGCCCGCGACACGGTGGTCTCGCTCGATGCGGTCGGGACGCCCAACGGACACCTGGCCGCCGCCGATCTGGGCGTGGTGGTGGGAACGGCGCTCTTCTACGGCACCTCTGGCGACGGCGTGTTCGGGGTGGGAGGGAACGGCGCGGCACTCCCCGGTGACTGGCCGCAGCCGGGCAGCGCCCCGGCGGCGATGGGCACGCCGGCGATCGGCGACGTGGACGGCGACGGCGCGCTCGATGTGGTGAGCGCCAGCGACTTCGGCGACGTCTGGGCCTGGCATGCGGACGGCGGCACGCTGAGCGGGTTCCCGGTCAGCGGCCTGGCTCCGATCCAGACCGCGCTCGCGCTCACCGACCTGGACGGCACTCCGGGCGTCGAGGTGGTGGCGGCGGCGAGCGACGGCTCGGTGCACGCCTTCGGTGCCGGCGGCGCGTCGCTTTCGGGATGGCCGGTGGCCTTGATCGGGAGCCCGCTGGCGCCGGCGATCGGGCGGCTGGGATCGAACCCAGTGCCCGCGGTGATCGTCGCGGCCGGAAACCAGCTCCACGCGCTCGGCCCGGATGGGAGCGAGCGCGCGGGGTTTCCGGTGACGCTGGCCGGGAACGCGGCGCAGGAGCCGGTGCTCGGCGACCTGGACGGCGACGGCTTCGACGAGATCGTGGTGATGACGTCGGCGCCGGCGCGCGTCGAGGTGCGCGACTCCTCGGGCGTGAGCCTCACCGCTCTCAACTGGCCGCGCGCGCTGCCGTCGGCGGCCCAGGGATCGCCGGTGCTGGGCGAGCTCTCGATCGCATCACCCGGACCGGAGCTGCTCTTCTACCGTGCCGGCGCCCTGATGGCGCTGAATCGGGACGCCGACTCGCTCCTGACGTTTCCCAAGGCGGGCGGGGCGGGCAACGTTCCGACCCTCGCCCAGCTCGACGGCGATGCCGCACTCGAAGTGGCGGCAGGGACCGGAGTCGACTCCCTCTACTACCTGTATGACGCGGGGTCCGGCTCGTCGGCTGCCGCCCTCATGCCGTGGCCCACGGCGCGCGCCAACTACGCCCGCACCGGGAGCCGCCTCTACGCGCCACCGCTCGGCATGGTGCACGGACCTCCGCCGGCGGCGGTGGTCGACCTGCGGGTCGCGGTCCGCACCGACTCGTCGGTCTCGCTCACCTGGACCGGGACCGGGGAGGACGGCACGGTCGGGCGCCCGAACCGCTACGTGGTGCGTGCGGCGCTCCGGCCGATCGACGAGGCGAACTTCGCCACGGCGCCGCTCCAGCGGATCGTGCCCGCGACCGTGGACGCGGGCGGATCCGAATACCTGATCTTCTTCGGGCTCGAGGCGGCGCGGCACTACTGGTTCGCCCTCAAGGCGATCGACGTCGAGGGCAATCTCTCACCGCTCTCCAACGTGGTCGCGGTGCAGACCACGGTGGGAGGGCCGATCGGCAACCGCGAGGGGATCGCCCTGGCAGTGCTGCAGCAGCCGGCGCGGGGCAACGCGGTGTTCTTCTGGCAGGCGTCCCCGGACGGGATGGGGACCGAGCAGCGGATCGTGATCTACGACGTCACGGGGCGGAGAGTGCGCTCCATGCACGTGGGTCGGGACGCGGGCGGCCGCCACACATGGGACGGCCGGGATACGGAGGGGCGCTCCGTCCCGGCCGGTCTCTATCATGCGCGTCTGCTCAGTGGATCCTTCCACACCCAGACACGCCTGGTGCTCCTTCCTTGAAGCACCTCGCTACGCGAAGCTACTGCGGCAGCTCGTACGGCGTCTGATCACCGTTGCCCGGATCCGAGGTGCCGAACTCGGCGTCCGCGGAGAAGGCGCTACGGTTGCCCGACGTGTCCACGGCGCGCACCCGGTAGACCGAGTTCTCGGTCACGGTCGGGAGCTCGAACGCGTTGTCGGCGTTGTTGACGTCCGTCGCCTCGACAAACCCGACGCCCGGCGAGTACACATACACCTCGTAGCCGGCCACGTCGGGGGCCGCGCTCTCGGTCCAGGTGAGGAGCAGCTGTCCCGACGCGTCACTGGTGAGACGCAGCTCGGAAGGCGCGGGCGGCGGCGTCGTGTCGAGCCCGTCGATCCCCGTGATGTTGGCAGAGTCGCCGCAGCCGGAGAGCATCGCCATCGTGGCGAGGCAGGCAATCGGCAGCGTGATGAATCGGATGAACTTCACGGCTATCTCCTTGCGCTTGAAGTCCCGGTATCGTCGGTTCCCGTAGTGGGCACCGTGTGGAGTTGAAGGCGCGGAGCGGTTGAGCAATCGTGGTGCCAGTTCCCACCCCACAGCCAAGGAGCGTCCTCGCGTGGCTTTGCGCCCTCACGCAACACGGCATCCGCCCGACGCAGAACGTCGCTTTGCAAAATGGTCGCGCTGGTTGCAATGCCGCGGCCGCGGTGGGTGGCCCGGCGCAATCGCGATCCTGGCTTTCGGCGCGGTAATGATCGCCGCCTGCGTCTCGACCGGCGTCGAGCGCTCGGGTGCCGCGACCGAGCGCGCTGCGGCGGTTCCCGAGCAGGCGCTGCTGGTGCCGCTCGACCGGCCGCTCGCGCATCCGCCCCTCGATCTGCCGCTGGTCCTCAACGGCGGGTTCGGCGAGTTCCGCTCGAACCATTTCCATGCCGGCCTCGACCTGGGCACCGGCGGACAGGTGGGACGATCGGTCTACGCGCCCCTCCCGGGCTGGATCGAGCGGGTGCGCGCGTCGGGCGCGGGCTATGGCCGCTCCCTCTATCTCCACGCCGACGACGGGCGGCTGCTGGTGTTCGGCCACCTCGACGCGTTCGCGCCGCCGATCGCCGGCTACATTGCCGCCGTCCAGGAGTCCTCGGGCCAGTACGAGCAGGACCTGTGGCCGCCCGCCGGGCGCTTCCGCGTCACCGCCGGGCAGCGGATCGCGTGGACCGGGGAGAGCGGCGCGGGCGGCCCGCACCTCCACATCGAGATCCGCCGCGGCGACATCGCCTACAACCCGCTGCGCGCCGGGCTCGCGATTCCCGACACCTCGGCCCCCACGCTGGCGAGCGTCACGCTCGAGCCGCTCGACGACACCTCCTATGTGGAGCGCAGTCCCGCCCCGGTGACCGTACGGCTCGCCGAGTCCCCGCCGCGCGTCCGGGTGCTCGGTCGGGTGCGCGTGATGGTGGCGGCGCGCGACGGCGTGTGGCGCGGCGTGGACCGCATGGTGCCGTGGTCGGTGAGTACCACGTTCGAGGGCAGCGAGGTCGAGTGCCGGTTCGACAGCGTCTCGTGGGCCACCGACATGGTGGAGAGCGACTACGTCTACGACACCGGCCGCGTGCTGGGGGAGAAGGGCTTCGTCATGTGGGCGCCGGCGGGATTCCGTCCCACGATCTTTCACACCAGCGCCCGCGCGAGCGAGCCGGCCGGGACGATCACCGTGCGCCCCGGGGATCCGCCGCGCACGCTGCGGGTCGCCGCACGCGACGCGGCGGGGCGATCGTCCGAGCGTTCGGTGATCCTCGAGCCGCCGGCGCGCGGCATGGGCGCGCCGGACACGAGCGAGGTGGGACCCCAGCGCGCGGAGCGTGACTCGACGCGATGGTTCGCGTTCGCGATGTTGCCTGACGGGTTCATGCGCGTCGTCTTTCGAGGCGCTCCGGTGGGAAGCCGGCGGGTCACGATCGGTGGCCGATCGGCCGCGTTCCGGGGCGGGGAGTGGGTAACGGTGGTGCAGACGCCTCAGAGCAAGCTCACCGTCCTGCTGATGGGGGCGAGCGGCCTCGATGCCGACGGCCGACCGTGGTCCCGGTCGCTCACCGGGCTGCTCCGCCCGGGCGCGCGCATGCAGTTTGAGGACCAGCCCGATATCGACGCCTGGCTGCCGGATGGGGCGCTGTTCGAGCCGGCGCGCATGATCCAGCGCCCATTGGGCGGAGTCGGGGACGCCCCCCGCGAGCTGGTCGCGCGTTCGGAGGTGCTCGAGCTGTTGCCGGTGACATTGCCGTTACGCGCCGCGTTGCGGGTCGAGACGCGGCCGCACCGCCCCGCCGGCTCGGCGCCCGGCCTCTTCCACGACGACGGGTCCGGCTGGGATTGGATGAGCGCGCCGATCGACTCCAACTCCGGGCGCCGCACAGGGGAGACGCGGCATCTCGGCCGCTTCGCGCTGTTCTCGGACACGCTCGCGCCCCGGGTCACGCCGCTCGCCGCCCGTCGCCGGGCGGTCCCGGGGGCTTACCAGCGCTGGGCGCTCGAGGCGAGCGTGCGGGAGCAGGGGAGTGGCGTGGACGCCCGGGCTTCGTTTTTCGTGGTCGACGGGCGAAGAGTTCCGAGCGAATGGGACCCGGAGAAGAGTATGCTGCGCTGGCGGCCCCAACGGGTCCCCGCCAAGGGTCCGCATCGATACGCCGTGACCGTCACCGACCGGGCTGGCAACGTCCGGCGCACCCAGGGCAGCTTCACCATGCGATAGGGACGTCGGCGGAGGTCGGGGCGCGTGAGCGCGCAACACACTCATCGGACCATTGGATTCGCGCTCGCGCTCGCCGCCTGTGGGTTCGCGACCGGGGTCCACGCGCGCACGCTCGACCTGCCGGTGCGGGTGGTGGGCGGCCCCGAGGTCGAAGCCCCCGCCTATCTCGGTGACGTCCTCACCGTTCGGCTGCGTCCGGCGGCCGCGCGTGCACGGCTCGCGACCGCCGCGGCAGCTCGGCCGCGCGTGTCCGGGCTCGCGTCGCTCGACGCCACCGCTCAGGCACTGGGCGGCGCCTGGTTCGAGCCCGAGTTCAAAGGGGAGACGCCGCCGCCCGAGGGATCGGGACGCACGGACTTCACCGCGTTCCTGATCGTCCATCTGCCTCCCGGCGCCGGCCTCGGCGACGCGCTCGACCGCTTCGCGTCGCTCGCCGAGGTCGAGAGCGTCGAGCCGGTCGCGGTCATGCCGCTCACCGCGGTGCCGAACGATTCGCTGTGGTCTCGCTCGACCTGGTTCTACCAGGAGACCACCCGCCGCGACATCCACGCGCCGGAAGCCTGGGATCTCACCACCGGCGACACGTCCATTGTGATCGCGGTGATCGACACCGGGCTCATCCCGTACCACCCCGAGATCGGCGGCACGGTGGCGGGAGGGCACGGCAACCTGTGGACCAACTGGGCGGAGGAGTCCGGGACGCCGGGCGTGGACGACGACGCCAACGGGTTCGTCGACGACCGCTGGGGCTGGGACTTCGTGAACCTGTCCGCGGGCAGCGACGTGCGCGGGCTCGAGGACGGCTTCGACGAGGACGGCGATCCCAACGACTACGTGGGCCACGGCACCGCGGTCGCGGGCCTGGTGGGCGCGATCACGAACAACGGCTCGGGCATCGCCAGCACCGTCTGGAAGGCCCGGCTCATGGGCCTGCGCGTGGGATGGGCGTCCAACCGAGCGCCATCGGGCGAGATCAGCCTGGCGTTCGCCGCCCAGGCGGTGCGCTACGCGACCCGCATGGGTGCCAGCGTCATCAACTGCTCGTTCGCGAACCAGCCGATGGTCGATCTCGACGTGGCGGTCGCGGAGGCCGCGCACGAGGGTGTGATCGTGGTGGTGGCGGCGGGCAACAACGGATCCCCGAACGCGCTCGGCACCCGCGAAGACGTGGTGAGCGTCGCGGCCGTCGACTCGGAGGATCTCGTCACCTTCTTCACGAATCTCGGCCCCTGGGTCGACGTGGCCGCTCCCGGCCTGAGCCTCGCGACCATCGGGATCTCGCGCCCGACCCCCGACAGCCTGGGCATGCGCCAGCCCGGCTGGGCCCCGGACGCCTCGGGCACGTCGTTCGCCACCCCGTTCGCGAGCGGGGCGGCGGCGCTGGTCCAGGCGCGCCGCCTGGCACTCGGGCTCGAGCCGCTCGACGCGATGACGATGATCCTGCACCTGCGCGAGACCACCGACGACATCGCCGCACTGAATCCCATCAGGACCGGATATGGCGCCGGGCGGCTCAACCTGGCCCGCGCGGTGAGCGAGGCGCCGGCCTCACGGGTGATCGCCACCGGGGCCCTGGTCGGCGCGTCGGTGGCGCTGCCGACCGACGCGGGGACGACGCGGATCGTGGTGACCACGGCCGACGGGCACCTGCTGTTCGTCGACGCGGCGCGAGCGGAGGTGCTGCGGGACGTGCCGCTGCCGTCGTGGCCCACCGGCGGCATCGCGGCCGCCGATCTCGGTGGCGGCCTGGGCGTGGGCCTGTTCGTCGGGCTCGCGAACGGACGCGTCGCCGGGTTCCACGCGAACGGCGACCCGATGGACGGCTGGCCAACGACGATGACCTACGATCCCACCTATCCGGTGGGTCTGGCGCTCGGCGACCTCGACGGCGATCAGGTGCTGGAGATCGTCGCCTCGAACGGGTTCTCGGGCGTGCGCGCATGGCGCGCGAGCGGCGAGCCGCTGCCGGGGTTCCCGCGGCTCGGGTTCGAGGGCGTGAGCGCTCCGCCCGCGCTCACCGACCTCGACGCCAGTCCCGGCGTCGAGATCGTCGTCCCCACGCTCGACGGCGTGCTGCACGCGCTGGACCAGCACGGTGACGACCTCCAAGGCTGGCCGGTCACGCTCCTGCGCTTCGTGGGGGCGTCGGCACCGGTGGTGACGCGGTTCGGCGCCGAGACCGATCCCACCGTGCTGGTCGCGAACCTCGACGGCCTGCATGCCTTCCGCGCGGACGGGAGCGTCCGGTTCGAGACCGCGCTCTGGCACAGCGAGGTGCGTGACCCTGCACTCGCCGATCTCGATGGTGACGGCTCCGACGAGCTGGTGATCGCGAGCGGGCCGCACATGGTGGTGTACGACTCGACCGGCACCGAGCTCCCCTTGGCCCGCTGGCCGCTCGACGTGCTGAGCGGGCCCGCGCACCCGCCGATCGTGGGCGCGCTCGCGGAGGGCCGCCCGGGCATCCTGCTGCGCGACGCCCGCGGCCTGAGAGCCTGGGATCGCGTGGGCCCGCTGCGCGGGTACCCGCGACCGGGCCGGTCGGGAGAGGCGATGACGCTCGGCGACTTCGACGCCGACGGACACACGGAGCTCGCGGCCGGCGGCACCGCCGACGGCAACCTCTATCTCTACGACCTCGGGGCCGGTTCCTGGGCCGACGGCCCAAGGTCGTGGCCGACCGCGCGGGGCAACGCCGCACGCACCGGGAGCCGCCTGTACGCGCCAGGCCTGGTGGCGCTCGACGGCGTGCCGCCGTTCGCGGTGGTGGACCTCCGGGCGGTCTCGAGCAGCACCACCACGATCACGGTGGGGTGGACGACCCCCGCCGATGCCGGGGCGGGCCCGGTGGCCGGCTACGAGCTGCGCTCGGCGACGTTCCCGCTCGACGCCACCAACTTTCAGCTCGGCACGCCGGCGAGCCTGGTCCCCGCGCCGGAGGCGCCGGGCACGCCGGTCGAAGCGGTGATCACGGATCTGACCGAGAGCACGCGCTACTACGTCGCGATGCGGAGCCGCGACGCGGGCTGGAACCAGAGCCCGCTCTCGAACCTGGTCCAGGTCGCGACCGCGCGCGAGGCCCCGGCGCGCATCACCGACCTGCGCGCCCTCATGACCACGGACACCAGCGCGGTGCTCACCTGGACGGCGACCGGCGACGACAGCACTGCCGGCCGGCCGGCGCGCTACCGGGTGGCCGCCGCCGCGGCGCCGCTCGACGATGCGTCGTTCGAGGGAGCGGTGGTGCGCATCGTGACCGCCACCGCGTCCTCGGGGGGCGAGGAGCACGAGGTGCTGATCGGTCTCCCGCGTGGGCAGCGTACGTGGTTCGCACTCAAGGCCGAGGATCGTGCCGGCTCGCGGTCGGCGATCTCGAACGTGGTGAGCGTGCGCACCGGGATCGGCGGCCCGCTCACGGGACGCGCCGGGGTCGCGATCGCCAGCCTGCAGCAGCCCTCGCGGACGCCGGTGCGCTTCTACTGGCAGTCCGACGAGGGCGCGGAGCGCGTCGACCAGATCCTCGACGTCCACGATCTGACCGGGCGGCGCGTGCGCCGCCTCGTCCTGGCGGGCGCGGTGGGGGGCGTCGCCGACTGGGACGGGCGCGACGCGCAGGGCCGCAGGCTCCCCGCGGGGATCTACCTCGCGCGGTTCGTGAGCGGGTCCCGACACGCGGTCGCGCGCGTTGCGCTGCTGCCGTGACGCACGCGCGCGTTGTGCTAGATTAGGCCGCGCGCGGCGCGCGTGCCGCGCGCACCCCTGCGCAGGATGCGCCATGCACCATTCGGACTTCGTCCACCTCCACAACCATAGCGACTACTCCCTGCTGGATGGCGCGAGTCCCATCTCCGGCATGGTGGAGCGCGCCGCCGAGCTCGCCATGCCCGCGCTGGCGCTCACCGACCACGGCTCGCTGTTCGGCGCGGTCGAGTTCTACCAGGAGGCACGCAAGGCCGGGGTCAAGCCGATCGTGGGCATGGAGGCCTACGTCACCCGCGGCAAGCGCCAGGACCGCACCCGCGACCAGGCGCACCACCTGGTGCTGCTGGCGCGCGACGAGCGCGGCTTTCGCAACCTCATGCGGCTCTCGTCGCTCGCGTTCCTCGAAGGCTTCTACTACAAGCCGCGCGTGGACCACGAGCTGCTCGCCGCCCACGCCGAGGGGTTGCTCGCGCTCTCCGCCTGCCCCAAGGGCGAGATCGGCAGCGACATCCTCGAGGACAACGACGAGAGCGCGCGCCTGACCGCGGAGCGCTACCGGGAGATCTTCGGCGCCGAGAACTTCTTCCTCGAGATCCAGGATCACGGCCTCGACATCGAGGAGAAGATCCGCACCCGCGTGACCGCGCTCGCCGGGCGCACCGGCATTCCGCTGGTGGCGACCAACGACTGCCACTACCTGCGCCACGGGGACGCGGACGCGCACGACGTGTTGCTGTGCATCCAGACCGGCCGCACGGTCGACGACACGAAGCGGATGCGCTACCCGACCGACCAGCTCTTCTTCCGCTCCGCCGAGGAGATGCGCGCGCGGTTCTCGAACCAGCCCGAGGCGCTGAGCAACACGCTCGCGGTCGCCGAGCGCTGCAACCTCCAGCTCGATTTCGGGCGCCCGCTACTGCCCGCGTTCCCGCTCCCCGAGGGAGTGTCGAGCGCCGAGGACCACCTGCGGGCACTCACCCTCGCGGCGCTCTCCGGCCGATACCCCGCGCCGTCGGAGGTGGTGCGACAGCGCATGGAGTACGAGCTCGACGTCATCTGCCGCATGGGGTTCGCGTCCTACTTCCTGATCGTGCGCGACTTCATCGACTTCGCGCGCCGGAACGGGATCGGCGTGGGACCCGGGCGCGGCTCGGTGGCGGGCTCGCTGGTGGCGTACGTGCTGCGCATCACCGACATCGACCCGCTCCACCACAAGCTCATCTTCGAGCGCTTCCTCAACCCCGAGCGCGTGTCGATGCCCGACATCGACATCGACTTCGACGACCTTCGCCGCGGCGAGGTCATCGACTACGTGAAGGAGAAGTACGGCGAGGGGAGCGTCACCCAGATCATCACCTTCGGCACCATGGGAGCGAAGGGCGTCATGCGCGACGTGGGCCGGGCGCTCGGGCTCGCGTACGCGGACGTGGACCGGATCGCCAAGATGGTGCCCGACGGTCTCGGCATGACGCTCGAGCGTGCGCTCGAGCTGTCGCCCGATCTCAAGAGCCTGCCGTCGCGCGGTCCCCAGTTCGCGCGCATGCTCGGCAGCGCACGGGTGCTCGAGGGGCTCGCGCGCCACGCCTCGACCCACGCCGCCGGCGTGCTCATCACCCCCGGACCGCTGCTCGACTACGTGCCGCTCTACCGGCAGAAGGACGAGACCGTCACGACCCAGTGGGACATGAAGTCGGTGGAGAAGGCCGGGCTGCTCAAGATGGACTTCCTCGGCCTGCGCACGCTCTCGGTGCTGGCCGATGCCGTGCGGCGCGTGCGCGAGCATCACGGCGTGACCATCGATCTCGAGACGCTGGCGATGGACGACGCGGCCGCCTACAAGGTGTTCCAGGACGCCGAGACCGTGGCGATCTTCCAGTTCGAGTCGGGCGGCATGCGGGACTACCTCAAGCGGCTCGCGCCGACGGTGTTCGAGGACCTGGTGGCGATGAACGCGCTCTACCGCCCCGGCCCGATGGAGAACATCCCGTACTTCATCGACTGCAAGCACGGACGCAAGGTGGTGACCTACGAGCATCCCGACCTCGAGCCGATCCTGCTCGACACGTACGGAGTGTTCGTCTACCAGGAGCAGGTCATGCAGGCCGCGAACGCCCTCGCCGGGTTCTCGATGTCACAGGCCGACGAGCTGCGCCGGGCGATGGGGAAGAAGCGCATCGAGGAGATGGAGGCCAAGCGCCGCCAGTTCGTGGACGGCTGCAAGCAGCGAAAGATCACTCCAGCGAAGGGCGAGAAGATCTTCGCAACCATGGAGAAATTCGCCGGTTACGGCTTCAACAGGTGCGTCACCAGTGACACCAGCATCATGGACGCGCGTACCGGAGAGACCACGACCGTCGGCTCGCTGTTCCGCGAGCGCCGCCCGTTCTGGATCCACGCCCTGGGCGAGGACTGGAAGCTGTGTCCCCGCCGCGTGACGGACGTGATGTGGAATGGCCGGAAGCCGGTGTTCGAGCTGCGCACCGCGCAGGGCAAGACCATCCGCGCCACCGCAAATCACCCGTTCCGAACCCTGGACGGCTGGACGAACCTCGAGGATCTGAAGGTCGGCGACCGGATCGCGGCACCCCGGAGGCTCGCGGTCGAAACCCGAGCGTCGTGGCCTGGATACGAGGTTGTTGCCCTGGCGGGTCTGCTCTCGGAGGGGAACACCTGCCATCCCTCGACGTTGTACTTCTACGGAAACGATCGCGAGCTCGTTGACGACTTCTCGAAAGCGATCGGTTCGTTCCCCGATACCGTCGCGCGCCTCCACACGAGAAGTGACGGCCGATACGAGGTCGCGGCGAATCTCGGACGATCGGGCTGGACGCGAGAGAGTGAAACCAGCTACGACGCCGTCGCGTTCGAAGGGAACCTCGCACTGGTTGTCGATGCCCAGCCACGCCGCTGCGGTGCCTTCCAGTGGGCCCAGAGGCTCGGCATTCTGGGGCGCAAGGCCACCGAGAAGCGCGTGCCGCCTGAAGTGTTTTCACTTCGCGATGCCGATATCGAGCTGTTCATCGGGCGCTTGTGGGCGGGTGATGGCTACATCTGCGGTGAGTCCAGCCACGTTCCCTTCTATGCAACGTCGTCGGCCGGCTTGGCCAAGGATGTTCAGACCCTGCTGCTGCGTCTTGGCATCCTGAGCGGCATTCACTCGAAGCGGTTCAAGTATCGCGGGACGACGCGGCCCGGCTACACCGTCAACCTCATTGGCGATGGCTCTCTCGAGACGTTCGTCGAGCGGGTTGGCCCCCACGCTGTGGGACGCCAGCATCGGGTCCGTTCGCTTCGTCAGTGGCTTGCCCAGACACGCCGCGGATGCGCCAGCAAGGACACGATCCCCCTGGAGGTGCGCGACTGGCTGCGGGAGGAGAAGCTGCGGTCAGGCCTCACCTGGAAGGAGATCGAGGGAAGGTCCGGAGTGTGTGCGAAGGAGTTCTATGGACGGGGATCTCGACTGAAGCGCGGCTACCGCCGCACAACGGTTGCCCGCCTCGCCACGTTCTTTGCCTCGATGCGACTTGCCGAGATCGCGAAGTCAGACGTCTTCTGGGACCGCATTGTCGCGATCGAGCCGCGCGGGATCGAGGATACCTACGACCTTACCGTCGAAGGCGATCACAACTTCGTCGCTGATGGCCTGATCGTCCACAACTCGCATAGCGCCGCCTACGCGCTGCTCGCCTACCAGTGCGCGTACCTCAAGGCGCACTACCCGGCGGAGTTCATGGCGGCGACGCTCACCAGCGAAATGTCGGACAGCGCCCGGATCGTCACGCTGGTCGAGGAGTGCCGGCGCATGGGGCTTCCGATCCGCCCGCCGGACGCGAACCGCTCGGAGTGGAGCTTCACGATCGAGGAGGACGCGATCCGCTTCGGGCTCGGGGCGGTGCGCAACGTCGGCCAGGCGGTGGTGGAAGGGCTGGTCGCCGCGCGCGGGCAGGCGGGACCGTTCAGCGATCTCTTCGACCTGGCGCAACGGCTCGACGCGCGGGGCATGAATCGGCGCGTGCTCGAGAGCCTGGTCTCGTCCGGCGCGTGTGACGCGCTGGGCGGCGAGCGCGGCGCCCTGTTCGCGGCCGCGGGGGTGATGCTCGAGCGCGCCGCGGTCGTGCGCCGCGAGAAGGAAAGCGGTCAGTCGTCCCTGTTCGGCGAGGGGGGAGGATCGGCGGTCGATGTGGTGGCGCCGCCGCTCCCGGACGTTCCGGCGTGGACCAACCGCGAGCGGAGCACGCGCGAGAAGGAGGTGCTCGGGTTCTACCTCTCGGAGCATCCGCTCGAGCACCTGCGCGAGCGGCTCGCCCAGCTCGCCACGCACACGATCGCCGAGGCGGTCCTGCTGGAGGACCGCAGCGAGGTGCGGGTGGCGGCGCTGGTAGGCGAGGTCAAGCCGCTCATGACCCGCGGCGGCAAGCCGATGGCAATCGTGACGCTGGAGGATCTCTCGGGCCGGGTCGAGTGCACGGTGTTCCCCGACACCTTCGAGGCCTCGCGCGCCCTGCTCACCGCGGAGACCGTGGTGGTCGCCTCGGGGCGGGTCGAGGTGCGCGAGGACCGCGGGGTCAAGCTGCTGCTCGCCGAGCTGCGCGGCCTCGACGAGGCGCGCCGCACGTTCCGGCGCTGCCTGCACGTCGAGATCCGCGCCGAGGAGATCAACGAGGAGCGGCTGGCGGCGATCGACGAGGTGCTCTCCTCGCACCCGGGCGAGGCCGACGTGTATCTTCACATCGTGCGTCCCGACCATTCACGCTTGGCGCTGCGCTCGCGGCGGTTCACGGTCGCGGAGGATGACCGCGTGATCGCCGACCTCAAGCGAGCGCATCCCTCGCTGCGGGCGCGCTGGGGGAAGGGGGCCCTGTGACGACCTGGCTGGATTTCGAGAAGCCGGTGCTCGAGCTCGAGCAGCGCATCCAGGAGCTCAAGACCAAGGCGGCCGCCCAGGGCCTGCACGCGACCGGCGAGCTCGACGAGCTGGAGCGCAAGGCGGAGGCGCTGCGCCGCGAGATCTACACCAGCCTCACTGCGTATCAGCGCGTCCAGCTCGCGCGCCACCCGAAGCGGCCCTACGCGCTCGACTACATCGAGCGGTGCTTCACCGAGTTCTCGGAGCTCCACGGCGACCGGCACTATGGGGACGATCCGGCGATCGTCGCCGGCACGGCGCTCATCGACGGCCGGCCGGTGATGGTGATCGGGCAGCAGAAGGGGCGCGACACCAAGGAGAACCTGCTCCGCCGGTTCGGCATGCCCAACCCCGAGGGGTATCGCAAGGCGCTCAGGCTCATGCAGACCGCCGACCGGTTCGGCATGCCGATCGTGACGCTGGTCGACACGCCCGGCGCCTACCCGGGCCTGGGCGCCGAGGAGCGCGGGCAGGCGGAGGCGATCGCGGTCAACCTGCGCGAGATGGCCAAGCTCGGCGTGCCGATCATCACCGTGGTGGTGGGCGAGGGCGGCTCGGGCGGGGCGCTGGCGATCGCGGTCGCGGACGTGGTGGTCATGTTCGAGAACTCGATCTACTCGGTCATTTCGCCCGAGGGGTGTGCCTCGATCCTGTGGCGCGACGGCAAGAAGAACGTGATCGCCGCGGAGGCGCTCAAGCTCACCGCCGCCGACCTGCTGCGGCTGGAGATCGTCGACGAGGTGCTGCCCGAGCCCCTGGGCGGCGCCCACCGGGACGCGGCGGCGGCGGCCGCGGTGCTCAAAGTGGCGATTCTCCGGCACCTCGACCGGCTCGGCGGGGTATCACGCGATGGCCTCCTCGAAGCGCGCCTGGGACGGTACCGGCGGATGGGGGTGTTTCGCGAGGACACGCCTTGACCCTCGGGAAACGCGGTTGCTAGACTCCATTTGAATCCTCATTCCTCGGGAGGAGTACTCGCGCACCACTGCGACTCGTTCGTAGGGGCCCGTCGGGCCCGTTTCGTCCCCACGCCATCCCGAGGATTGCCATGGCTTTGAGCCCCGATCTGCTCTCCATCCTGGTGTGTCCGGCCTGCAAGCAGGACCTGGACTACAACGCCGAGGCCGGGACTCTCACCTGCCAGGCCTGCCGTCTCCGCTACAAGGTGGTGGACGACATCCCGGTGATGCTGGTGGAAGAGGCCGAGAAGTTCTAGGCCACCGCCCGTCGCCGACCGTGAAGCCAGCCTGCACCCAGGTCCCGCTGCCTGGCCCCCGCGCGCCCGTTCTTCCGACCGCCATCGCGCTGCTCGTGACGCTGCTGGTCGTGGCGTCCGCGGCTGCGCCCCGGGTCGTGCGCGCGGAGCCTGAAGGCGTGCGGCTGACCGCGACCGGGCCGGCGTCGCTGCGGTTCACGGTCGAGGTGGCCGCACCGCGGCTCTCCCCGGTGCGCGAGGGCGCGACCATCCAGCGGCTCGAGATCGACGGCTTCGAAGGGGTGGCGGCTCCCGGCCACGCGGTGCTCCCGGAGCGGGTGGTGACCGTGGCGGTGCCGCCCACCGGCGAGGTGCGCGTGAGCAGCTCGGCGCTGGAGCCGGAGACCCGCGACGCGGTGGCGCTCTCGCGCGCCGCGGTGATGCCGCGCGGCACCGAGATGACCGTGAGCGACGCCGAGATCCTGACCGAGACGCTGGCCGCCTCGGGTGAGCCGGCGGGCGGAGCACCCGTGCCGATGCGGCCGGGGGCGCGGCTGCTCGAGGTGGGATGGATGCGCAACCAGCGGGTCGCGCGCATCGCGGTCACGCCCGCCGAGTACGACCCGAAGACCGGCCGCCTCTCGATCGCCCGCCGCGTCGATGTCGACGTGTCGATCAGCGCGGCGACGGCCGCACCCGGATCGGATCGTCCCGCCGAGGCGATCGATCCCTTCGAGCGCCTCTACCAGCGCACGCTGGTCAACTACGCGCAGGGCCGGGCGTGGCGCAGGAGTGCCCACCCGGGCCCGACCTCCCGGTTCTCGCTGCGCGACCTGGCTCCGGCGCAGGTCCTGGGCGTGGCCACACCGCCCGACACCAGCGTGTACGCGGGACGGACCTGGGTGAAGATCGCGATTCCCGCCACCGGCTTCTACAAGGTGCGGTTCGCCGACCTGAGGAACCTCGCGCTCTTCGGCGGCAGCACGACCACGCTGCTCGACAGCCTGCGGCTCTTCACCTGGCCCGGGTTCCCGGTGCTGCCCGAGGAGAGCTACTGCGACACCTGCGACTACCGCGAGGTGGCGCTCGGGTTCGTCGAGACCACGCCGAACGGCATCCTGGACCAGAACTCCGAGTACTTCTACTTCTTCGCGATGGGCGCGAGCGACTGGGCTTCCCTCTACGACACGGCGCGCCCCGACACCGTGTTCATCGATCATCCGTACGAGACCACGAACTACTGCTACCTGACGATCGCGTCCGCCGCGCTGCCGGTGGGCGGCACGCCCCGGCGCATCGCCACCGAATCGGGGGCGGTCTCGGGGGCGACCGGCGGCGAGGTCACGCCCTCCACGTTCCAGGCGCGGCTGCACCACGAGGTGGACGCCCAGTACTGGCCGGACCCGTTTCCGGATCCGTTTCCGTACAAGAGCGGGATGTTCTGGGAGAAATGGTTCTGGCAGACGGTCGAGGAGGCCCGGCCTCCGTTCATCGTCAACACCAGCGCGCCCGGCGTGGACACGTCGCAACCCTCGCGATTCCGAATGCGCGCCTGGGGCGTGAGCGCGCTGGTGTTCCGGAGCTTCAACATCTTCGACCACTACCTCGACGTCGGGTTCAACTCGGTCACCTTCCCGCGTCGGGAGTGGAACGAGCGCTGGGCCCAGACCTACGACTCGACGGAGGTGGGCCTGGTCAAGGCGAACAACACCCTGGCGCTCCAGGTGCCGGACATCACCGATCCCAACCCCGAGTACAACGTCCAGCGCGTCGACCAGACCGGGCTCGCGTGGTTCGACTTCTTCTACGCCCGGCGCTTCGAGCCGGTGAGCAACGAGCTCGACTTCGATTCGGCCCCGGGCGGCGGCAGCTACATCTATTCGATCGGGCCCTTCACGCTCGACGTCGGCACGCCGCCGCGCGTGTTCGACGTCACCGATCCGCTGCAGCCGATCGAGATCCTGGGCGGCACGTACGCGGGCGGCACGCTCTCGTTCCGCCGGGTCGAGTCCGGCGCCCGCCGGTACCGCGTCATCCCCGAAACCCAGATCCAGCTCGTGACCAGCGGTGTGTTCATGGCGCCGGTGTCGAGCCTGAACAACCTGCGCGCCAAGCCGGATCCGCTGCGCGACGGGGCCGACTTCCTCATCATCTACTACGACGGTTTCAAGACCGCCGCCGACACTCTGGCGGCGTGGCGGCAGGCGCGTTTGCCGCTCTACGGCACGGTCGGTCCCTACGAGACCGCCACCGTGCCGATCTCGGCGGTCTACGACCAGTTCTCGGGCGGTCGCGCGGACCCGGGGGCGGTCCGCAACTTCCTCCGCTCGGCCTTCTACAACTGGGCGCGGCCGCCCAGCTTCGTCACCCTGCTGGGCGACGCCTCCTACGACTTCAAGAACATCTTCGGCTTCGCTCCCACGGGATTGCCGGGGACGCTGCTCCCGTCCTACGAGGGGGGCTACGACGTGATCGTCCAGCGGCAGTTCGCGACCGACGACTGGATGCTCAACGTCGACAATCCCACCACGGTGATCCCCGACTTCTTCGGCGGGCGCATTCCCGCGGGCGACGCGGCGAGCGCGCTCACCTTCGTGCGCGACAAGCTGCTGCCCTACGAGCGCAACGCGCCGTTCGGGGAGTGGCGGAACCGGGTCATGCTGGTCGCCGACGACCACGAGCAGGGGAGCCGGGTCGACAACCTGCGCTGGGAGCACGTGCGGCAGACCGCGGTGCTCGACCGGCGCGAGCTGCCCCCGCACTTCGACCGCGCCTACGTCTACCTCCACACCTATCCCGACGGCCCGAACGACACCAAGCCGGCCGCCAAGGCCGACATCCTCGACAACCTCAACGGCGAGGGTGTCATCATGTGGAACTACATCGGGCACGGGAGCCCGTTCAAGATCGCGGACGAGAGCGTGTTCCTGGTCTCCGATGCCGGGACGCTCACGAACTTCACCAAGCCGGCGGTGTTCGTGGCCGCCTCGTGCGACGTCGGCAAGTTCCACGATCCGCGCGACGAGAGCATCGGCGAGCGTCTGGTCATGGACTCGGGCGGGGGCTGCATCGCGGTGGTCTCGGCGACCGAGCTGGCGTTCAGCTTCCAGAACGCGGAGCTCAACCGCATCCTCTACCACTCGACCTTCCGCCGCGACTCGATCCCGAGCGCGCCGCCGCTGCCCACCTACGGGCGCTACCACGAGAGCATCGCCGAGGCGCTGCTCGAGGCGAAGACCGGGAGCACGAACAACCAGAAGTACCAGCTCATGGGGGACTCGGGGACCCGGCCCGACCTGCCGTTCCTGACGGTCGAGATCACGCTCAAGGACGCGAATGGTGTTCCGATCGACACGCTGCGCCGCGGCGACCTGGTCACGTTCGATGGCCGCGTCCTGGACCGCCCCGCCGGCGTGCTCATGCCCTTCAACGGGGCGGTGTCGGTCCTGATCCAGGACTCGGCGCCGATCGATACTACGTTCGCCTGCCAGTTCTGCAACCGGGAGAACTATCCGTTCCGCGCCTCGCCGATGTTCCGCGGCGACGCGCGCGTCCTGAACGGCGCGTTCACGGGCCGGTTCGTGGTGCCGCTCGACGCGGTGCTCGGGCCGCGCGGCCGC
>DATEMP010000253.1:0-9559 GCA_035275545.1 Candidatus Eiseniibacteriota bacterium | reverse complement strand
GACTTGGCCGCGGGCGGCACGGGCGAGGCGGGCGGCTGCGCGTCGGCGCGCGTCACCAGCGCGAGCGCGACCAGGGCCAGGGCGAGCGATCGTCTCATCCGCCGCGCTCCCCGGCGCGCTTCGCGCGGCGGATCTCGCGATCGGCGTCGCGCTCGGCGATCGACTGGCGCTTGTCGTGCGTCTTCTTCCCCTTCCCCACGCCCAGCAGCAGCTTGGCGTAGCCCTTCGAGAAGTAGAGCTTGAGCGGGATGATGGTCTGGCCCTTCTGCGCCACCGCCTTCTGGAGCTTCTCGATCTCGAGGCGGTGGAGCAGCAGCTTGCGGCGCCGCGTCGGCTCCAGGTTCCAGCGGTTGCCCTGCTCGTAGGGCGGGATGTGGAGCTGGAGCACCCACGCCTCGCCGCCCTCGACCGTGGCGTACGCCTCGGTGAGGCTCGCCTTGCCGTGGCGCAGGCTCTTCACCTCGGTCCCGGCCAGCACCAGGCCGGCTTCGAACGTGTCGAGGATGAAGTAGTCATGGCTGGCGCGGCGGTTCTGTGCGATGAGCCGGTCGGGTGATTCGGGATCTCGGGCCATGGTCGGTGGATGGGGCGCTGTCGCGCCTGCGTGGGGCCCCGAGCGTGCGTCGCGGCGACCCGGAGCGGGAGGCGCCCCGCGACGTCGGACATGTGGATGGTGCGGAAGGGGGGATTTGAACCCCCACACCCTTTCGGGCGCTAGAACCTGAATCTAGTGCGTCTGCCAGTTCCGCCACTTCCGCACGAAGCCGGGGGCGGACTATACGGGGGTGGTCGGCGGAGCGTCAACGGGGCTGGAGCGCGCGCCTAGCGCACTCGCACCGGGGCCGGGCGCATGCGGAACACGAAGTTGTTCACGTAGTTCTTGCTGCTCGGCTCGCCGTGGACCACCGGGTCGAATTCGCGCACCGGGCGCATGCCGCGGCTCGAGAAGAACGTGCCCACGTAGCCCAGGCCCTCGAGGAACGCGAAGGTGTCGCGCCAGTCCTGCCGCCGCTGGTGGCGATCCTCGCACTCGAACAGCAGCACCGGGTGATGGGTGCGCAGCAGGCGCTCGCCCCCCCGGAACACGTCGAACTCGTGGCCCTCGACGTCGCACTTGATGAAGTGCACCGGTGCGTCGGTGCCGAAGAAATCGTCGAGGGTGGTGACGCCCACCAGGAAGAGGATGTGCGGACCCTTGAGCATCCCGGACTCGAGCGTCGCCGCCGGGCTCGGGCCGCCCTGCGGCACGGCGAGCGTCATCTCGCCGCGGCGCGACGAAAGCGCCAGGTTGACCACCTCGACCCGCTCCATGGGAACCGACGCCTTCATCCGGTTCAGGTAGTCGGCGAGCTGCGGCTGGGGCTCGAAGCACACCACGCGGCCGTGCGGGGTGACCGCCTGGTTCATCCAGTAGGCGTAGGCGCCCTTGTGCGCGCCGATGTCGACCGCGGTGTAGCCGGGCTTGAGGTTCCGGCGCATGAAGCCGATCTCGCGGCGGTCGAGCATCAACCGGTACCGCCATGCGCGGTACACCATCTTGATCGCGGCGCTCTTCATCGTCTCGACGGCCCCCGATTGTGGGCGCGAGTCTGGTTGCGGCTCAGCTCCGGCTGGGTGGGCGCGCCGAAACCCCTCAGCGCGCCCGTTTCCGCGACATCACGCGGTCGGCCGCGGCGACGATGTCCGCGGCCCGCAGGCCGAACGCGTCCATGAGCTCGGCGGGCTTGCCCGACTGCCCGAAGCGGTCGTGCACCGCCACCAGCTCCATCGGCACGGGATGCGACTGCACCACCACCTCGGAGACCGCACCGCCCAGCCCGCCGTGCACCTGGTGCTCCTCGGCGGTCACGATCGCCCCGGTCTCGCGCGCGCAGCGCTCGATGAGCGCGCGGTCGAGCGGCTTGGGCGTGTGGAGGTCGACCACCCGCGCGCTGATCCCGCGCGCCGCCAGCGCCTCGCGGGCGCGCAGCGCCTCGTAGACCATGACGCCGCAGGCGATGATCGAGAGATCCGTGCCCTCGGCGAACACCTCGCCCTTGCCGAAGGTGAACGGCGTCTCCTTCGAGGTCACGACCGGCACGTCCTCGCGCCCGAATCGGATGTAGACCGGTCCGTTGTGGCGCGCCGCGGCGATCGTCGCCTTGTAGGTTTCCCAGAAGTCGCACGGCACCACGATGCTCATGTTGGGGATCGAGCGGACGATGCTGATCTCCTCCATCGCCTGGTGGGTCGCGCCGTCCGGGCCCACCGAGATGCCGCCGTGGGCGCCGCCGATCTTCACGTTCAGGTTCGAGTAGGCGACCGTGACCCGCATCTGGTCCGCGGAGCGGCACGAGGCGAACGCGCCGTAGGTGGCGAGAAATGGCACCTTGCCCATCGCCGCCAGCCCGGCCGCCACGCACATCATGTTCTGCTCGGCGATCCCGACCTGGACGAAGCGCTCCGGGAAGCGCTCGGCGAAGAAGTGGACCATGGTCGACTCGCTGAGGTCGCCGACCAGCACGACGATGCGCGGGTCCTGCTCTCCGAGGTCGACCAGCGCGCGGCCGAAGCCCTCGCGCGTCTTCTTCATCTCGACCTTTTCGGGCAGCACGATCGAGACTTCGGCGCGCGGATCGTTGCTGGCGCCTTCGGTGCCGGTGTCCCTGGTGTCGATCGTCATGTCAGTTCGCGAGCAGCCGCGCCGACCATTCGGCGTAGCTCGTGCCCAGCTCCTTGAGCGCCACCTCAGCCTGATCCATCTTGGGCGGCTTGCCGTGCCAGCGGAAGTCGTCGGCCATGTAGGAGATGCCCTGGCCCATGACCGTGTGCGCGAGGATCACGCTCGGCTGGCCCTTGTGGGCGCGCGCCGCGGCGAACGCGCGCAGCAGATCCTGCACGTCGTGGCCCTGCGCATCGATGACGTTCCAGTTGAACGAGCGCCATTTGTCGGCGAGCGGCTTGATGCCCATGATGTCCTGCACGTCGCCGTCGATCTGCTTGCGGTTGTAGTCGATGATCCCGCACATCTGGTCGAGCTTGTAGTGCGCGGCGAACATCGCCGCCTCCCAGATCTGCCCCTCCTGCTGCTCGCCGTCCCCCATGACGCAGTAGACGCGCCGCGGGTGCTGGTCCATGCGCGCCGCCATCGCCACGCCGCAGCACACCGAGAGCCCCTGCCCGAGCGACCCCGCCGACACCTCGATGCCGGGCGTGTCGTGCTTCGAGGGGTGGCCCTGGGCGTGCCCGTCGAAGGCGCGGAACTTCATGAGGTCCTTGAGCGGGAAGTAGCCGCGCTCCGCCATGAGCGAGTAGATGAGCGGCGTGATGTGGCCGATCGAGAAGTGCCAGAAGTCGCGCTCCGGCCAGGTCGGGTTCGACGGCTGCACGTTGAGCTCGTTGAAGAACAGCACCGTGCCGAGTTCGGTCGAGGAGAGCGGGCCACCGGAGTGCCCGGTCTGCGCCTTGGCGAGCAGCGTGATGATGTCGCGGCGGATGTGGAGCGCCTTGGCGGTCAGCTTCTCCACCGGCCAGGCCAGGCGGCCGGGCGCGTGTCCGACCGAGATTTCGTTGGGCGACAACGTGTTGGAGCTCAGGGTCTCCTCCCTGTCGCGATCCGGAACGGCCACCTCGAAGCGGCCGGAGGTTACATGACGATCGAGCCCCAAAGCAACGGCGAGCGGCCCGCCCCGGGCTCGTGAGCCCGGGGCGAACCGCCGCTGCCGGGGCGCGGTCAGTCATCGTTCGAGGTCATCGATACGCGGCTTTGAGCCTCCCCCACGGCATCGCGCGCGTGGGCGTGAGATCGCACACGTTCTCGTTCCCGGGCGTGGGGGCGCAGCCGTTGCCCTGCGGCGGCGTGGCGCCGGTGTAGGGATTGAGGGCGTCGAAGATCACCCACGCGCCCGATCCCTCGGGCATGCGGCCGATCGCGCGGTCGGGCGCCGCCTCGTGGCTGCGGAACGCGTAGGCGTCCACGACCGCCGTGTCCGGACCCACGATCTGCCACAGCACCACCGAGTCGCCGCCGTTGGCGAGCGAGAGGCCGAACGCGGGATAGCCGTTGGCCTGCTCCCACGCGTGGGACTGGCCGCCGTAGATGACCTGGCGCGCGCCGGCGGCGAGCGTGCCGCTCAGCGCGTAGCGCGGGATGGAATCCCCGTCGGTGATGATGAAGCCCGCGAGGTCGACCGGCATGGCGCCGGTGTTGACGATCTCGACCCATTCGTCGTCACGCGACGAGAACGTGCCGTTGCCGTCCCAGTCGCGTGCCGGACCGGCCATGATCTCGTTGAGGTGAAGGCTCTGCGCGCACGCGGGCGTCGCGGAGGCGTGGATGTGGGCCGGGAGCACGATCAGGAGGCACAGGCACAGCGGAGCAATACGCATGGCGCACCCATGCAGGGGCGGGATGACGCGGGGGCTCGCAACCCGTTATCGCACCACGCGTGCCAGCGTCAGGGAACCCCGGACGGAACGTACGGGGTATGACATGACGTGGTCCCCTTACGCCGCGGTCGGTTCCGGTTCGCGATCCTGGGTATCGCCGTATGGATCGCATTCGGTGGCTGCTCGACACGAGAGGAGCGCGGTGGCTGCACCGGGCCGACGAGGCCCGCGCCGCCCCGGGCGCAGCCGATCGGCGCCCGCGACAGTGTGTTCACCGATGCGCAGCTCCTCAACGCCGCGTACTCGTCGACCTTCTCCGGCCCCGCCGACTTCTATGCCGAGCCGCCCGATACCCCCAACCGGCTCTACGTGAACACGACCACCGTGGTGGGACCCGGCCAGTCGAACACCTGGATCGAGCTCTCGACCGAGGACACCGCCCAGGCGCGCGCGTGGGCGGTGGCGAGCATGATTCCCCACAGCGTGGTGGACCCGGATCCGCCCAACGTCACGTCGCGCTACATCGAGTTCATCGCGCGGGACGGGGCCTACCGCACGTCGGTGCGCGCGCATCGCGCCGGCTACCTCGACCGCTCGGATTACGACCGGTTCCACCCCGGCGCCACCTACGGAAGGCTGATGGTGCGGCCGGTCGACGACCACGCCGTGCAGGGGGTGGCCGAGTACCTGTGGTTTCTCTGGCACGATGGATACCGGCCGAAGCCGCTCACGTCGTTCAGCCGGCCATCGCAAGGCAGCATCCTGCACACGATCTTCTACATCCACGTCCTGCCGGCCTTCGAGTTCAGTTTTCACGACACCGTGGTGCTCTTGAGGCAGGACTATCGGATCGACACCACGACCGGAGCGATCACGTTCCGGGAGACCCGCATCCGATACGTGACGGGCTACTGAGCCCTGCCGCGCAGAAACGTCGGCGGCGCACGAGCGTGAGCCCGTGCGCCGCCGCGACGTCGTGATCCGCTACCGGGTGAGCGCGATGCGCGCGGAGCGCGTCTCCTCGGCGCCGCCACTGCGCACCCAGGCCCGGGCGAAGTAGATCCCGCTCGGGGGAGCGCCGCGTCCGCCGGCGAGCGGGAAGACATGGACCCCCGCCGCTCGTGCGCCCTCCGCCAGCCGGGCGATCTCCCGTCCCGCGGCGTCGTAGGCGCGCACCGTGATGTCCGCGTCTCGCGGCAGGTCGAGCACGAAGGCCGCCCCGGCGCCCGAGCGCGGGTAGAGCCGGAGCGCCGCCGGAACGTGCAGCGGATCCTCGGCCCCGGTGACCGCGCTGACCACCAGGTCGAGACGCTGCGGTCCGTACGCCGGAACCACCTGGTACTGCGGCGGCATGCTCTCGACGCAGTCGCCGAACTCACCCGAGCGCGAGCCGTACGTCATCACCTCGAAGCTGCCGGGACCCGGCTGGTAGCCGGGGCCGGTCACCACCTCGATCGCTCCGCCGAGCGTGGCGGCTCCGTTCACGGCCAGCCGGCTCATGCGATCCTCGCCGGCGATCTGGACGTTCATGTGGCCGCCCTGGAGCTGCTGATAGGCGCCCTGGATCACGAGCGGACCCAGCCCGGCCGCACTGGGCTTCACCACGCCGGAGCTGACGACGCTGCCCGCGATGGTGCCGTAGCCGCGCAGCTCGCCGCCCTGGATCTGGAGCCCGCGCGCCGCGTTCAGCACGCCGCCCGAAAGATCGGTGATGCCGGCCGGCTGTAGGTAGTCGGTGGCCGCGGTGAGCGTGAGTGTCCCCTGCGTCGAGACGCCTACGGTGCCGCGGTTGACCAGCGCCGCGCCGGACACCGTGGTCACGCCGCCGGCTGCGGTGTAGAGCATGGCGTTGGCAGGCACGGTGAGATCACGGAACGTCGCCGCGGCCTCGTTGATGATGTTGCCACCCGCGTAGGTGAATTGGCTCCCCGGCGCCGTCTCCAGGGACGCGCCGGGCCGGAGCCACAGCGTGCCGCCGGACACGGTCATCGTGCCGTTGTTCCAGATCGGGCCGCTGGAGAGGCAACCGCCCTGGAGGAGCCGCATCGCGCCCCGGTTGTCGATGCTCCCGCTCTGGTAGGCATCCGACCCCGGGCACTCGATCTCGATGGTGCCGTGGTTCTCGATGTTGCCGTTGATCGTGCCGCAGCCGCGGATCGTGTGCCCCGCGCCCTGGATGAGCAGGCCGCCGTTCGGCGTGTCGAGGATGCCCTTCTCGAGGATGATCTCGCCGGTGCCGAACACCGAGATCACGTTGTTGGAGAACAGGCCGACGTTGAGCCGTCCCGGGATGCGGATCGTTCCGTGGTTCGTGAAGGACGTCTGGTCGGCGGTCACGAACATGAACCCGCTGATGACGCATTCAGCGCCGGGATGGACCAGCAGGTCCTGCGTGGTCGACTGGGCGAGCGTCACCACCCCGCTGCCGCCGGGCCGCTTGATGTCCGCGTTGACCAGCGTGCCGCACCAGACGGTGAGATTGCCGCCGTCCGATTCGAACGAGCCGCGCGTGATGGGGGTGCCGATCGGCCCGTTGAGCGTGCAGTCGATCGTGCCGTAGCTGCCCGGCCACACCACCTCGGTCGACACAGTCCCGCCACCCGGACCGGCGACGATCCGTGCGCCGCGATTCTCCATGTAGCCGTAGTACGCGCGCAGCGTGCCGCCGTCGGTGATGCGGATCGTGCCGCGGTTGGTTGGAATACCGGCGACAAAGAACGTGTGCCCCTGGATCTCGAGCTGCGACCCGACGTCGAACCGGGCGCCTCCCAGAGCGACGTCCTGGTCCAGGGTGACGAGGTAGGGCGTCCCGAGCGAGCGGAGGATCGGGAATTCGTTGGGGGCGTCGGGGACGTTCGCCGGCTCCCAATTCGAGGCCTCGGTCCAGCTGCCGCCACCCGGGTTGTTCCACCGGATGGTATCGCGCGGGACCCCGGGCTGGAGGTACTGGGCGATGGCGGCCGACGAAGTCACGAGGAGACCGATCACGACCGATCCAAGCACGATCAGACGAAGGGCATGGCGACCTGGGAGCATGGCATTCTCCCGGCGGCGACCCGGCGGAGGGGCGGCGCGTTTCGAATCCCGTCCGCGACGCACCTGCGCGCGGCCGCGAGGGTCCCCTTGGAGCCGTGGGGGATCCTGTCCAAGGGGGCCTCGAAGCTATGCCCCCGTGCCCGGACGGTCAATCGCGAAAAGCCCCGCCCGGCGCGGGCGGCGCGCGGGTCAGAGGACCGCGTCCACCTCGGTCTCGACCAGCCATTCGGGGTCGATGAAGCGCGACACCTGCACGATGGTGTTCACCGGCCGGATGTCGCGGAAGAACTCGCCGTGCACTTCGGCGACCGCCCGCCAGTCCTCGATGCGGGTGATGAGGAGGCGCGTGCGGATCACGTTCGCGAAGCTGCCGCCGAGCTGCTCAATCGACGCACGCGAGATCTCGAAGCACCGCCGCGCCTGGCCCGCGGGATCGCCCACCGCGACCGTCTTCCCATCGGGCCCGAGCGGCGCGGTCCCGGCGACCGCGATCACGTTGCCGATCCGTACCGCCCGCGAGATCCCGACGATCGGCTCGTACGGGCTCCCGGTCGAGACGTTGCGCCGCTCAGTCATGGGAGACGCTCCTCGCTCAGTGGGGACAGATGTCGACGCGGTCCACCAGGCAGTCGACGATCACCTGGTACTCGGGCGCGGGCACGTAGGTCGAGTCCATCGCGTCGCCGCCGTCCCAGAGACCGCGCACCAGGCAGCGCACACCCGCGCGGCGCATGCCCCAGAACGTGCCGTCCGGCCCGTCGGTGGAGCATTCCTCGTCGCTTCGCCAGCCGCTGCGGTTGAGATACGCCTCGATCAAGCTGATCGCGTCCTTCGGCTCGGGCGTGGTTTTGTACGAGCCGTGGATCGTGAGCCGGGCGGTGGTCATGAGCGCCCCGGCGGGGCTCTCGAAGCGCCCGCTGCTGCGCCACACCTTCGCGCCCTTCTTCTTCGCCAGCAGCCTGGCGATGGTGTCGCGCGCCGCCCACACGCCGGCGGGCAGGTCGGTCTTCACGAGCGAATCGCGCGCGGTCTCGGGCGGCCAGCCGCCCGCGGGCGGCGCACCCTGGGCGCGCACACCCGGTCCCGACAGCGCCGCAAGCGCCACCGCGAGCAGGATCAGCCGGCGCACGGCGGAAACTCCTAGCGCGTGACGCGCGCGCTCAGGAATTCGCCCAGCCAGCCGAGCGCGGTGCGGATGTTCTCGGCCGAGTTGGCGTACGAGAAGCGCAGGTAGCCCTCGCCGGCCGCGCCGAACGCGGTGCCGGAGAGGCAGGCGACGCCCGCTTCCTCGAGCACCAGCTTGGCGAGCTCGGCGCTCTTGATGCCGGTGCCGGTGATGTTCGGGAACGCATAGAACGCGCCGCTCGGCATGAAGCATTTCACGCCGGGAAGCGCGTTCAGGCCCTGGACGATCACGTCGCGCCGCACCCGGAACTCCTCGACCATCGCCAGCACCTCGGCCTGCGGTCCGGCGAGTGCGGCGTGCCCCGCCTTCTGAACGAAGGTCGCGGTGCAGGAGTTCGAGTTGGTCATGAGCCGCGACACGTGCTTGGCGAGCTGCTTCTCCATGATGCCGAACCCGAGCCGCCAGCCGGTCATCGCGTAGGTCTTGGAGAACCCGTCGAGCACGATGGTGCGCTCCGCCATGCCGGGCAGCGAGGCGATCGAAAGATGCTTCCCCTGGTACTGGATGCGGGCGTAGATCTCGTCCGAGAGGATGTGGAAGTCGTGCTTGCGGGCGAGTGCCGCGATCGCCTCGACAGTTTCGGGCTTGAGCACCGCGCCAGTCGGGTTGTGCGGCGAGTTGAGCACCAGCAGCCGGGTGCGCGAGGTGATCTTGCTCTCCAGCTCCCGGATGTCGAGGTCGAAGCCGTTCTCCTCCTTGAGCACCAGCGGAATGGTGCGCGCGTTCAGGAAGTTGCCGACCGACTCGTAGATCGGGAACCCGGGATTCGGGTAGAGCACCTCCTCGCCCTCTTCGAGCAGGGCGAGCATGGCGAAGAACATGATCGGCTTGCCGCCGGGGGTGACCACCACGTTGTCCGCGTCGCACGGGATCCCCCGCTCGCGGCTCCACTGCTCGGCGATCAGCTTGCGGAACTCGGGAAGACCGGCGGAGGGGCCGTAGTGCGTGAACCCTGCCTCGAGCGCCTCG
>DATEMP010000252.1:0-22970 GCA_035275545.1 Candidatus Eiseniibacteriota bacterium | reverse complement strand
CGGCCCCGCTCCACGTTCACGGCCGCGGACTACCGCGCCGCGGTGACGCGGGTCCAGGACCTGATCGCGGCCGGCGACATCTTCCAGGCCAACCTGTCGCAGCGCTGGACGCTGCCGGTCGAGCGCGCCGACCCGGTCGCCCGAGCGCTCGAGCTGAGCGGGGCGCTCGCGCTCGATTCGCCCGCGCCCTGGGCGGCGTTCCTGGGCGCCCGCAATCACGCGATCGCCTCGGCGAGTCCGGAGCGGTTCCTCGAGCTGCGCGGCCGCCGCGTCGAGACCCGTCCGATCAAGGGCACGCGCCCGCGCGGCGCCGACCCCGAGGAGGATGCGCGGCTGCGCGAGGCGCTGCTCGCGAGCGAGAAGGACCGGGCGGAGAACGTGATGATCGTGGACGTGCTGCGGAACGACCTCGGGCGCGTGTGCGAGACCGCGTCGGTCCAGGTCGAAGCGCTCTGCGCGCTCGAGGCGTTCCCGCAGGTGTTCCACCTCACCTCCACGGTCACCGGCACGCTCGCCGGGGAGCGGGACGCGTTCGACCTGCTCCACGCCTGCTTCCCGGGGGGCTCGATCACCGGCGCCCCCAAGATCCGGGCGATGGAGGTGCTCGAGACGCTCGAGCCGGTGCGGCGCCACCTCTATACCGGGAGCGTCGGCTATCTCGACTGGAGCGGGGACGCCGACTGGAACATCGCGATCCGCACCGCGATCGTCACGCCCGAGGCGATCCACTTCGCCGCCGGCGGCGGCATCACCGCGGACTCCGACCCCGGGGCGGAGTACGAGGAGACGCTCGACAAGGCCGAGGGGCTGCGGCTGGCACTCGAGCGGGTCCTCGGCCCCGTGACACTCGACCCGGGCCGGGGACACCCTCTCCCCGCGATGAGCCGCGAGTAGCGTGGGTGCGATCGAGCGGCCTGAGTGGGGAGAGGGTGTCCCCGGCCCGGTGAGGCGACCGCCGATTCCCACGCGCGCGGTGTGGATCGACGGCCGGATCTGCCGCGGCGAGGAGGCCCGGCTCTCGCTCTTCGACCGCGGCGCCCGGGACGGCGAGGGCCTGTTCGAGACCCTGCGCGTTTATGGCGGCCGGCCGTTCGCGTGGCCGCGCCACATGGAGCGGCTGGTGCTCTCGGCCGCGGTGCTGGGATTCCCGGTCCCCGCCTCGCCCGTGACGCTGCGCGGCGCGCTCGGCGAGCTGCTCGCCGCCGAGGGACTGTCGGATGCGGTGGCGCGGATCACCGTCACCCGCGGGATTCCCGGCGGGCGGCCGACCCGCACCGGAGCGTGGGTCGAGGTCGAGCCGCTCGCCGGGCGCCTGTGGTCCGGCACCCGCTCGGGCAGCGCCTCGGTGGTGGTCTCGAAGCGCCCGTTCGAGCCCGGCCCGCTGGGCGCGCACAAGACCACCAGCCGGCTCGCCTACCACCTGGCCCGCGAGGAGGCACGGGTTGCCCGCGTCGACGAGGCGCTGCTGGTGCGGCCTTCGGGCGAGGTGCTCGAGGGCACGGTCAGCAATCTGTTCGCGCTCCGGGGCGGCGAGGCGCTCACGCCGCCGCTCGCTTCCGGCATCCTGCCGGGCGTCACCCGCGCACTGGTGCTCGGGCTCGGCGACACCGTCCGGGTGCCGATGCGCGAGCAGCCGCTGACCCTCGCCGACCTCGAGTCCGCCGAGGAGCTGTGGCTGACCAATTCGGTACAGGAGATCGTCCGGGTCGGAACGGTGGAGGGCCGGACGGTCCGCACCGGGCCGATCGCCGTGAGGCTCGGCGACGCCTATCGGGCGCTGGTCGAGCGCGAGATCGCGGGCGCGCACCGCCTCTGAATCGCACGCATTGCGCCGGATGCCCCATCGGTACGCCGCGATTTGAGCCTAATTGCACGCGAAGCGTTGCGCGTCCGCGACGCGACGGCGCATCACGTCACGGGCGAACCGCAAGGAACCCCCGCGAACCGCGGGTTCCCGCGCCGAACGGCATGGCGATCACGCACGTGATCGGCGCCGCGCCTCGTGGCATGCATGATGCAAAAAACCCGCATCGAGTCGGCCGATCGGGCCTCGAAACAGGGGGCGACGACCCGCGGACTTCGTCGACATTCACGGACGCGGCCGACACGGGAAGACACCAGGGGGCGTGAGATGGCGGTCAAGGGCGGACGGGTCGATTTTCTCGCGCCGCACGTGCTGCGGAGCCAGCTCCTGCGGCCGGGCTTCGTGCGCCTGACCCTGAAGCTCGGCATCGCCCGCCACATGCCGGGATGGGCCCGCCAGCAGTTCACCAACGCGGGCGTGAGCGCCCGCGACGTGGATCGTGTCCTGAGCCGGGTCTCCAGCCTCGAATCCTGGGTCGACGAATGGGAGAGCCTGGGCCGCGAGCACGAGCAGTGGGCCCAGGATGCCCTGAGCCTCGGGCACGGGGCGCTGGCGTCCCGGCACTTCCTCTCGGCGTCGGCGGCCTACAACTTCGCCCAGTACGTCGTGTTCCTCGACATCGGCCGCAAGCGCGCCCTCCACGACGGTTGCGTGCGCGCCTACGGCCATGCGGCGCCGCTGCTCGATCCGCCCGCGGTGCCGTTCGAGGTCGCATTCCGGCGCCACCGCCTGCAGGGTTACCTGCGGCTCCCGCCCGGCCCGCGGCCGGTGCCGGTGGCGGTGCTCTTCAACGGCACCAACGGCGTGAAGGAGGAGATGCACTGGTGGGCCGAGGCGCTGCTCGAGCGCGGCGTCGCGGTGCTCGCCTTCGACGGACCCGGTCTCGGCGCCACCTGGCATCGCATGTCGATGGTGGCCGAGCCCCGTCCCGTGGGGGTGGCGATCCTCAACCAGATCGAGGCCACGCCCGAGCTGGATCCGGACGCGGTGGCGTTCTTCGGCATGAGCCTGGGCGGATACCTCGCGATCCGCATGGCGACCCACGACACCCGGGTCCGCGCGGTGGCGGCGGTGAGCCCCCCCTACTCGGCGGACGTCTACTGGAAGGTGACGCTCGCGTCGCTGCGCCGCGAGCTCGCGGCGCTCTACGGCGTCGACGAGCGCGAGATGGGCGCCTCGGTGGACCGCATCACGCTCGCCGACGTGCTCCCCAAGCTCCGCTGCCCGCTGATCGTGGCGGGCGGCGGGCACGACATCATCACCCCGGGCACCGAGGCGTGGCGGATCTTCGAGGACGGCCGCTGCACCCGCGAGCTGCTCTACTACCCGGAAGGCGGCCACGAGTGCTTCAACGTGCTCGGGGACCTGCGCCCGCGCATGGTGGGCTGGATGGTGCGGCAGCTCGAGCAGCACCGGGCCGCACGCGCCGCCGCCGGCGAGGACGAGTCGGCACGGGAGGGCGGCTGGATGGCCGGCGAGGCGGTCGATCCGGACTTCGCCGACGCGCTGCGTGGCGACTCCCACCCGCGGGTCTGGACGCGGGGTGCCGCCGCCAACGGCGCGAGCGCACCGGGAGGCGGTCCGGCGCCGGGCTGGTGGCCGTGGCGCAACGGCCATGCGACGCCGCGCGTGGTGCACCGCAAAGCCTCCGACGGCACGGGACACCGCGCCCGCAGGCGGTAGAGCGCCGGCCGCTAGGCCGGCTGGGGCACCCAGGCGGTTCCGAACCGGCTCTGGTACATCCGGCTGTCGGCCTGATCGATGAGCGCGGCCGCACTCGCCTTGCCGTCCCACAGCACGACGCCGTAGCTCAGGCTCGAGTGGCGCGGCGATCGCTGGAAGAAGTCCTGGACCGCGCGCTGGGCGACCCGCTCGGCGCCCTCGCGATCGGTCACCAGCGTCATGACGAACTCGTCGCCCCCCACCCGGTAGGCGATGTCGGTGCCCGCCCGCGAGCACGAGCGCAGCACCGCGCCCAGCATGCGCAGCGTGTCGTCGCCGACCGCATGCCCGTTGCGATCGTTGATCTGCTTGAAGTGATCGATGTCCATGAACAGGAGCGCGAGCGGCACGTCGATGCGCTCCGAGAGGCGCAGCGCCCGCGGCAGGTCGCGCTCGAGCGCGCGCCGGTTACCGAGCCCGGTGAGCGGATCGGTGAGCGTGAGGCGCTCGAGCTCGGCGACGTGCCGGACCGTTTCGCGCTGCTCGCGGCGGATGAGCGTGATGATCCACCAGCCGAGCAGGAGCGTGAGCCCCGAGACCATGATCTCGCTGGTGTAGGCGCGCGCCTGGTGGGGCCAGCCCCGCTGCTCGTAGTACCCGGCCAGCCAGGGCACCGTCGCCACGAGCAGGATGAACGCCGCGGGGACGAGGAGCAGGCGGCGGGAAGGGATGCCGCGGTGCGGCGGGCCGGGGCTCATGGCGCGCCGGCAGGATAGGTCGCGGCCCGGGGAGGGTCAACGGAGAGCCGCAAACGAATCGGGGACGCCGTCGAGGCGTCCCCGTTCGTGAATCGTTCCGGATGCGGCGATCGCCGCGCTCCGTATCCTACCGGTGCAGGACTTTGAGCTGTCCCCAGGTCGAGGTGCGCGCAGGCGTCGACGGGCAGTGACCGGGGCCCGTGAGGCCGTTGTTGTAGTCGTCCAGGCACTGGGTGCTGGTGCTGGTCGAGCCCGGGGCGAGGTTGCAGCTCCCCACCGGCGGGACCTTGGAGCCGCAGCTCGCGAGCAGCCCGTCCGCCGCGGTCACGCACGCGGCGGCAGCCGCGGGGTTCGCGCCCTGGCAGATGTTGAGCTTGGCGCCGATGAGCTGGTGGGCGAGCGAGATCGCCCCATTGCCCTGCACGGGCTGGTTCAGGATCGACATGAGCTCGGCGGCGGTGTACGAGAATCCGCCCAGATTCATCGGGGTGCATCCCGCCGGCCACGCCTCGGGGTGGTTCTTCCAGTAGCCGATCGTGAACGTGCAGTCCTGGGTCAGGATGGTGGTGGCGTCGAAGTTCTCGGTGAAGCCGCTCTGATACACGGTCCCCTGCGCGTTGGCGAACGCGCAGAACACGTACTGGGTGCCGTACTCGAGCTCACCGCCCCACGCTGACCGCCAGCCGGTCACGGTGACGCCGGTTTCGTCGAAGAGGTCACCGATCTCGACGGTGATCGACTCGTTGGGACCGAGCGCGAAGCTGGACGCATCACCCGGGAACCGGTTCAGCGAAGGCGTGCCGGTGAAGTTGGCCTCGCCCTGCTTCGGATCGCCGTAGAGCCACCACTGGCCGCCGTTGGCGTCGAACTCGGCGCGCGGCATCCACCAGATCGTGAACCCGGCGGGCGCGCCGGTCGCGCCGGCGGTAACGGTGATGGTCTGCTTGGCGAGGCCGGTGGGGCCGAGCGTCAGCGTCGGCGTATCGAAATCACCCTGGGCCAACGCGGGTACAGCGGCGAATGCAATCATCGCCGCGCAGGCGAGAACAGCGAAAGCGTAACGAGACTTCATGGCGCTCCTTCCTGATGCGCAAGCCACGTTGCTGGGGCGCCGAAGAGCAGAATGGGGGTGCTCAGCTCCTGCGGCCGGGAACCTTCACTTGTGTCTCAAATACGAATGCCGAGCGCGGAGGCGGGGGGCCTCTGACCCGATGTGCGCAAAGGATAAGGTTCAACCGCCGGTCGTTTCAACGAGTTTCTGAACCGCACGCGGCCCCAAATCCCGCGCCCGGACTGGGTTTAGCGGGCCGGGACGCGGTGCAAAGGGCTCAAAACCTGCGCCGAGGCGCTGACGGTGCATCTGAAAAGCTGATAATCTGCGTCGGCGCATCGACTATCGACCGTTGGAGACCCCCATGCCCGGCACCCAGGCCGAAGCCCGTATCCGACCTCTGGACGAGCTGGATATCAGCGCCATCACCCGGATCGACGAGCGGATCAGCGGCACCTACCGGCCCGATATCTGGGAGCAGCGGGTCGGCTTCTACCTGCGCCGCGATCCCGATGCCTCCCAGGTGGCGGAGGCGGACGGACGCGTGGTGGGCTTCATGCTCGGCGACCTGCGGGCCGGGGAGTTCGGCCTCGAGGAGCCGAGCGGCTGGATCGAGCGCTTCGGCATCGATCCCGAGCACCGCGGGAAGGACCTGGGGCGCCGCATGTTCGAGGCGATGGTGGCCCACTTCCGCGCCGGCGGCGCCCGCAGCGTGCGCACGCTGGTCGACCGCGGCGACCAGGGACTCGCGGGCTTCCTGCGCGCGCTCGGGCTCGCGCCCTCGCCGCTCGAAGCGCTCGAGATGCGACTCGACGGCCCAAAGGAGTCACGATGAAGGTCGATCAGGTCACGCTCGAGAAGCGCTACCACGGCGCGGTCGAGCACTGGTGCCGCCACAACTTCAAGGACTACGAGACGCTGCTCGACCGCTGGGAGAAGTACTTCCCCACCGATGAGCGCTTCTGCCTGTGCGCCAAGATGGAGCTCGGCACGCCCGACGTCGTCCACGTCGGCGATCACCAGGGCGAGCCGAAGCGCCTCGATCCCGACCAGCTCAGCGAGGAGGAGGCCGCGCACCTGCTGGCGATCATCCGTGCCCAGGCCTCGACCGAGTTCGGCTCGATCCAGCAGCACGCGGGCACGCTCGAGCGTGCCGACGACGACCAGGACCGCTTCTGGGTGATGCGGGTGATGGCCGAGGAGCTGCGGCACGGCTACCAGATGCTGCACCTGCTGCTCTCCAAGGACTGGCGCCATGTCTCGGGCGGCGTGACCGGCGAGCAGATGGTCGAGGAAATCCTCTCGATGCAGACCGGCAACCACGTCCTCGACGCCTTCAACCTCGATTACGATTCGTTCATCGACAACATCGCGTTCGCGGCGATCATCGACCGGGTGGGCAAGTATCAACTCACGATGCAGAAGGTGTGCGCGTACAAGCCCATGGCCGACAGCATGCCGCCGATGCTGCGCGAG
This sequence comes from Candidatus Eiseniibacteriota bacterium, assembly GCA_035275545.1. GTDB lineage: Bacteria > Eisenbacteria > RBG-16-71-46 > RBG-16-71-46 > RBG-16-71-46 > WS-11. The sequence continues at coordinate 16,159 of DATEMP010000252.1, read as the reverse complement.
GAGGCGTTCCACCTCGCCGCCGGCGTGATCCCGATGCGGCGCTGGGCGCAGCGCGCCGCGCAGGGCGATCCGTTCATGACGATGAACGCGATCCAGCACGCGATCAACAAGTGGTTCCCGCGCGGGCTCGAGATGTTCGGCGACGAGCGCGGCGGCGATACGAATATCAAGTTCGGATTCAAGGATCTCAAGAACCGCGAAGCGCAGGATCAGTACATCGAGGAAGTGCGGCGCATGATCCGCGACATCAACCTGCGCTTCATCCGTGCCCGGTTCCCGTCCTACACGCCCGAGCAGGCCGACCAGGCGCTCGCCGAGCTCGAGCGCTCGCGCGGCGTCCACCACGGGGTCCGGCACGAGGAGCTGCTGCAGATGCCCGACCGGCGCTTCTTCCGGCGCAAGGGCGAGCCCGCGTTCAGCATGGTGGGCGTGGACGGCGAGAGCTTCACCGACGCCGAGGAGTATCTGCGCTACCTGGCGCGTCACTTGAACGAGGGCTACGTCGCGAGCCGAGACCTCAAGCACTACGCCGAGGCGCTGCGCGGGGTGGCCGCCGGCACGCTCACGGTCAAGGACGCGATCATGAAGATGCCCAAGCTCAAGCGCGTGGGCGGCACCTGCCCGTGCTCGAAGGGCGTGCGCTGGGTGATGGAAGGCTCCGAGGCCGACAAGGCGAACCTCGCCGGCTGAGTGAGGGGTGCAGGGGGCGAGGGTGTGTGCCCTCGAGGCGCCGCAGGCGAGCGTAGCCAGGATGGCGGAGCGACCCGAGGACCCAGGCGAGTCGGCGCCTGGATGGCGCCGACCCGCCGTGCCTCGAGGGGCACACCCCTCGACCCCGCCCCGGCTGCCGAGCAGGACCGACCCGGCAGAGCTTGTCCCGCAGCGCGACCCCGCGCTAGATTGCGGCCTCGCGACGTCGAGGTGCGCTGGCTCGCGCCCTCCCTTCTCTTCCGGTTGCTTGTTCGAGGGTCGTGCGATGCCCGAGACCCGCCGCGCGCCCGGCTGGCTGCCGGTCGCGGCCGTCGCCATCCTGTTGACGCTCGCCGCGCTCCCCGGGCTGTTCCTCAACCCGCGCCCGGTGTTCCGGCTCGCGGCCGAGCTCATCCCGCCCGCCGCCAAGTTCGCGGACCTGCCCGAGGCCGCCGCCTGGTCGCTGATGCGCATGACCGGCGCCTACGTCGCCTCGATCGTGTTCTCGTGGATCGTGGCGTTCCGCGCCGCCACCCGGCCCGCGGAGGCGCGCTTCATCCTGCCGCTGCTGGACGTGGGCCAGTCGGTGCCGGTGCTGGGCTTCTTCCCCGCGGCGATCTACGTGTTCGTGGGCGTGCTGGGAGGCGGGCGCCCGGCGCTCGAGCTCGCCTCGATGTTCCTGATCTTCACCAGCATGACCTGGAACATCGCCTTCGGCATCTACGAGGGGCTCACCACCATCCCGGCCGAGACCCGCGCGGCGGTGCAGAGCCTGGGCGTGCGCGGGGTGCTCCTGTGGCGGTCGCTGCTCTTCCCCGCCTGCGTGCCGAGCATGGTCTACAACAGCATCCTCTCCTGGACCAACGGCTGGTACTTCCTGATCGCGAGCGAGATCATCGCCGCGGGCCCGGTGCACTACGACCTGCCGGGGCTCGGGAGCATCCTCTCGATCGCGTTCGCGCGCGGCGACCTCAAGCTCGCGACCGCCGCCCTCATCATCCTGATCGCGGTGGTGCTGGCGATCGAGTTCTTCATCTGGCGCCCGGTGCGCTCCTGGTCGCGCCGCTTCACCTACGACACCCAGGCGGGAGGCGTCGACGAGGACGCGTGGCGGCTTCCCGACTTCGGCCTTCCGACGCTGCTCCGCCCGGTGCGCGCGGCGGGGCGTGCCGCCTGGAGCCGCCTGCCGATGGCACGTGCCAACCAGGTGTGGGCGTCGGCGGGGCGGTCGGGCGCCAGGGTGTGGCGGATCGCGCGCTGGCCGCTGGGCGTGGGCGCGGGCCTCTGGCTGGTGCTCGCGGTGGTCGGGCTGGTGCGGGCGCTCCTGCCGCCGTGGCCCGCCGAGGCGGCCGCACTCCCGGTCGCGCTGCTGCTCTCGTTCCTGCGCATCAACGCCGCGTACGTGCTGGCCCTCGCCTGGATCGTGCCGGTCGCGCTGTGGGCGAGCGACCACCCGCGTGGCGCGCGCGTGCTGTCGATCGCCGCCCAGGTCGGGGCCTCGATCCCGGCGACCGCGTTCTTCCCGGTGCTGGTCGCGCTGTTCGTCCAGCGGCTGGGAGGCATGGAGGTGATCTCCGTGGTGCTGGCGCTCACCGGCATGCAGTGGTACCTGCTCTTCAACATGCTCTCCGGGGTGCGGCGCGTGCCCAGCGACCTGCGCGAGTCGCTCAGGTCCCTGGGCCTGTCGCGCCACGAGATCCACCGCCAGCTGGTGCTGCCCGCGTCCCTCCCGTCGCTGGTCACCGGCAGCGTGGTCGCGTGGGGCGGCACCTGGAACGCGCTCATCCTGTCCGAGTACGTGAGCTACCGGGGTCAGATCTACGAGGTGATGGGCGTGGGGGCGATCATCAACCGGGCTACCTTCCAGACCGGCGACCGCACGCTGCTGCTTCTGTCGCTCGCGGTGCTGGTGGTCACCGTGGTGGCCTTCAACCGGCTGGTGTGGGCGCGGCTCTATCGGTACGTGCAGCGCCGGTACGTCCTGGAGGGCTGATGCTCGAGCTCCGGCACGTCTCGCTCGCCTTCAGCGACCGCGGCCGCGTCGTGCCCGTGCTCGAGGATCTCTCGCTCGAGATCCCGGACCGCCAGTTCGTGTGCATCGCCGGCCCCTCGGGGAGCGGCAAGTCGACGCTGCTCCGGATCATGATGGGGCTGCTCCCTCCCACCTCGGGCGTGGTGCTCGACCGGGGCCGGCCGCTCGACGGAGTCAATCGAAACGCGGCGATGGTGTTCCAGTCGTTCGCGCTCCTCCCCTGGCTGACCGTGCAGGCGAACGTCGAGCTGGGGCTCAAGGCGCGCGAGCTCGACGACGCGTCGGCGCGCAAGCGCGCCGCGTTCTACCTGGACAAGGTGGGCCTGGACGGATACGAGGAGGCCTACCCCGCCGAGCTCTCGGGCGGCATGAAGCAGCGCGCCGGGCTCGCGCGCGCGCTGGCGGTCGAGCCGGACGTGCTGTTCATGGACGAGCCGTTCGCCGGGCTCGACCCCCTCACCTCGGCGAACCTGCGCGAGGAAGTGCTGACGCTCTGGTCCGACCAGGACCTGCCGGTGCGCACCGTGGTCATGGTCACGCACATCATCGAGGAGGCGGTGCTCATGGCGGACCGCGTCCTGGTGCTCTCGCAGCGGCCGGGCCGGATCGCCGCCGATCTGACGATCCCGCTCGAGCGGCCGCGCAACAAGCGCAACGAGGGCTTCGACCGGCTGGTGGACTCGATCTTCGAGCGGATCGTCTGATGGTGCCGCATCCCCGCATCGGCCCGCTCACCGTCGATCGCCTGGGCCCCTCCGACCTGCCCGAGGTGTTCGGCTGGCTGGACCAGGATCCGGTGCTCAACGTGTACCTGCTGGCGCTGGTGCTGCGCGACGCGCTGGCGGCGCCGCGCGACGAGTACTGGGCGGTGCGCCGCGAGAACGGGATCGCGGCGATGCTCCACATCGGCGGACACTCCGGGGCGCTCCTGCCGCTCGGCGACGACGTGCCCGCGCTGCGGCTGCTCGCGGCGCAGGCGCGCCAGCGGCTGCCGTTCCTGCCGCGCCGCTTCCAGGTGATCGGTCCCCGCGTCGCGGTGGTCACCACGGTGCGGCAGCTCTCGCGGGCCGGCCTGTCGCCGCGCCTCGAGCGCAGGCAGGTCTGCATGTCGCTCGAGGCCCCGGCGCTCCCGCCGTTCACGCGCCTCCCCGAGCTCGTGCCCGCCGAGCCGCGCGACTTCGCGCTGCTCCACACCAGCGGCGCCCACCTGCGGCTCGAGGAGCTGGGCGAGGACCCGCGCGAGGCCGACCCCGACGCCTATCGCCGCCGCGTGGACGAGGAGTGCCGCGACGGCCACACCTGGCTGTGGCAGGACGCCGAGGGGCTGTGCTTCCGCGCCAGCGTGAGCGCGATCACCGGGGATGCCGCGCAGCTCTCGGGAGTGTTCACGCCGCCCGAGCGACGCCGGCGCGGGCTGGCGCGCCGCGGTCTCTCGGAGCTGTGCGTGCGTCTGCTCGAGCGCTGCCGCGCGACCTGCCTGTTCGTGAACGAGCAGAACGCGCCGGCGATGGCGCTCTACCACCGGATGGGATTCTCCGCCCGCGCCGACTGGTACTCCGCCTTCTACGACACCGGGCGACGGTAGCCGCGACTTCACGCTTGCCCTGCCCGCGGCGATTTGCGACGGTGCCCCCTCGCCCGAGTGACCACGCACCGTCGATCCCAATCGACATGGAGGTTGATCGTGAAGACCACGTTGGCGGCCCTCGTGCTCGGGGCCGCGCTCGCCTGCGTTCGTCCCGCCGACGCCCAGGTGTTCGGGCAGTACACCGGCGCGACCCTGGTGCCGGTCAACGGCCAGATGTTCGGCGCCTACTTCAACGCCAGCGACCACGTCATCGGCGGGCTCGCGCAGCTGCGCCTCAGCTTCTATCCCAACATCGACTTCGGCTTCCAGGGTGGACTCACCCGGTTCAAGCCAGGCGGGCCGGTCTCGACGCGCACCACGCTGCGGGTGGGCGGCGACGTGCGCTGGCACATCGCCGCGCTGGCTCCCAACGACATGGCGGTGGGTGCCGCGCTCGGCATCGAGACCGGGGACAACTTCAAGGTGATCTCGGTCGGGCCCACGGTGGTGGCGAGCCGCACCATGGGCGGCGCCGAGGGTCGCACCCTGGTCCCCTACGCGGGACTCGGGATCCTGTTCTCGAGCCGCGACGCGTTCGGGGTCGAGGACTCCGACATCTCGGTGCCGCTCCGGATGGGCCTCGAGGGGCGCCTGAATCCCGGCCTGCGGGTGATCGCCGAGCTACAGCTTTTCGTTGCAGACCGTTACAACGACGACGTGGGGTTCTCGGCGGGGGTCAACCTCCCCTTCTAGACCTTTTTTGCAATCGGACGCGCGTGAACGGGTGGGCATCGGCACAGCGGTGGTCCAGCCATGTGCAAACCGCGCAAAGCTTTGCGGCGCCTCATGGAATGCTTGCTTGGGCCTTGCCTCACCCCCCCTCGGGTGCTAGCGTACCGCGCTCTCGGAAAGGACCCCCTCCCGGGGCCGCTTCCGAGACCTGGCCACCACCCACTCAAACCTTTGCTGCCGAACGTTTTGGAGGCGTCGGCTACGCGTGCCTTCAGGCCGCGTGGGGGCCCCTCGGGGGTCCTCCCCGCGCACTTGTGAGTAACGTGTGGAAGGGAGTCAGAAAAACCGCAGGCAACTTGCTATCAGGGAATGAGATGTGGGGTCGTTGAGCGCTGTTGATAACCGGTGTACAAGCTTCCACATTCGAACGTCCCACAAAGCCCGGGGCCGCAGTTGAAAACGTTTCCTCCGGCCCCGAACTTTGTGGAGAAATCCCGACCTCCTTCACTGCAAGGACCGCACTGATGTCCGCCCAGCCGACGCTGCCAGAGGCCACGACTCACCTCTGGGGGCAGGTCCTCTCGGCGGTACAGATCCGGCTCGAGACCCAGCAGGCTTTCGATACCTGGCTCAAGCCGATCGTGCCGCTCTCGCTGAGCCCCCAGATCGTCGAGCTCGAGGTTCCCAACCCGTTCTTCATCGATTGGATCCACCAGTACCATCTCGCCGCGCTGCGACAGAGTCTGCGCGAGGTGTTCGGCACCGATCCCGAGGTGCGCTTCACGGCCCGCGAGCCGGTGGCGCGCCATGCGTCCCCCCCGTCCGAGACGGCGACCGAGCCGGCGACCGTCAGCGTTTCCGAGCCCCAGGCCCCGGTCGTGCCGCGCGAGGAGCGCGCCTGGCTGGACAGCCGGCTCAATCCCCGGCACACGTTCTCGAGCTTCATCGTCGGGGCGAGCAACGCCTTCGCCCACGCCGGCTGCCGCGCGGTCGCCGAGCGTCCCGGGGAGGCCTACAACCCGCTCTTCCTCTTCGCCGCCTCCGGGCTCGGCAAGACCCATCTCCTGCACGCGATCGGCCACGAGGTCCGGGATCAGCGTCCCGGCGCGCGCGTCTACTACGTGTCGGCCGAGCGGTTCACGAACGAGATGATCTACGCCATCCAGCACGCGCAGACGCTCGCGTTCCGCAACAAGTACCGGAACGTCGACGTGCTGCTCATCGACGACATCCAGTTCCTGGCCGGCAAGGAGAGCACCCAGGAGGAGTTCTTCTACACGTTCAACGCCCTGCGCGACGCGCGCAAGCAGATCGTGGTGACCGCGGACAAGGCTCCTAAGGACATCCCGATGCTCGAAGAGCGGCTCATCTCGCGCTTCAACCAGGGCCTGGTCGCCGACATCGAGCAGCCCGATCTCGAGACCCGGATGGCGATCCTGCGCAACCGCATCGAGCAGGACGGCGACGGGGTGCAGCTCCCGGACGACGTGCTGCTGATGATCGCCGACCGGATCCGCAGCAACATCCGTGACCTCGAGGGCTGCCTGGTGCGCGTGCTGGCGCTGGGCTCCCTGCTCCACCAGGAGATCACCCTGGCGATGGCGGAAGAGGTGCTGCAGCACTACGTGAACCCCGAGCCCGACCGGATGACGCCGGAGCGGATCCTGGTCGCGGTCTCGGAGCGCTTCGGCGTCAAGATCGACGTGCTGTGCGGGCAGCGGCGCACACACACCATCGCCCAGCCACGTCAGGTGGCGATGTACCTCATGCGGCAGTTCACCGATCTCTCGCTGGCCGAGATCGGGCGTGCGTTCGGCGGTCGTGACCACACGACCGTGCTCTACGCGTGCGCACGCGTGACCACGCTGATGCGCAACGACAAGCCGCTGGAGGAGAAGGTCAACGGGGTGATTTCCACGCTGTCCTCGGGATGAATCGTGGAGCGCGTGTGGGGATCCTGGGGGTGTTTTGCGTCGGCGGCGGAGTGTGCAGAAACGCCGCTTCCATCCACAGCCGGAAGTACCGTTGCATCACGTTCTCGCATAAACAGTTACAGGACCGGCGGGGAGCCTCTCCACAATCCCCACATCCCCTACGGTGACTATCTTCTTTCTTATTGAATAACAAGAAGTTAGAAGCTTAGAAAGTGCTTGCGAAGCGACCTCCAGGCTCCCTATAGTGCTGCCCAGCGTCGTTTTGGCCCCCTGAGACACCCCGCCGAGAGGCTCCGAACTCATGACCGGACTTGAACTTCCTACCCGTCAGGGAGTGACCGCGATGGAACTCACGATCCAGCAGGGCGACCTGGCCTACGCGGTGGGCAAGGCGTTCGGCTCGGTGTCCGCCAAGAGCCCGATGCCGCTGCTCTCGTGCCTGCTGCTCGAAGCCGACAAGAGCGGCCTGCGCGTCACCGGGAGCGACCTCGATGTGACCACCGCGGTCACCGTGCCCTGCACCGTGAAGACCCCGGGCAAGGTGGCGGTCACCGCCCGTCACTTCAACGAAGTGGTGCGCAAGATCCCGCGCGGGCTGCTGCAGCTCGCGATCACCGGCACCCAGTGCGAGGTCAAGTACGGCGACGGCAAGGGCTGGTCGCGCTTCCCGATCCAGGACGCCGCCGACTTCCCGCGCATCCCGGAGCTCAAGGCCGAGAACCAGGCCTCGCTCGAAGGCGATGCGCTCGCGCGGCTGATCTCGCGCTCGCTCTACGCCGCCTCCACCGACGCGACGCGGCCGAACCTGAGCGGCGTGTTCATCCAGGGCGGCGACAAGCAGGTGACGTTCGTCGCCACCGACGGTCACCGGCTCGCGCGCGCCTCGCGCAAGGGCGCCTACGGGGGCCTCGGCAAGGACGGCGTCATCGTCCCGAGCCGCGCGCTGGCCGCGGTGAACCGGGCCGCCGAGGAGGCCACGAGCGCGGTCTCGATCGAGGTCGCAGCGGGCCGCAACCAGGCGGGCTTCACCATGCAGGTGGGGGACTACAAGGTCCAGATCCTGGCGCGGCTGCTCCAGGGGCCCTATCCGAACTACGAGCAGGTGATCCCCAAGAACAACCCGCGTGATCTCAAGGTGAAGCGCGACGAGCTGCTCGAGGCGGTCGACATCGTCGCCTCGCACGCGGACAACGTGACGCGCCAGGTGCGCTTCTCGGTGTCCGAGGGGCGGCTGGGCATCTCCTCGGCGACCGAGCTGGGCGCCGGCGAGCACCAGGTGGGGGCGGAGTTCAAGGGCGATGGCATGGAGATCGGATACAACGCCGCCTACCTCATCGACATCCTGCGCAGCTTCGAGAACGAGCAGGTGCTGTTCCGGCTCAACAATGCCCTCACCGCCGGCGTCGTCGAGCCGGTCGGCGAGCTCAAGCAGGCCGAGGAAGACCTGCTGTGTCTGGTGATGCCGCTGCGCCTGCCCGACGCAGCGGGTTGAGTGTGGAGTCGATCTCGGGGGTCTTGCCGGCGCTGCTCCGGGATCTCGGCCTCGATGCCGGCATCAAGGGCTGGCGGGCGGTCACGGAATGGCCGCAAGCCGTCGGTCCGAGACTCGCGCGTCGCACACGCGCCGTGAGCTTTCAGGAAGGCACGCTGCGCGTCGAGGTCGAGGGATCGTCCTGGCGGTACGAGCTCGGGTTTCTCAAGCGTGACCTCCTGCGGCAGCTCAACCGGCATCTGGGCTCGTCGCTGGTGCGCGATCTGGAATTCATCAAAGCCCGCGGAGGGATCCAGCGGTGACCATGCGTGAAGGAGACACGAGCGTGACGGCAGAGCCGAAGGGCCATCATTACGACGCCACCAGCATCCAGGTCCTCGAGGGTCTGGAGGCGGTGCGCAAGCGCCCCGCGATGTACATCGGGGACATCAGCGTGCGGGGACTGCACCACCTGGTCTACGAGGTGGTGGACAACTCGGTCGACGAGGCCCTGGCCGGCTTCTGCACCGAGATCTCGGTCACGATCGAGACCGACGGAAGCTGCACCGTGAAGGACAACGGGCGCGGCATCCCGGTCGACATGCACGCGACCATGAAGAAGCCGGCGCTCGAGGTGGTCATGACCACCCTGCACGCGGGCGGCAAGTTCGACGACAAGACCTACAAGGTCTCGGGCGGCCTGCACGGCGTGGGCGTCTCGGTGGTGAACGCGCTCTCGGCCTGGTGCGAGGTCGAGGTGCTCAAGGACGGCAAGCTCTACACGCAGCGCTACGAGTTCGGGAAGCCGACCGGGGCGATGAAGACCGCGCCCGCCAGCGGCGCCGGGGCGAAGAAGGGCTCGGGCACCACCACGCGCTTCATGCCCGACACCAAGATCTTCACCGAGATCACGTTCCACTGGGACACGCTCGCCGGGCGGCTGCGCGAGCTGGCGTTCCTCAACTCGGGCCTGTCGATCAAGCTCAGCGACGCCCGCAACGGCAAGAACACCGAGTACCTCTACAAGGGCGGCATCATCGAGTTCGTGAAGTACCTCAATCAGAACAAGGAGGTGCTCCACAGCAAGCCGGTGTTCTTCTCGCGCGAGCGCGACGGCGTGGTGGCCGAGATCGCGCTCCAGTACAACGACAGCTACGCAGAGTCGGTGCACTCGTTCGTGAACAACATCAACACGGTCGAGGGCGGCACCCACCTGATCGGCTTCCGCTCGGCGCTCACGCGCACGCTCACGAACTACTCCGAGAAGGAGGGGCTGGCGGGCAAGGCCAAGGTCTCGGCGAGCGGCGAGGACGTGCGCGAGGGACTCACCGCGGTCATCTCGGTCAAGATGCAGAACCCGCAGTTCGAGGGCCAGACCAAGACCAAGCTCGGGAACAGCGAGGTCAAGGGCGTGGTCGAGAGCATCACCGGCGAGGGCCTGCGGGATTTCTTCGAGGAGAACCCGCCGGTCGCGCGCAAGATCGTCGAGAAGATGCTGGCGGCCGCGCGCGCCCGCGAGGCGGCGCGCAAGGCGCGCGAGCTGGCGCGGCGCAAGAGCATCCTCGACGGCGGCGCGCTCCCCGGCAAGCTCGCCGACTGCGCGCTCGACGATCCCGGCCTGTGCGAGCTCTATATCGTCGAGGGCGACTCGGCGGGCGGCAGCGCGAAGCAGGGGCGCGACCGGAAATTCCAGGCGATCCTCCCGATCCGCGGCAAGATCCTCAACGTCGAGAAGGCGCGGCTCGACAAGATCCTCGCCAACGAGGAGATCCGCAGCATGATCACGGCGCTCGGCGCCGGGGTGAAGGAGGAGTTCGACATCACCAAGCTGCGCTACCACAAGATCATCCTCATGGCCGACGCGGACGTGGACGGCTCGCACATCCGTACGCTGCTGCTCACCTTCCTCTACCGCGAGCTCAAGCCGCTGGTCGAGGGGGGCTACGTCTACATCGCGCAGCCGCCGCTGTTCCTGGTGAAGAGCGGCAAGGAGGAGATCTACTGCTTCGACGAGAAGGAGCGCGACGCGGCGATCGCGCGCGTGGGGCGCAAGAACATCCAGGTGCAGCGCTACAAGGGCCTGGGCGAGATGAACCCGGATCAGCTCTGGAAGACGACGATGAATCCCGAGACCCGCACGCTGCTGCGGGTCACGAACGAGGACACGGTCGAAGCCGACCGCATCTTCACGATCCTCATGGGCGAGCAGGTCGAGCCGCGGCGCCAGTTCATCGAAGAGAACGCGCTCACGGTGAGGAACCTCGACATCTGATGCGTGCACGGACCCTGATCGTGGTGGTCGCGACCGTCGCCGGGCTGGGCCTGGCGCGCGGGCCGGCGCACGCCGCCACGCCCGAGGTGGTCATCGGGCTGGGGAGCGTCGCGGCGGTCGAGAACGGACCCGGCGGTGGGGGGGTGTCGCTCGCGCTCTCGCTGCTCTGGCCGATCGAAGACCGCTTCCGCGTCGGCCTGATGGCGTTCGCGGACGACATGGGCGACCGCACCGGCGCGCTGATCGGGCCGGGCGGCGAGAACCTCGGCACCGTCTCGCAGCTCCATCGCGACGCGCGCGGCGCGGCGTGGCGGATGGAGGCGCATGCGCGGTCCGGGGGATTCGTGGCGCCGTTCATCGCGGCGACCTGGGGGTACTACCGCCTCAGCGACGACGTGCGCGGCGACCCGCTGCGGCGCGTGCACGTGGCGGGCTTCGGATTGGGTGCGGGTGTGACGCGGACGCTCAGTGCGCGGCACGCCGCGAGCGCGCTGGTGCGCTACCAGCAGCTCTCGCGCGGAGCGACCGAGCGCTACCTGAGCGCGGCAATGGAGTGGCGTTGGGGACCCGGGACGGCCGGAGCAGCAGCGCGGCCCTCCCCATAAGGCCAAGGACGGAACCATCATGGCACTGAACGACCGCACCAAGATCGTGGACGTCTCGATCGAGTCCGAGATGAAGACCAGCTACATCGATTACTCGATGTCGGTCATCGTCTCGCGCGCTCTGCCGGATGTGCGCGACGGGCTCAAGCCCTCGCAGCGCCGCATCCTGGTGGCGATGAACGACCTCAACCTCGCCCCGGGCCGCGGCTACCGGAAGTGCGCCAAGATCGCCGGCGACACCTCCGGCAACTACCACCCGCACGGCGAGCAGGTGGTCTACCCGACCCTGGTGCGCATGGCCCAGGACTGGGTGATGCGCTACCCGCTCGTCGACGGGCAGGGCAACTACGGCAGCATCGACGGCGACGCGCCGGCGGCCATGAGGTATTGCGTTGCGGGAGATACGCTTGTAGCGACGCCATCGGGCACGGTGAGGATCGACGCGATCGTCCCGGGCGCGGCTGAGGATTCGGATCACGACGTCGCGCTCGAGCTGTACGACCGCGACGGGCGGGTCGTGTCGGCTTCGAAGCTGTTCCATTCCGGAAGCCACCCCACGCGGCGGCTCCGCACGGTGGAAGGCTACGAGCTGATCGGCACCGGCAATCATCCGTTGCTCTGCCTGGAGCATGTGGATGGCGCCCCGAGCATGACCTGGAAGCTGCTCGACGCGATCGCTCCCGGGGACCGAGTGGTGCTCTCGCGGCAGCCTCGCAATGCGGACCAGATCCTCGGCGACCGCGACCGGCAGACCGCGATTCTGTTGGGTGCGTTCCTCTCCGAGGGCTGGATCTCGCCGGAGCGCGCCGGTTTCAACAACATCGACCGGAACTACTTTGATCTCGTCGTGGCGGCGTACGACGCCGTCGTGGGCGGCAAGCGCTACGTCTATTCGCGCACGATCGCTTCCGGCAGCCTCCTGTTCGAGCTCGACATCCATAACCTCGAGCACCTGAGGCAGAGTCCGCTTGCAGCCGTGCATGGCCGCAGCCACGAGAAGGTGGTGCCGGAATCCGTCTGGAGGGGCAGCGGAGCGTTCAAGCGGGCGTTCCTCCAGTCGCTCTTCATGGGCGACGGCTCGTCCTCGCTGCTACCGCGCCACACGATTCAGATCTCGTACTCGACGCGCAGCGAGGAGCTTGCTCGTGGCGTACAGACCCTGCTCCTCGAGTTCGGAGTCGTCAGCAGGATCTGCCGCTACGAGAACGGCGAGTTCAAGGTGGTGATCACCAACCGTCGGGACGGGCGGCAATTCGCTCGGGCGGTGGGCTTCCTGGGATGGAAGCAGGAGAAGCTCGAAGCCGATCTCGCGACCATTCCAGTGGCAAGCCGGGCGCTCAGCCATGACCACGTGCCGTTCTTGGCCGGATACGTCCGGTCGCACGCGCGCTCCGGGAAGAACCGCGAGTGGCTGACCAAGCACAACGTCGACCGGATCGAGCGCTGGGAGCAAGGTGGCACGGCGATTCTCGAGCGCATCGAGCAGGACGAGGTGCGCGTGGTGGCCGAGCGCCTTGCGAACGCCGACTACTACTACGCCGAGGTCGAATCGGTCGTCGACGCCGGTGTGCGACCGGTCTATTCGCTGCGTGTGGATACCGATGAGCACGCGTTCATCACCAACGGGTTCATCAGCCACAACACCGAAGCACGGCTCACCGCGCTCGCGGCCGACATCCTCGCCGACCTCGACAAGAACACGGTCGACTTCCGTCCCAACTACGACGAGACGCGCGAAGAGCCGATGGTGCTGCCGGGCGTGGTGCCGAACCTGCTCATCAACGGCTGCTCGGGGATCGCGGTCGGCATGGCGACCGAAGTGCCGCCGCACAACCTCACCGAGGTGTGCGACGCGATCATCCACATCATCGAGCAGCCGGAAGCGACCATCGCCGACCTCATGAAGATCGTGAAGGGTCCGGACTTCCCGACCGGCGGGATCATCTACGGCACCCAGGGGATCCGCGACTGCCACACCAACGGCCGCGGCCTCATCAAGGTGCGCGCGCGTGTGCAGGTCGAGGAGGGGCGCCAGGGCCGCATGAGCCTGGTGGCGACCGAGATCCCGTTCCAGGTCAACAAGGCGGCGCTGCTCGAGAAGATCGCCGACCTGGTCAAGGAGGCGAAGGTCCAGGGCATCAGCGACCTGCGCGACGAGTCGGACCGCGACGGGATGCGGATCGTCATCGAGCTCAAGAAGGACGCCAATCCCAAGGTGGTGCTCAACCAGCTGTTCGTGCACTCGCCGCTCCAGACCACCTTCGGCGCGATCATGCTGGCGCTGGTCGACCAGCGGCCGCAGGTGCTCACGCTGCGCGGCCTGCTCGACCAGTACGTCATCCACCGCCAGATCGTGGTGCGGCGGCGCACCGAGTTCGACCTCGCCGAGGCCGAGCGGCGCGCCCACATCCTCGAAGGGCTCAAGATCGCGCTCGACCATCTCGACGCGGTCATCACGCTCATCCGCGCCTCGAAGGACGTCGAGACCGCGCGCACCGGGCTCATGACCGAGTTCAAGCTCAGCGAGATCCAGGCGAACGCGATCCTCGAGATGCGGCTCTCGCGGCTCACCGGGCTCGAGCGCAAGAAGGTCGAGGAGGAATACCTCGAGGTCATCCAGCTCATCGAGAAGCTGAAGAGCATCCTCGCGAGCCCCAAGAAGATCCTCGGGATCATCAAGGACGAGGTGACGCGGCTCAAGGAGAAGCACGGCGACGCGCGGCGCACCGAGATCGTGGCCGAAGAGGGCGACATCCAGTACGAGGACACGATCGAGCAGAAGGACATGGTCATCACGATCTCGCACGCCGGCTACGTCAAGCGGCAGGAGATCTCCTCGTACCGCTCGCAGCGCCGCGGCGGCAAGGGCGTGATCGGCGCGCGCACCAAGGAAGAGGATTACATCGAGCACCTGTTCGTGGCCGGCACCCACAGCTACCTGCTGTTCCTCACGCACCTCGGGCGCTGCTACTGGCTCAAGGTGCACGAGATCGAGCAGGCGGGGCGCATGGCGCGCGGCCGTCCGCTCGTCAACCACCTCGAGGGCCTGGCGCGCGACGAGCGCGTGCAGGCGGTGGTGGCGGTCAAGGAGTTCGACGACCAGCACTACCTGGTGTGCGCGACCAAGAAGGGCCTGATCAAGAAGACGGTGCTGTCCGCCTACGGCAACCCGCGGCGCGGCGGCATCAATGCGATCCTGCTCGAGGACGGCGACGCGCTCATCGAGGCGATGATCAGCGACGGCACCCAGGACTTCATCCTCGCCAAGAAGAAGGGCCTCGCGGTCCGCTTCCACGAGAACGAGGTGCGGTCGATGGGACGCACGTCGTACGGGGTCAAGGCGGTGACGCTCGACGACGACACCGACGAGGTGGTGAGCATGGTGGGGGTCCAGCGCCAGGACTCGATCCTGACCGTGACCGAGAACGGCTACGGCAAGCGCAGCGAGATCTCCGAGTACCGGGTATCCCACCGCGGCGGCAAGGGCATCATCACGATCAAGACCACCGAGCGGAACGGCAACGTGGTGGCGGTCAAAGAGGTCGTCGACGGCGACGAGCTCATGATCATCACGCGCTCGGGACAGATGATCAAAATGCCGGTCAAGGGCATCTCGGTCATCGGGCGCAACACGCAGGGGGTGCGGCTCGTGAACCTGGCGCCCGCGGGCGAAGGTGATCTGCTTCCCGATGCGGTGGCGGCGGTGACGCGGGTGGTGGGGGAGGAGGACGCCGGTGCCGTGGTGAATGGCGGCAACGGGGAGGCCGAGCTCGGCGACGAGGTGCCGGGAGGCGAGACGAGCAACTAGCACGCAGTCGGAAGCGCGCGCGGTGGGGGCAGGATCGTGAGCCCCCGCCGCGCTTCCGGCCGCGATCCCGTGCAGCGAACCCGCACGGCACGGTCGGGCAGTTTGTGAAAAGGTTCACCAGCGTAGCCGTACGCGGTTGGCGGGAGCCCACGGGCCGCCCGCGCCGCGCGATGGGGAGCCCGCATGGCGCGCATCTCCGAGTCCACCGTCCGCCGCCTCTCGCACTACTACCGCGTGCTCGAGGAGGTCGAGGCCGAGGGCCGGCGCCTGATCTCCTCGCACCGGCTCGCGGAGCGCGAGGGCGTGACCTCCGCCCAGGTGCGCAAGGACCTCTCGTGCTTCGGCTCGTTCGGCCGTCGCGGCCTCGGCTACAACGTCGCCCACCTGCGGCAGGAGATCCGCACCATCCTGGGACTCGACCGCCGCTGGCGGGTTGCGGTCGTGGGCGCCGGGAACCTGGGCACCGCGCTCATGCTCTATCGCGGCTTCGGCCAGCAGGGCTTCGACGTGGTCGCCGCCTTCGACCGCGATCCGGCGCGGGTCGGCGAGCGGCTCGGTGATCTCACGGTGCGCGACATCGCCGAGCTCCAGTCGGCGGCGAAGGACGGGAGCTTCGACCTGGGGGTGATCGCCACGCCGCTGCGCGCCGCGCAGGAGGTGGCCGATGCGCTGGTGGCGGCGGGCGTGCGCGGGATCCTGAACCTGGCACCGCGCAAGCTGTTCGTTCCCCCGCACGTGGCGCTGCGCACCGTCGACATGACGGTCGAGTTCGAGAGCCTCTCGTTCGCGCTCACCAATGTCTCGGCGCCCGCGCGGCGTCGGCGCCCGCGCGCCTGACGACCTGAGCGGGACCCCTCTCGGCATGCCGCGCCCGGTTCTCGGCATGGTGGTGGCGACCCTGCTGTGGGGCGCCACGTTCGTCGTGGTTCGTGACAGCCTCACCGTGCTCGCGCCGGCCGCAGTGGTGACGATCCGCTTCGGTGCCGCCTCGGCGCTGTTCGCGCTCCTGTTGCTGGCGCGGCGTCGACCACTCGGCCGGGCGACCCTG
>DATEMP010000251.1:0-3265 GCA_035275545.1 Candidatus Eiseniibacteriota bacterium | reverse complement strand
AGAGCGGCGGCGGCGAGATCGCCGAGGAGCTGCGCGCCGAGCTCGAGCAGGGGGCGGCGCAGTGGACGTCGCTGGGCCGCGACCTCGAGCTGCTCGCCGACGCGGGCGACCGGGACTGGGTCTACTGGCGGACCGCCGGGGGCCGCGGCATCGAGCTGCACGGGGTGCCGGTGTCGGTGGGGCAGCATGCCCGCCGGCTGGTGCTGGGCCGCGCCCCGGCGACCGTGCTCACCTCGGCGACGCTGGCGACCGACGGCGACTTCACGTTCACCGCCGCGCGGCTCGGCCTGGGCGAGTCGAACGGCATGCCGTACCACGCGGTCACCTACCCCTCGCCGTTTCCGCTCGAGCGCCAGATGGGCGCCTGGGTGCTGCCCGCGGCGGGCGGCGCGGCCGACGAGGCGGAGTCGATCGCCCAGATCGTCGCCGCGCTCGCCGCCACCGGCCGCAACCAGCTGGTGCTGTTCACGGCGCACGAGCGGCTGCGGCGGGTGCGCGAGCGGCTGCGGGAGCGCTTGGATCCCGATCAGGTCCTGCTTGCCCAGGAATGGGACGGGCCCGCCTCGCGCGTGAGCGAGGTGTTTCGCGGGCATCGGGGCGCCGTCTTGCTCGGCGTTCAAAGCCTGTGGGAAGGTGTCGACTTTCCCGGCGAAGCTCTGGAGATCCTGGTCGTGGCCAAGCTTCCATTCTCGGTGCCCGACGATCCGCAGGTGGAAGCGCGCGGCGAGCGGCTGCGCGATCGCGGCCTCGATCCGTTCCGCGACGACGCGGTGCCCGAGGCGGTGCTGCGCTTCCGCCAGGGCGTGGGACGCCTCATCCGGCGCGGCGACGATCGCGGCGTGCTGGTGGTGTGCGACCCGCGCCTCGCGACCGCCTCCTACCGGCGCCCGTTCCTCGCCGCACTTCCGGTCGCCCCGCGCCGGGTCCGGGACGCCGAGGGGCTCGAGCAGGAGATCGCCGCGTTCTTCGCAGCCACCGACGCAGCCGACGAGGCGGCCACCGACATGGCCGCCACCGACGGCGGTGAGGCCGGGGTCGCGGAGACCGCCGCGCCGGTCGAGGCGGCGGCCGGATCGCTCGAGGACCCGGCGTGATCGAGATCGGCGCCCGGCCGCTCACGCTGGCCGACGTCGCGGCGGTGGCGCGCGATCTCGCTCCGGTGCGGCTCGCCGACCAGGCGCGCGCCCGCATGCAGGCGAGCCGCGCCGTGGTCGAGGAGGCGCTCGCGGGCTCGAAGGCGGTCTACGGCATCAACACCGGCTTCGGGGCGCTCAAGGACCAGATCATCGCGCCCGAGCAGGTGCGCGATCAGCAGATGAACCTGCTGCGCTCGCACGCCGCGGGCGTGGGCCGCTACGCGCCGCCCGATGTGGCGCGCGCGATGCTGCTCCTGCGCGCCGCCTCGCTCGCCCACGGCCACTCGGGCTGCCGGGTCGACGTGGTCGAGGCGCTGATCGCGATGCTCGACGACCAGGTCACCCCGGTGGTGCCGCTCCAGGGCTCGGTCGGGGCGTCCGGCGATCTCGCCCCGCTTGCGCACCTGGCGCTGGTGCTGGTGGGCGAGGGCGAGGCGTGGCTGGGCGAGCAGCGCATGCCGGGAGCGCTCGCGCTGCGCGGCGCCGGGCTCCAGCCGCTCACGCTCGAGGCCAAGGAGGGGCTGGCGCTCATCAACGGCACCCAGTTCTCGACCGCGCTCGCCGCGCTCGCGTGCGTGGACGCGCGGCGGGCGTGGGAGGCGGGCATGGCGGTGGCGGCACTCTCGACCGAGGTGCTGCTCGGCTCGTTCGAGCCGGCGCGCGCCGAGGTGCAGGCGCTGCGTCCCTACCCGGGTGCGCTCGAGGCGGCGCAGCGGCTGCGCGCCTACGCCGAGGACAGCGCGCTGGTCCAGTCTCACGCCGACTGCGGTCGGGTGCAGGACGCCTACAGCCTGCGCTGCGTGCCGCAGGTGATGGGCGCCACCTGGGACGCGCTGGCGCACGTCGAGGCCCAGCTGGCGATCGAGGCGAACGGCGTCAACGACAACCCGCTGGTGTTCGCGTCCTCCGGCGAGATCGTGTCGGCGGGTCTGTTCCACGCCCAGCCGGTGGCGCTCGCCGCCGACTACCTCAAGATCGCGGTGGCCGAGATCGCATCGCTCTCCGAGCGCCGCATCGACCGGCTGGTGGACGCGCGGGTCTCGGGCCTCCCCGCGGTGCTGGCCACCGATCCGGGGCTCGAGTCCGGCTACATGCTCGCGCAGTACACCGCCGCGGCGCTGGTGTCCGAGAACAAGACGCTCTGCCATCCCGCGAGCGTCGACTCGATCCCCACCGGTGCGGGGATCGAGGACCACGTGAGCATGGCGCCGATCGCCGGCCGGCACGCGCGCCAGGTGGTGGACAACTGCGCCCACGTGCTGGCGCTCGAGCTCCTGTGCGCGAGCCGCGCGCTCGAGTTCCGCCGGCCGCTGCGCGCGGGGCTCGGGAGCGAGCGGCTCTACGGCATGATCCGGCGCCTGGTGCCGGCCCCCGAGGGCGACCGCCCGCTCTCGGGCGCATGCGAGACGCTGGCGCGCTGGGTGCTCTCGGGGGCTCCGGTCAAGCTCGCCGAGGAGGTGCTCTCCGCATGAACCTGGGTCTGGCCCGGGCGGTCCGCGCGCCGCGCGGCACCGCGCTCTCGTGCAAGGGATGGGCGCAGGAAGCCGCACTCCGGATGCTCATGAACAACCTCGATCCCGAGGTCGCGGAGCGCCCCGACGACCTGGTGGTCTACGGCGGCACCGGCCGGGCGGCGCGCTCCTGGGAGGCGTTCGACCTCATCGTCGCCACCCTGCGGACCCTCGGCAACGACGAGACGCTGCTGGTCCAGTCGGGCAAGCCGGTGGGCGTGTTCGCCACCCACCCGGGAGCGCCCCGGGTGCTGATCGCCAACTCGCTGCTGGTGCCGCGCTGGGCGACCTGGGAGCACTTCTGGGAGCTCGAGGGCAAGGGGCTGGCGATGTACGGGCAGATGACCGCGGGCTCGTGGATCTACATCGGCTCGCAGGGGATCGTCCAGGGCACGTTCGAGACGTTCGCCGCGGCGGCCGACAAGCACTTCGGCGGAGAGCTCGCCGGAAGGCTCGTGGTCTCGGGCGGCATGGGCGGCATGGGCGGCGCGCAGCCGCTGGCCGTGACCATGAACGACGGCGTCTGCCTCGCGATCGAGGTCGACGAGACGCGTGCCCGCCGGCGGCACGAGATCGGCTACGTCGACCGGCTGACCCACTCGCCCGAGGAGGCCCTCG
>DATEMP010000250.1:0-2009 GCA_035275545.1 Candidatus Eiseniibacteriota bacterium | reverse complement strand
AGCAGGATGCGGGGTGCCGGTGGCGTTACCGGAGTTCCTCGAGTGCGGCGATCAGCGGCCGGTTGTCGGGCACCACGTCGGGCGTGACGCTCTGGTCCTTGTAGGCGATCCGCCCCTCGCGATCGACCACGAACACCGCGCGGCCCGAGTGGCCCGACTTCTCGAGCAGCACGCCGTAGTCGGCGCTGGTGCGGCGCGAGAAGTCCGAGAGCAGCGGGAACGTGAGCTGGAGCCGGTCGGCGAACGCGGAGTTCGCCCAGTGGCTGTCGACGCTCACCCCCAGCACCACCGCGCCGAGCGCGGCCATGCGCGGCATCTCCTTCTCGATCGCGGGGAGCTGATGCGAGCAGACCGGCGAGAACGCGAGCGGGAAGAACACCAGCACGACCGGGTTCCGGCCCCGGTACTCGGCGAGGGTGACCGGCTGTCCGCCGGGCCCCTTGAGGGTGAAGTCGGGCGCCATCTGCCCGACCCCGAGTGCTGCGCTGCTCTGCATGAATCCTCCGCGTGCGACGCCGGGTGTCAGCGCGTCGTGCTCTGTCGCAGCGCGTCCTGGCTCGCGGCCGCGAGCTCGTCCAGCGTGCGTATGCCCCGCTCCTGCTCCCAGCGCTCGCTCAGCGCCACGAACAGGCGCGCGGTCGTGGTGGCGTCCCCGAGCGCGCGATGCTGGGGCTCGGGTGGCAACCCGAGGCGCTCCGCGAGCGCGCTCAGCGAGCGGCTTCCCGCTCCGGTCAGGCCGCGCGCGAGACCCAGCGTGTCGACCACCGGATTGTACAGGGGCGGCTGGCCCGCCCGGCGCATCAGGATGGCCAGGAACGGCAGGTCGAAGGCGGCGTGGTGGAACACCAGCGGCACGCGGTCGCAGCGGCGCCGCAGCTCGGCGGCGACGTCGGCCTGCGACGGGGCGGCGGCGACCATCGCGTCGGTGATGCCGTGGACCGCCGAGGCGTCGGACGGAATCGGACGCTCCGGCTGGAGCAGGCTCGACCAGAAGTCGCCGAGCGCGGCGTCGCGCACCTTCACGGTCGCGACCTCGATCAGCTCGCTGGCGGAGACGTCGAACCCGGTGGTCTCGGTGTCCACGACCATGACCTCGTGGCCGCTCAGGAGCGACACGCGATCCCGCTCACGCCGGCCCGGCTCAGGGGCGGGCGCCGCCCGCCGGCTGCTTCGAGAAATCCTGGAAGCTCACGCCGCGGTCCATGTGGCCCTCGCTGATGTAGCGCAGCACGAGCAGGAACCGGTCGGCGGCCACGTAGCCGGGAACGCTCACCAGGTGCTCGCCGCCGGGGCGCAGGAAGATCGTGGTGGGATACCCGTTCACGCCGAAGCGCGCGGCGAGCGAGCGCGAGGTGAACGCCTTGCCCTCGTAGCGGGCGGCGTCGGCGGCCTCGGCATCGAGCTTGACCAGCACGAACTTCTCGCGCAGGTAGTCGCGGATCTCGGGCTTCGCGTAGACCTGGGCCTCCATCCGCCGGCACCAGCCGCACCAGTCCGTGTAGACGTCCACGATCACCGGCCGCCCGGAGGCTTTCGCCTCGTCGAGGCCCTGGTCCCACGCCTTCCAGGCGAGCCCGGACGGCGCAGCGGCGAGGGCGGCAGCGGGGATGGCGATCAGGGAAAGCGCGAGGAGCAGCGTGACGCGTCTCAAGCGGGGACCTCGTGGCGGAGGGACAGGAGCCCGTGAAGGCTAGCACGCGCGCGCACGCCGCGACAACGGCTAGCCGTAAACGGTGTGGCGCAGGGACTCGGCCGGCCGGCGCGGATCGACCCACACGCCGCACAGCCGCTGGGTCCCGAACTGGCCCGGGTTGACCGCCACCGTGCGGCCGATCGTGTCCCGATAGGACGACGAGATGCGCGGCGATTCGTGGATGTGGCCGGCGAGCACCAGCGGCGGCTGCTCGCGCTCGACGAATGCACGGATCGCGCGCGAGCCGACGTGCATGCGCGAGCCGATCATGTCGCAGCGCGTGTCGCGCGGCGGCGAGTGGAGCACGAACACCGTC
>DATEMP010000249.1:0-4020 GCA_035275545.1 Candidatus Eiseniibacteriota bacterium | reverse complement strand
CGAGCCGCGCCGGGCAGCTCGAGGGAGGCGGGGGGATCGCGGGCACACCGCCCGTCACCTACAAGATCGCGTTCATCCGCATCGACTACCGGAACGACCGCGGTGGCCCGCTCTCGTCCGGGGACGGGCGCTTCGACCTCTCGGGCCCCGATACGACGGTGGCGCCGATCGACCGGCCGCCCCACAACCGCGACTTCTACCTCGCGCACCTCGACGCGCTGCACCGCTACTACGACGCGATGTCCTACGGGCGCGTGGTGATCGAGGGCGACGTCTGGCCGCGCACCCAGGACGGTGCGTACTCGCTGAACGACATGGCGGACTTCGGCCCCTGGGCGTTCAGCCAGGACATCTACGGCGCCGCGGTGGATTACTTCCAGGCCGCGTTCTTCGCCGCCGACTCCCAGTCGCAGGTGGACTTCAGCGACCGCATTCCCTGGGACGACTACGACGCCTTCATGATCATTCACGCCGGGAGCGATTTTCAGAGCGATCTCAGGCAGGACAGCCCCGAGGACATGCCGACCTTCACCATCGGCGTGCTGGACGAGGACGCGGTCAACATCCCGGGCTTCCAGCCGATCTTCCGCACCTGCATCGTGCCCGAGACCGCGAGCCAGGACGGCTTCTACTCCGCGATCAACGGGCTGGTGGCGCACGAGAACGGCCACAACATCTTCGGCTTCGCCGACCTCTACGACATCTTCACCGGCCGTCCGGTGATCGGCTACTGGAGTCTCATGGACAGCGGCAACCTGGTGGGTGCCCCGTTCCTGCTCCCGGACGGGGAGGAGAGCTTCGCGGTCGGACTCCTGCCGCCCAGCCTCGATCCGTTCCATCGCTACCTGCTGACCGACGCGCTGGTGTTCACCGACCTGGCGCCGGGCGCGACCGTGACGGTCGCGGAGAGCGCGCGCAACCCCGACATGCGCCGGCTGTTTCTCTCCAGCGACGAGTACCTGGTGGTCGAGAACCGCGCGATCGCCGCCAGCGATTCGGTGCCGCTCGACCAGGATCCGGCGACGCGCGTGGTGCTGGGGCCCAGGTTCCCCGACCGCTTCGAGTACGACGGCCTGCTGCCGTCGCGGCCGCACGCGGAGGGAACAGCGCCGCTCGCGAGCGGCGGACTGCTGGTGTGGCACATCGACGCGAGCCGCATCCCGTTCTCGACCGCAACCCGCATCGATCCCCAGACCGATTACGGCTTCAACACCGATCCCCTGCACCCGGCGATCTCGGTGGTCGAAGCGGACGGGCTCGCCGATCTCGGCGATCCGAGCTCGCCGTTCCTGTTCGCGAGCCCCTACGATCCTTATTTCCTCAGCAACAACCGCACGCTTTCGGATGGCACGGTCCCGAGCCTGCGCCCGTTCACCGGGAGCTTCCCGCACGCGCGCATCGACGTGCTCGACGAGCCCGGCGCGACCATGCGCATGACGCTGACCGAGGACTGGCGGCTCGCAGGCTGGCCGTTCGCGGTGGGGTTCCCGTCCGCCGGCCCGCAGCTGCTCGCGGTGGACGCGGACGGCGACCCGGACCGACATCTCGAGGTGTGCTGGGCGGGAGGGGCCGAGGACGGCCCCGACAGCACCGCGCTGTTCGCGGTGCGCATGGACGGCAGCGGGCTGCGCGGCGGGCCGCGCGCGTTCGTGAACCTCGACCGGCGTCCGCGGCCGCTCATGGCGGCGCTGCCGATCGGGAATGCGACCAACGATCCGCCGGACGGCCCCGCGTACTTCGCGGTCTCGACCTTCGCCGATCCGCCCGGGCCGGGCTCGGCGGGTGGCCAGGTGTGGCTGATCGACAACTTCGGCTCGCCGCTTCCGGGCTGGCCGGCGGCGCTGCCGGCGCGCGTGACCACGCCGCCGGTGATCGCGGGCACCTATCCCACCGCGCGCGTGTTCGTGGGCTGCGAGGATGGTCTGGTCTACGCACTGGGCCTCGACGGCGCGGTGAAGTGGACGAGCTCATCGGCGCTTCTGGGCGGCATCAGCGGCACGCTGGCGGTGTGGAGCGATCCCGGAAGCGGAGCGCACCTGGTCGCGGCCGGTGGCTTCATCGGGGACGTCCATGTGGAATCCGACGCCGGAGGCTGGCCGCCCGGGGGACTCTCGCTGTGGCCGCAGCGCCTCAGCGTCCCGCACGGATTCAATCCCTCCTTCCTGTGGATCGACTTCGACGGCAACGGGAGCCCCGCGGGCAAGACCGCGACCTGCGCGACCGACGTGCCGGCATTGATCGTCCAGGGCGCGGACCGTCTGTGGGCATTCTGCCCCTCCGGCGCGGCACTGCCGGGATGGAACGCTGCGTCCGGCGACACGCTGGTGCGCGGGCTGGGTGCCGGCGATCCCGACGGCGACGGCTA
Organism: Candidatus Eiseniibacteriota bacterium; assembly: GCA_035275545.1. Classification (GTDB taxonomy): domain Bacteria; phylum Eisenbacteria; class RBG-16-71-46; order RBG-16-71-46; family RBG-16-71-46; genus WS-11. Next base: position 1,655 of record DATEMP010000249.1, on the reverse strand, counting down.
TGCGGAGGTGCTGGTCCAGACCGTGGGCTCGGTGGTGTCGTTCATCAACCAGAGTGGCGCTCCGTCCCCGGGCTGGCCGCGCGCGGTCGCGCGCGAGCCGATCCGCGCCGGCGGACCGCCGCTTGCGGTCAACGTAGACGGCGGTCCCGAGGACGAGGTGGTGACGCTCGCGGGCAACGGCACGCTCTCGGCGCTGCGGGGCGACGGGCGCGTGCCGGCGGGATGGCCGCTCGCCACCGGGGCCGGAGCGCTCGGGGGATCGGTGGCCGCCGACCTGGACCGTGACGGACGGCTCGAGCTGATCGCCCCGGATCGCAACGTCGACGCCGGCGACCAGTTCGATCTCAACGGACGATTCGGCTCGCTCTACGCGTTCACGCTGCCGCCCTCGCAGGGGACCGCCAACCCCGCGTGGCCGATGGCGGGCGGCGATCCCGGCCGCACGTCGGCGCTGCCGTCGCTGCGCGGTCCCTCGGCCGGTCCTGCGATCGCGGGCCCGCTGGTGGACGGATCGCTGCGCGCCTACCCGAACCCCGCGCGCCGCAAGCCGGTCTCGTTCGCCTACCAGCTCACCGAGCCCGCGGACGTGGACTTCGCCATCTTCGATCCGAGCGGCCACGAGATCGCCGCGTTCACGCGCTCCGGCCGGCGGGCCGACAACCTCGAGGTCTGGGATCCGGGCACGGTGCCCGCGGGGCTCTACGTCGCGCGGCTGCGCTTCCGCAGCGCCACCGGCACGCGCAGCGAAGCGATCACGCTGGGGCTCCTGCGATGAGCCGGGCCGTGGTCCGCTGCGCGATGGCGCTCATGGTCGCGGGTCTGGTGGTGACCGCCGCACTCCCCGGCCGGTGCGTCGCCTCGACTCCGGAATCCCCGATCCTCTCGCCCGAAAGTGCGGGGCTCGCGTTCCGCCGCGTCGCCGGCGACGTCGAGCCGGAACTGATCCTCGCCCAGCGCGTGATCGACCGCGAGTGGGGACCGTCCGACGACTCGATCTACGTCGAGATCGAGCTGCCGGGCTGGAAGTCCGAGCCGTTCGCCGCTCTCCTGTCGGCCGCGGTACCGGGCGCAGGACAGGCCTACGTGGGGGAGGGCAAGGCGTGGATGTTCGCGGCCCTCGAAGCCGCCGGGTGGGGCGGGTGGTGGTGGTACCGGCGCGACGCGCGGGACCTCCGCGACCAGGCCGAAGGGATCGCGGGCCCACCGGACAATCCCTCGAGCGGCTGGTCGTTCGAGCGATGGGCTGGGGCGACCGAGGACGACCCCGGCGACCTCGCGGCCCTCTATGCCGTCGATCGCGAATCGTTCTTCAACCTGATCGCCAACGATGCCCGTTACGAAGCGGGGTGGGAGAGCACCGATGCGCGCACCACCTTCAGCTCGTTGCGCATCCGATCCGACGTGCGCCTGAGGCGGGCGCGCGCCGTCACCACCGCCCTGTGGCTCAACCACCTGGTGTCGGCCGTGCACGCGCTGCGCACCGCGCGCTTCCATAATCTGCCCCTGAGCCGCGAGGTGGGGGTGAGGATCGACGGTCACATGGGACAGGGCGGCACGGTCGCGGTCGCTGTGGTACGGAGGTTCTGATGCGCCGCGTCGCCGGTTTCTCGGCACTGCTCGCCCTCGCCCTCGCGGCGCCCGTGCTCGGCGCGCCG
>DATEMP010000248.1:0-11695 GCA_035275545.1 Candidatus Eiseniibacteriota bacterium | reverse complement strand
GGCCCGCCCGGCTTTGGTGTCATCGCGGCTCGCGGGCCTCGCGTTCGCGCTCCAGCCCACGCAAGAAGCGCCGATCCTCGGCCGAGAGCTCCACGCTCTCGAGCAGCTCCGGCCGGCGCAGGAAGGTCCGCCGCAGCGACTGCTCCCGCCGCCAGCGCGCGATCGCCGCATGGTTGCCGCCCAGCAGCACTTCCGGCACCGGCCAGCCCCGGTACTCGGCCGGGCGCGTGAAGTACGGCGCGTCCAGGAGACCCGAGTGGAACGAGTCGCTCTCGACCGAGTCGCTGTCCCCCACCACGTCGGGCAGCAGCCGCGCCACCGCGTCCACCACGCACAGCGCCGCCGGCTCGCCCCCTGACAGCACGTAGTCGCCCAGCGACAGCTCCTCGTCGATCAGCTGCTCGCTCACCCGCTCGTCGACGCCCTTGTAGCGCCCGCACACCATGACCAGCCGATCGAGACCCGCGTATTCGATCGCCACCGGCTGCGTGAACGTGCGGCCCTGCGGCGAGAGCAGCACCACCCGCGTGCCCGCGGGCCTCCGGCCCGGCGTTCCGACGTCGATCGATTCCAGCGCGCGCGCGATCGGATCGATCTTCATGATCATCCCGACCCCGCCGCCGAACGGATAGTCGTCGGTGGTGCGGTGCGAGTCGTCCGTGAAGTCGCGCAGCGGCAGGATCTCCACGTCCAGGCGCTGCTTCTCGCGCGCGGCGCGGATCATCCCCTCGGCGAGCGCCGCCGGGAAGAAGTCGGGAAAGATGGTGAGGATCGAGATGCGCACGGGCGGGAGACTAGCCCGGACCCTTCGCGGACCGCCAGCCGCTACCGGACGAGGTGCACTTCGAGCGCGGCGATCCAGTCCTCGGCGCGCACACCCGGGACGTGATCGCGCTGATCGATCCTCCGCCACGCACCGCGCGCCGCGAGGTCGACGCCGCCCGCGGGCCACCAGCGCAGCCCGAGCTCGACCTCGCGCGTGCGCTCGACCACGCCCTCGAAGGTCGATCCGTCCGGTCGCGGCGCGCCCGGGAAGTACGGCTCGTCGAGCGCGTTCTCGCCCCGGTCGGTGCGCGTGGCGCGCGCCGTCCACTGCCAGTTCTCGGACGGATCCCACGCGGCGCGCACCCGCAGCCTCCGCGAGTCCGGGCCGGTCGGGAACCCGAGCGGCCGGTCCTGTGCCTCGTGCGCGCGGCCGAAGAACGACGTGTACACGTAGCGCCACAGCCGGGTCACCTCGCCGCCCCAGGTGAGGCGATGGCGCCCGACCATCCCCGCCCCCTCCCATCCCAGCTGCCAGGCGATCTTGTTCGGATTCTGGCTGGTCGCGGCGTGCAGGTCGTCGACCGCGAACTCACCGTAGACGCGATGCCCGGGTGCAACGCGCCAACTCGCGTCGATCGCGGTGATGATGTTGTTCCGGAGCGCGGCGCCCGAGTCCGGCTCGTCCTGGGTGAGCAGCCGGCCCGCCACCGCGTACGGAAGGACCCCGATGCCGAACGCCCACGACCACGCGGTGGAGCGGTAGCGCACCGCCTCGGTGCCGCCGATGCGGAGGCCCTCCAGCGGCTGCCACTCGATGCGATGCGCCCCGAGCTGCTCGCCGGCCGACTGCCGGAGCGTGGCGTTGAGCACCATGCCGGTGAGGCGGTAGGCGTTGAGCGTGCCGCGCATCGTCAGGCCGGTGACGGGTGCGGCGGTGCGCGAGAGCACCAGCGAGCCCTCCTGGCCCGGGCCCCACTGCCAGCGGTTGCGCCCGAAGGCCGCGGCCCAGCGCCGCGACGGCGAGGTCCACGCGAGATAGGTCTCCTCGGTCAGCACGATGATGTCGGTGTTCGTGACCACCGGGTCCGCGAAGCGCTGGCCGCCGGCGAAGCGGCCCAGGACCTGGTGGCTGTATGCCAGCCAGTGATCGAATCCGAGCGCGAAGCGCGCGTGGACCCCGGAACCTGAGACCACCGCGGAGCCCGCGTCCTCCTTGCGGCTCAGCAGCGTGCCCTCGAGCCCGAAGGAGGCCTCGGCGATCTGGTCGCTCACCGTGCGCTCGAAGAAGCGCGGCGTGGCGGGATGCGCGCTATCGGGCGCGAACCACTCGGCCGGATCGCGGCCCAGCACCCGCTCGATCCGCGCGATCGACAACGCCATCGCGGGCCGCGCGCCCTGGACCGGCGGGGCGTTGCCCATGATCTCGAAGAGCTGGAGCGGGCGGGTGCCCAGGTGCGGGAGATGGAGCCGGCCCTGGAGCTCGCGGGCCGGGTAGAGATCGAGCAGGCGCAGCTCGTCCTCGATGGGATCGCCGACCGGGAGGAACTGGGCGGGGTCGGCCGCGCCCGGGCGGGGCGCCAGCGTCACGATCGCCGCGACCGCGGCGGCCGCGGCGAGGCGTCGAGTCCATGTCCCTGGGTCGCGACCCGGCTTCCCTTGCACGGCCGCGGACTCTAGCACAGGCCTCAGGGGCTCCGGCCGGCCTCCTCCATGCCGGGGAGCAGCCGCACGGTGATGCGGCGTGCGCCGAGATCGATCGCCTTCACGAACTCGGGCACCGAGGGGATGAGCACCTCGCCTTCGCCGCGCACCACCAGCACCGCGTTCGCGGGGGTGGGCCAGATCTCGGCCACCGTGCCGACCGCGCGCCCCTCCTCCGTCACCACCTCCAGGCCGATGAGCCGGAACGTGTACGCGAGGCCCGGGCCCGGGTCGGGCAGCCGCTCGGGCTCGACCATCACCCGGCCGTTGGTGAGCTCGGAGGCGCCCTCGCGGTTGTGCGCCTCGGCGAACCGCACCAGCATCCGGTCGTGGGTCGGGCGTGCGGTGGCTAGGGTGATCGGGCGCGTCACGCCGTCGGGCCCCTGCCAGGTGAACGATTTGACCGCGTGGAGCTCGAGCGCGGTGAGGGCGCACGGCACCAGCGCCTGCTCGCCCTTGAGGCCGTGCGGACGCCCCAGGCGCCCGATCTCGATCATAGGCATGGCTGGGCCGCGGCGTACGAAAACGCCTGAGGGCAAGGCGTCGCGGACGAGCGACGAGCGGAATCGTGGCCTTCAGGCCACGTTGGAGCGAGTCGCCGGACGCGCAACGAAGCCATCGGGCGTTTTCGTACGCCGCTAGTCGGCGATCTCGAGGCCCGCCTGCCTTCCGCGCTTCGAGGCGGCGGCGCTCAACGCCAGCCGCAGCGATCGTGCCGTGCGTCCCTGCTTGCCGATGACGTGGCCGAGGTCGTCGGGGTCGACCGCCAGCTCGAACTGGGCGTCCTCGCCGGCCTCGAGGATCTCGACGCGCACCTCGTTCGGGCGGTCAACGATCCCGCGCGCCATGAGCGCGATCAGGTCACGGAGCTGCTGGTCGACCTCGTCGGGGTCGCGTGGCTCCCGCGAGACACGGGGACGAGGGGCTCCGAGGACTTCATAGGGAGGAGGGGCATCGGCGCCGCTTCGATCGGCACGGATGATAGTCGCGTCCCGGCCTTCAGGAAGAGGGCCATCCACAGGGCCGACAGCAGGAGTGCCGGAATCGCCTGATTCAGACTTTGGACCGCGAGACCGCTTACGGAGAGGACGGCCCCACTGGCCCACAGGAGAGGTACGGTTTTCGTCGGACATTTCAGTACGCTCGCGAGTCGATGGTTGGTGTGATCCCGACCGCCCAGATAGACCTTGCGACCGTCCCGGGCGCGGGTGATCACCACGAAGATCATGTCGAACGCCGGGTAGCCGAGCGCGATCAGCGGCCCGAGCTGTCCCCAGCCCTGCGGGCCGCCCTCGAAGGCGAGCACCGCGGAAGCGCCGAGACTATACCCCAGAAGCAGACTCCCCGCGTCGCCCAGGAAGACGTCGGCCTTCGGGTAGTTGTAGGGCATGAATCCGACGCAGGCGCCCGCGAGCGCGAGCTGGAAGACCGCCACCACCGGCTCGCCGCGGATCGCCGAGCCGATCGCGAACGCGCCGAGCGCGATCGCGGAGAGGCCCGCCACCATCCCGTTCATGTTGTCGAGGAAGTTGACCGCGTTCATGAGCGCGACCATCCCCAGCACCATGACGGTCGCGTTGAGGATCGGGCCGAGGTGGAGGTCGGGCACCAGGCCACCCACGATCAGCGTCGATGCCGCCAGCACCTGGCCGGCGAGCTTGGACGACACCGCCATCCCGAAGCGGTCGTCCCAGAGCCCGACCAGGAACGCGATCAGGCCACCGCCCAGGAGCCACACGACCTTGCCGGGATGGGCGGCGCCGGGGGCGAGCATGACGATCAGCGATGCCGCACACGCGGCGGTGAAGACGCCGGCGCCGCCCAGCAGTGCGGTGGCGGAGAGGTGAAGCTTGCGCGCTTCGGGATGGTCCAGGAATCCGACCGCCCACGCGAGCCGGATGGCCAGCGGGGTGAGGGCGAATGACAGTATCAGCGCGATGGGAAACGCATTGGTGAACGGCAACTACTGCGCTGTCTGGCTACCCCCCGGGCTGCTCCCTCAGCGGCTGATGAGACCTGCCGGCACCGGGCGTCCCATCTGCTCGCACACGTCCCGAATGATGCTTTCGAGCAGGTCGTCGAGGACGATGGAGGGCCGATAGCCTACAAACTTGTGGATCTTCGTCAGATCGGGCACGCGCCGGCGCATGTCCTCGAACGAGCGTCCGTAGATCTGCTCGTAGGGGACCAGCTCGATCGGCGACGTGCTGCCGCACATCTCCTTGATCCGCGCGGCGAGCCGTCCGACGGTGACTTCCTCGTTGGTGCCGATGTTGAAGATTTCGCCCAACGTGTTCGGCGCATCCGACAGCAGGAGCACGCCGCGCACCACGTCGAACACGGCGGAGAAGCAGCGGGACTGCTGCCCGTCGCCATAGACGAGAATCGGCTCGTTGCGGAGCGCCCGCAGCACCATGTTGGGAATCACCATGCCGTAGGCACCGGTCTGGCGCGGGCCGCAAGTATTGAAACAGCGAATGATCGTCACCGGCAGCTGCTGCTGCTCCCAGTAGGCCATGGCAACGCATTCGTCGACCGCCTTGCCGCAGGCGTACGACCAGCGCAGCTTGCTCGTCGGCCCCATGACGCGGTCGTCGTCCTCGGCGAACGGAACGGTGACGCCCTTGCCGTAGACTTCGCTGCTGGAGAACAGGAGCACGCGCCGCTTGTGCTGGGCGCAGGCCTCGAGCACCACCTCGGTGCCCCGGATGTTGGTGATCAGGGACCGGAGCGGGTTCTCGAGGACGTACTTGACGCCCACCGCCGCGGCGAGGTGATAGACGCGGTCGCATTGGGCCACAAGTCCATGGACCATCGAAGCGTCCAGGACCGTGCCTTCGAGGAACCGGAAGCGGCTGTTGCGCTCGAAGGTGCGGAGGTTCTCGAGACGTCCGGTGGAAAGATCGTCGAGGGCCCAGACTTCGTGGCCGGCCTCGAGCAACGCTTCGGAAAGGTGTGAACCGATGAAGCCCGCACCACCAGTGACCAGGACCCTCATGATTCTCCCTTTAGGTTCGGACAGTGGGGAAATCCTTTCCCTGCAGGGGCAAAGCGAGTTGTCGAGGTCTCAGGTGGCGCGCCGAGAGCGAGCCCGTGAGAACTAAACAAGACTAGGAAAGGATGTGTCATCAAGTCAAGGGTTTGTCGTTCGTGCATATTGCACTAGAGCCCTTCATGGACTCTTTCGAGCCCCCCACGGCCTCGAATCCTCCTTTATCGACGGACTGCGATTACCACGGTAGCCACCTGGGCAGTCACCGCGATCAGCGTCTGCAGATGCTGCCACATGGTGATATCGGCACGTTCAGGCACCCAGATTAGGTCTCCCGGAGCCACCGCCTGGACGTCCCGGGCGGGCAGGGATTGCCCGGTGACCGCCCGGGTCACGCGCACCTTGGAACGGGCTGCCCGGTCCGAGTAGTCCCCCGCGAGCTTGACGTAGGCGTCGACCGTGCGGCGCGGCTCGAACTCGACGATTCCGGGCCGCCGGACCTCGCCTTCGACCCGAACCGAGGCGATCAGCGGGTCGACCCGCACCACGTCCCCGTCCCGGAGCAGGATGTCCAGCTCGGGCGACTGCTCCAGGCGGAACCAGTCGACCCGATAATCCTCGCGCCGCGCGGCGAGCTTGGCCCTGAGGATTTCGTATTCGCTGTTCGTCATTTCCGCCCGCGAGAGCCGGATGAGCCGGTCGAACTCGGGATCGGCCTCGGACGACCGGTTCGCGCGGAAGACGCGCACCGCGGAGAGGTCGGCCCGGGCCAGGAAGCCGTGGGCGGCCCGTACCAGATGCGAGAGCCGGGTCTGGCCGGTGACCAGCGGGTAGGTGCCGGGGTTCTCGACCTCGCCGTAGATACCGGCCTGCTCGAGCACGTGGAAACGCGACGTGAAGAAGACATAGACGTGGTCGCCGTCGCGCAGCGGCGGGTTGGTCGCCCCGGAGTAGACGTCGTCGAGGTTGAACCACAGCGACTCGGCCTGGGTGGGTGTCTGGAAGCTCACCAGCAGGCACCGCTCCGCCTGGGCCGCGGGCAGCGGGCCTCCCGCGAGGTCGAGCAGGGTGCGCAGACTGTCGGCGGGGCCGAGCTCGAAACGCCCTCCCCGCGGCACCGCCCCGCGGATGTCGATGAACTCGACCGCGGTCGGAACCTGGATGATGTCCCCGTCCTGGAGGAACGGATTCAGGGTGTGCTTGCCAGTGCGGTTGAACAGGTCGAGGTCCCCGGTCACGCGCTCACCGTTGCGACGGCGCACCTCGACGTTCCGGCGCGAGGCGCCCTCGACCATCGCCCCCGCCGGGAGCGCCTCGCTCAGCCGGCTGGTGGCCGCTACCTGGACCGCCCCGGGCTCGCGCACGTCGCCGGTCACGAAGACGCGCAGCTGGCGAACCCGCGCGAGCTGCAGGTCGATGCGCACCCCCCGGAACTCGGCACCCAGCCACGCCAGGAACCTGCGACGTGCCTCCTTGAGCGTGAGCCCGCCCAGCCGGATCACCCCGGAGCCCGGGACCAGGAGATCTCCCTCCGGCCCGACCGAGATGTACTCGCTCCGGGACACGCGCCCCGAGAGCGTGACCTGGAAGAGATCGCCCGGCCCCACCACGTAGGTCTCGGGGTCGACCGGTGCGGTGACGAAGCCCGCCATCCCCGCGCCCAGCCCCTGCATCGTGCCGGACCCGGGCGCGGGTGAGGGTGCGGTCGGGGCGCTGGGAGCCGGCTGCGAGCCGCCGGGGGAGGTCGGGCCGGTCTGCGCGATCGCCAGGGTCGCGACCAGTGCGGGAATCAGGACCGCGAGCAGCACGCGCGCCGAACGCACCCCGGGTGAGCCCGTCACGCGCGCGCCTCCTTCAGCACGCGGCGCTGGCCGTACATGCGCTCGTAGTAGGCACGGAACTCGCCTTCCTTGATGGGCCGCCACCACGACTCGTTCGCGCGGAACCAGGCGACCGTGTCGCGGATCCCCTCCGGGAACGCGATCCGGGGCGCCCAGCCGGTCAGGCGGCGCAGCTTGCCCGAGTCCACCGCGTAGCGACGGTCGTGCCCGGGCCGGTCCTCGACGTGGCGGACCAGGGTCGCGGGCTTGCCGAGCAGCTCGAGGATGGTGCCGGTGATCGTGAGCACGTCCAGCTCGTTGCCTCCACCGATGTTGAACGTCTCGCCCTCGATGCCCGGCTGCTGGAGCAAGGTCACGAGCGCCGAGCAGTGATCGTCGACGTGCAGCCAATCCCGTCGGTTGAGCCCGGTCCCGTAGACGGGCAAGGCCTGGTCGTCGATGGCGTTGGTGACGAACAACGGCACCAGCTTTTCCGGGTACTGGCGGGGTCCGTAGTTGTTGCTACACCGCGTCACGATTATCGGCAGCCCGAAGGTGGCCCAGTAGGCGTATGCCAGGCGGTCCCCCCCCGCCTTGCTGGCCGCGTAGGGGCTGCGGGGCATGAGCGGAGCCTCCTCGCTGGCCTCGCCCTCCAGCACCTCGCCGTAGACCTCGTCGGTCGAGACCTGGATGAAGCGCTTGAGCTTCTGGCGGCGCGCTTCCTCGCACAGCACGAACACCCCGAAGACGTCGGTCTGGATGAAGTCGCCCGGGGTCTCGATCGACCGGTCCACGTGGGATTCGGCGGCGAAATTGAGGGCCAGGTCGCAGCCCGCCATCGCCTCCGCCACCGCCTTGGGGTCGCGGATGTCGCCATGGATGAACGTGAGCGAGCGGGCCGGGATCCCGTCCAGGTTCTCGCGCCGGCCCGCGTAGGTGAGCGCGTCCAGCACCACGACATGGGCGTCCGGGAAGTGGCCCAGGACGTGGTGCACGAAGTTCGACCCGATGAAGCCCGCCCCGCCGGTGACCAGCATGCGCGCCCGGGAGAGGTCCCCCCGTTCAGCCATCCTTGCGGCTCCAGTCGTACGGGATCGAAGGATCGTGGGGCGGCACCCGGAACTCGTCCGGGCTGGCGTGGACGTAGTGCTCGGTCGGCGTGTTCACCAGGTAGGCGGGCTCGACGCCGATCCCCTTCATGCCGTGCAGGACCAGGGGCGGGATGACGAGCAGCATGGGATTCTGCTCGCCCATGAAGAACTCGTTGATCTCGCCGTGCGTCTTCGAGTCCTCGCGCCGGTCGTAGAGCACCACCTTCGCCATGCCCTTCACGATCACGAAGTGGTCGGTCTGCTTCTTGTGGTAATGCCATCCCTTGACCACGCCGGGATAGACCACCGACAGGTAGACCTGTCCGAACTTCCGGAAGAACGCGTCGTCGTCGCGCATCATCTCCATGACCAGGCCGCGGTCGTCCGCGATCACCTTGAGCGGTTTGACGATTGCGCCGTCGATCATGTGCGGCCGCGCCCCACGCCGACGTGCCGCAGCCCCGCCGCCTCGACCTCTTCGGGGTCGTAAATGTTGCGCAGGTCGCAGAGCACCGGCTTGCGCATGAGGCGCTTGAGCCGGGCGAGGTCCATGTTCCGGAACTCGTTCCACTCGGTCACGATCGCGAGCGCGTGGGCTCCGCGCGCCGCGTCGTAGGCGTCGCTCGCCAGGTCGACGCCGCGCATGACCGGCAGCCCCTTGGCGCCGGGCATCGACACCGGGTCGAACACCCGCACCTTCACCCCGCGCCGCTTGAGCCCGGCGATGATCGCGAGCGCGGGCGCCTCGCGCAGATCGTCGGTGTTGGGCTTGAAGGCGAGCCCCAGCACGCCCACCCGCTTGCCGCGCGGCGCGCCGATCGCGGACACGATCTTGCCGACCATGAGCTCCATCTGACGGTCGTTCGCCTCCACGGCCGCCTCGACGATTGCGATCCGCGTGCCCGCGGCGCGGGCGAAGCTGGCGAGCGCCATGGTGTCCTTGGGGAAGCACGAGCCGCCGTAGCCCGGCCCGGCGTGGAGGAACTTGGAGCCGATGCGCCGGTCCATGCCCATCCCCTTGGCGACCACCTTGACGTCGGCGCCCAGCGCCTCGCACAGGTTCGAGACCTCGTTGATGAACGAGATCTTGGTGGCCAGGAACGCATTCGACGCGTACTTGATGAGCTCGGCGGTCTCGAGGTTCGTGACCACCATCGGGGTCTCGATGAGGAACAGGGGGTTGTGGATGTCGCGCAGGATCTTCGCGGCCTTCCTGGTCTCGGCGCCGATGACGACGCGGTCGGGACGCATGAAGGTCTCGATCGCCGAGCCCTCGCGCAGGAACTCGGGGTTCGAGGCGACGTCCAGCTCGGCGCCGCGCCGCGCGAAGCGCTTCATGTACTTGAGCAGGGAGCGGGCGGTGCCCACCGGGGCGGTGCTCTTCTGGACCACGAGCGTGTAGCCGGTCCGGTTCTGGGCGACGGTCTTGGCGACCGCGTAGATCGCGCGCGTGTCGGCGCTTCCATCGGGCCGCGGAGGGGTGCCGACGGTGATGAAAACCACCTTGGAGCGCTGGAGCGCCTCCCCCAGATCGCTGCTGAACTTGAGCCGGCCCTCCTGGACGTTGCGACCCACCAGCTCCGGGAGGCCGGGCTCGAAAAACGGCAGGTTGCGCGCCCTAAGGCGGTCGATCTTGGCTTCATCGGTATCGACGCAGGTGACGGTATTGCCGAAATCTGCCAGGCAGGCGCCGGTGACGAGTCCGACATAGCCGGTTCCGACGACGGTGATGGCGTGCAAGGGAGTCCTTTCGGACCAAAGGTCAGCCGTCTCGTGCGTTGCGCGGCGAGAGGCGGGGCAAGACGCAGGCAGGCAACAAGCAGAACAGCCATGGTAGGTTAGGGGTTCGGCGGCAAAGGGTCAATTCCGACCGGCCGCGTGCCGATCGTCAGGGATGAAACCCTATTCCGAGGAGGTCTGTTGCGGCCTTCCGAATCGCGCGGGAATGCCTCCCGCGAAGACCATTGCGGAGTCCTGATCGTCGGCGCCGGCCTGGCCGGCCTGTCCACCGCCCATCACCTCTCCAAGGGCGGTGACGACGACTACCTGATCGTCGAGGCCGAGGACCGCCCCGGCGGCTGGGCGAAGACCGACTGGTCGGGCGTGTGGGGCGCGGACCGCGCGATCCACGTGCTCTACTTCCGGTTCCCGGAGATCCGCGAGTGGGTGGCCGGCCTGCTCGGCGACCGGTGGGTCGAGCACCAGAAGAACTGCATCATCGACAGCGGCGGCGTGCGCACGCCCTTCCCCTTCCACGCCAACCTCCACGGGCGCCCGGCGCAGCTGGTCGAGGAGTGCCTGATCGGGCTGTGGGAGGCGAGCCTCGCGCGGCAGAACGGCGGGCCCAAGCCGGTGACGTTCGCCGACTGGATCGCACTCACCAGCGGGGCGGGCGTCGCCAAGCACTTCATGGACCCGTACAACACCAAGCTCTGGACCGTGCCGCCCAGCGGGATGGGCTGGGACTGGATCGGCGACTTCATCCCCGCGCCGGAGCTGGCGCGCATCGTCAAGGGCGCGCTCCAGGACGCGGACAGCCACCTGGGCCTCAACTCGACCTTCTTCTACGCGCCGCTGGGCGCCTCGGAGCTCGCGGACGCGATCGCCGCGAGCGTCGGGCCGATCCGCTACCAGGTAGCACTCACCGCGCTCGACCCGGTGCAGAAGGTGGCGACGCTCTCGGACGGGTCGCGCATCCGGTATCGGAGCCTGGTCTCGACCGTGCCTCTGCCGACGCTGGGCCAGTGGCTCGCGCCGCTCCCGCCCGCGATCGACGCGGCCTGGCGCAAGCTGGAGGCCACCGACATCATGCTGGTCGACGTCGGCTTCGAGGGCACCGAGAACGACGACATCCACTGGGCCTACCTGCCCGATCCGGACGTGCTCGCCTACCGGGTCCACGTGGTCCACGCGCTGAGCCGCTCGCTGATGCCCGCCGGGCACGGCCTCTACTGCCTCGAGGTGTCGCACTCCCGCCATCGGCCGCTGCCGGCCGGCAACCTCCGCTCGATGGTGGTGACCGACCTGGTGCGCACCGGCTGGCTGCGCTCGGCCGAGCAGGTGCGCTTCTACCGCGAGCGCCACTTCCCGTGCGCCTACGTGATTCCCCGGGTCGGCTTCGCCCAGGACGCAGCGGCGCTCAAGGACCACGCGCGCACGCTCGACATCCACTCGATCGGGCGGTTCGGCGCGTGGAAGTACTGCAACCAGGAGGATGCGCTCGCCGACGGGAAGCAGGTGGCCGAGCGGCTGCTGGGCGTCGCGAGCCGCACGGTGTGACCGGCCCCCTCCATCCCGCCTGGCTGCCGGCGGCGGCGGCGGCGTTC
>DATEMP010000247.1:0-10530 GCA_035275545.1 Candidatus Eiseniibacteriota bacterium | reverse complement strand
ACCGGCCCGGGTGGGCGCGTGACCGCCGAGGACGTGCGGCGGGCGGCGCCGGGCACGGGTGCGGCGGTCGGCACGGCTCCCGCCCCCTCCTCTGCGGCTGCGGCCGGTGACGAGCGGATTCCTTTGCGGGGGTTGCGGCGTCGGATTGCGGAGACGATGCGGCGGTCGCTCGACACGGCGGCGCACTTCACGTTCGTGGCGGAGTGCGACATGAGCGCGGTCGCCGCGCACATGCGCGAGCTCAAGCCACGCGCGGCGGAGAAGGGCGTGCCGCTCACCTACATCGCTTACGTCGTCAAGGCGCTGGTCGACCCGCTGCGTCGCTTCCCGCTCCTCAACTCGAGCCTCGACGATGCGACCCAGGAGATCGTCCTGAAGCGTGCCTGCCACATCGGGATCGCGACCGCGACGCCCGAGGGTCTCACCGTGCCGGTGGTGCGGGACGTGGACCGCAGGGCGCTGCTCGACATCGCCGCCGAGATCAAGCGGCTCGCCGACGCGGCACGCGCCGGCGGCCTCAAGCTCGAGGAGCTCCAGGGCGGGACCTTCACCGTGACCAGCACCGGGGCGCGCGGCGGGTTGCTCGCCACCCCGATCGTGCACCACCCGCAGGTGGCGATCCTGGGCGTGCACGAGGTGAAGAAGCGGCCGGTGGTGGTCGACGACCAGATCGTGGCGCGCGAGACCACCAACCTCTCGCTCTCGCTCGACCACCGGGTCGTGGACGGCGCGGTGGGCGCCGAGTTCCTCTACGCCGTCATCGCCCGCCTCGCCGATCCCGCCGCGTGGCTCGCGCCTCCGGAGATCGGGTGAGCACTCCCCTCCTGCAGCGCCTCGACCCCGAGGGCCGCGCGGTCGGCACACCTCCCGAGATCCCGCGCGAGGACCTGCGCGCGCTGCTGCGTCACATGGTGCGGATGCGGGTGCTCGACCAGCGCATGCTCTCGCTCCAGCGCCAGGGCCGGATCGGCTTCTACGGCACCGCGCACGGGCAGGAGGCGGCGGTCACCGGCTCGGCGTACGCGCTGCGCCCCACCGACTGGGTGTTCCCGGCGCTGCGCGAGATGGGCGTGTCGCTGTGGCGCGGCACCACCATCCGGGAGATCGTCTGCCAGCTGATCGGCAACAGCGGCGACGTGCTGATCGGGCGCCAGATGCCGTGCCACTTCAGCGACCGGAAGGTGCGCACCGTCGCGTGGTCGTCGGTGATCGGCACCCAGCTCCCGCACGCCATGGGCGCCGCGTGGGCCGCGCGACATCTGAAACACGACGTCGTGTGCATGGGCTACATGGGTGACGGCGCCAGCTCGAGCGGCGACTTCCACGCCGCCGCCAACTTCGCGGGCGTGTTCCGGCTGCCGATCGTGTTCTTTTGCCAGAACAACCAGTGGGCGATTTCGGTGCCGCTGTCGCGGCAGACCGCCTCGGAGAGCATCGCGGTCAAGGCGAATGCCTACGGCTTCCCAGGCGTGCGCGTGGACGGCAACGACATCCTGGCGGTGATCGCCGCCACCCGGGAAGCGGTCGAGCGCGCGCGGGCCGGCGAGGGTCCGACGCTGGTCGAGGCGGTCACGTTCCGCATGGCGGGCCATTCGTCGAGCGATGATCCCACGCGCTACCGGGACGCGGCGCTGGTCGCCGAGTGGGAGCGCCGCGATCCGGTGGCGCGGCTCCGCACCTGGCTCACGTCCACGGGAGCGCTCGAGGCGGGCGACGAGGAGCGGTGGACCGAAGAGATCCACCAGGAGATCGGCGCCGCGATCCAGGAGGCGGAGGCCCTGCCCCCGCCGCCGATCGAGAGCATGTTCACGGACGTCTACAAGGACGTCCCTCCCGCTCTCGCCGAGCAGATGCGCTACGCGGTGGCGCTCGGGGACGGCGCGAAGGTCGAGGGCGCTTTTCCGCTCTAGGGCTTGCCGGGCTTCGCGCTGTTCCCGTCGCGGGCCCAGTCGAAGGCGTCCGACTTCGACTTCTTCTCGGGCTTCGCCTGCGCGGGAGCCGCCTTCGCCTGCGGGGCCGCCTTGGTGGGGGCCGCGGCGGCGGTCGGAGCATGCGGAGCTCCGAACTGGAAACGCATCCCCATGCGATGCTGGCCGCTCTGGTCCTGGGGCAGCAGGTAGCCGTAGTCGATCCACAGCGTGCCCGCCCGGGCCCCGAGGCCGAACGTCGGCCCGTTGAGCGGGTCGGCCGCCTGGGCCATCTCGCGGCGATAGCCGGCGCGCAACGCCAGAGCGTTGTGGTACGTCCACTCGGCGCCCAGGCGCAGGTCCGGGTGATAGGTGCTCGGCAGGTTGGCATCGAGTGCCAGCCGCAGTCCGGTCGCGGGATCGATGAAGGCGATACCCGCGCCGTAGCTCGCCGGGAACGGATAGCTCGACCCCGCGTACGCCATGCGGCCGCCCACGTTCTGCGCCGCCACGCCGACGCCGAGCTTGCCGGCCCGGACTTGGAGCCCGCCGTCGAACGTCATGCCCGAGCCCGAGGCGGAGGCGATCCGCTCGTTCACCCACTTGGCGCCGAGCCCGACCGTCACGTACTCGCCGAGCGCCTGCGAGACCATCGCGCCCAGCGCCATGCTGGAGACCGAGAAGCTCCCGGTCGGGTTGCCCGAGGCGTCCCGGCCGTCGAACGAGCCGTCACCCTGGTAGAGGCCGGTGGCCGCCCACCGGGTGCGCGACGACTTGATCCGGCCACCGATCGCACCCCACTCCTGGTTGCTGCGGTCGGCGAGCGCGGCGTGCGCGAGCACCGCCTGGTATCCGTCGAGCCACCCGACCGCGGCCGGGTTCCACCCCGCCGCACCCAGGTCGTCGCCGAGGCCGAGTGTGGCGCCGCCCATCGCGAGCGCGCGCGCCCCGGTCCCGAGCGAGAGGAAGTCCGCCGCGGTGGTGCCGGCCCGCTCGGCGCCCGCGTGCGCGGTGCCGAGCGCCACCAGCATCATTGCCAGCGCGGCGCCGGCGGTGAGCCGTAGCGTGCGCATCCAGAAGGCCCGGGCGGTCACGGCGTGCGCACCAGTCGCGTGCTGACGCGGGTGGATCCCGCGATCAGCCACGCCGTGTACACACCCGGGGCGACATCGAGACCGGAGTCGTTCCGGCCGTCCCACTGGGCGAGCGAAGGTCCGGGCGGGAGTGCGCCGAGCGCGACGATGCGCACCCGCTGGCCCGCGCGGTTGACGATCTCGAGCCGTGCGGCTCCCCCGCCCGAGGGAACCACCAGCGGGATGCTCACCTGAGCGCCGGGACCGCTCGGGTTGGGGTATCCGGGCTCGAGCGTCCACGCGGTCACCTCGGCCACCAGGCTCACGCTCAGGATTCCGCTGCGCGCGCTCTCGTTGCCGCTGTCGTCCGAGGCGCTGAGCTGGTACCAGGCGGTCTCGGTGCCCGGAGGGACGGTGGCGTCCACGTATTGGGCGCCGGTCAGCAGCGATCCGTTGAGCGTCACGAACGGACCGGTGGCGCTCAGCCGGCGGTAGATGGAGTAGCCGGCCAGATCGGGCTCGCCGTTGGCGGTCCAGGTGAGACGCACGCTCCCGTCGGACTGGCGGCTTGCGGCGAGACCGAGCGGAGCCGCGGGTGCGGCGGTGTCGAAGATCCAGTCCCACCGGATTACGTTCGAGATCCCCGACCAGTTGCCGACGTCGTCGACGGTCTTGATCCCGAACCAATAGGTGGTGCCGTTGGTGAGGCTGCGCACCGGCATGGACTGCCGGGTTCCCGCCGGCTGTGGGGTGGGCGGGCCATTGATGAGCGTCGCGGACGCCCAGCTCGCTTCGTTGATCGGCGAGGTCGAGAAACGCACCTCGTATCCGGCGGCGGTCCCGACCTGGCCGTCGTCGCCGGGCGCCGTCCACACCAGCACGATACTGTCCTGTCCCGCTCCCTGGGCGCCGGCGGTCCGCGGCGCGAGGGCCGTGCCCAGGATCAGCGCGGCCACGAGAACGGCTGACGGCGACCCCGGTCCGTGGGGTCGCCGCGCCGGCGGTCCGAAGCGCGCGTCCGTGCGCATTACATCCGGCCCCTTCCTTGATGGACCGGAGTCCTGCGGGCGCCGCGCCAGGCGGGGCGCGCCGCGAGCGGCTCGAACGCGGTGGCGCCCAGCCAGACGAAGCCGACCGCCAGGTCGTTGATCGCGGCCGGCCGCGTCAGGTCGGGCGTGGTCGCGTTGGGCACGTTGGAGAGCGCCGAGAGGTTGCCTCCGTCGTCCGACACCTTGATCGCGAAGTAGTAGCGTGTCTGGCGCGAGAGCCCGGTGACCGTGTGGCTCTGGGCCGCGCCCGGCGCGCCCGGCGAGGGTTCGCCGCTCACCTGGGTGGCGGAGGACCAGTTCGCGTTCGTGATCGGCGACGTCGAGTAGCGCAGGTCGTAGCCGGTCGCCGTGCCGGTGAGGCTGTCGTCACCGGTCGCGTTCCACGCGAGCGCGATCGTGGTCTCGGTCGAGCCGGTGATCGACAGGTTCGCGATCGCCGCGGGGCGCACGGCATCGGGTCCGGCCAGCGTGGTGCGCGAGAGGACGTTCGACATTCCCGACCAGTTCGGGACCTCGTCGCCGGTCTTGATGGCGAACCAGTACGTGGTGGAGGGCTGAAGCCCGGTCACGGTCGCCGACTGGTGGGTTCCCGGTGCCCCTGGCGACGGGGTCCCGGTCCAACGCGTGGCGGAGGCGAAGTTGCCGGCCGTGATCGGCGCGGTCGAATAGCGAAGGTCGAACTGGGATGCGGTGCCGGTGAGGCTGTCGTCACCCGGTGTCGTCCAGGACAGCTGGACGCTGCTGGCGGTGACGGTCTGCGCCTGGGCGGCACCGTCCGCAGTCACCATTCCCACGAGGAGTACCAACAGCACGGGCGAGCCAGAACGCATGGATCCCTCCCTGTGCTGCTCGTCGATGCTCCATCCTGGAGGATCGAGCCACAGCGTCCGCGCAACGAGTAACGAGCTGGCAGCATGCGGCGCCGGTCGAGGGGAGGGACCGGTCATCCCTACACCGCGGTCACGGGTTGCGACGTCCAACCCCGTGAGCCGAGGGGCCGTCCGAGCACGAAGCATGCCCTGAACGTTGCGGAACAAGTCGCCCAATACGGATCTCCCGGGCGCGAGCGCAACGTGGCTCGTGCCTGACCCTTGTATGAATCATATTCCGCGGCGCGTGGGGAGACCGTGCAGTCGGATCGATTGAAACCTGCAATCCCGATCGATCCGAAAGCAACGCGAGAGGAAGCCTTCCATGGCCCGCAACCCTGGGGGGTTGGTTGCGGCATTGAGCCGCTCTCGCGACCTGCGGGTTGCCGCGGCACCCCGCCGCGACAATCCCTTCCGCCGCGCAGACTGCCATATTCGCCGCGCGCGATGAAGCGGTTTCTCGCTCCGCGGCCGGGGCGCTATCCTGCCGTCCGGGTGGCCCGTAACGCAGGACGAGGGATCGACCGAAACACCCGTTGCGTCCGGCACGGTCGCGGGGCCGGACCGGCCGGTCGCGACGGGTGCACGACGCAAGGAGGCGATGCGTGGGCGAAGCGCTGGGCCCGGGATGACGCCCGTCACCTGGATGGCGTTGCTCATCGGATTCACGGGCGTCGTCATGGGCAGCGCGGTGAGCGCGCTCGCGTGGCGCGTGCCGCGCGGCCGCTCGTGGGTGCGCGGCCGCTCGGCCTGCCCGAGCTGCGGCGCCACGCTCCAGCCGGTGGACCTGGTGCCGCTCCTCTCCTTCGTCGCGACCCGCGGCCGCTGCCGGAGCTGTGGTGTTGCGATCGGGTGGCGCTATCCGCTCACGGAGCTCCTGTGCGGCGCGTGGGCGGTGCTGCTGTTCCTCAAGCTGGGGCTGGTCGCCGCGCTTCCGCTGCTCGCGCTCTGGGGCTTCATCATGATCGCGCTCATGTGGATCGACCTCGACTTCCAGCTGCTCCCCGACGTGCTCACGCTGCCCGGGACCCTGATCGCGCTGGCCGCCGTGCTGCCGGCGCCCGGAGGTCCGAGGCATGCGCTGCTCGGGATCGTGGTCGGGAGCGGCCTGCTGTGGCTCCTCATGTGGGGCTACCTCCTGGTGCGCAAGCAGGAAGGCCTGGGATTCGGCGACGTCAAGCTCGCCGCGATGTTCGGTGCGGTGCTGGGATGGAAGCTCACGCTGCTCACCCTGTTCCTGGCGGCACTCGCGGGCACGGTGTGGGGCGCGGTGCTCATGGCGCGGCGCATCGGCGACGGTCAGACCGCCCTCCCGTTCGGCACGCTCCTCTGCCCCGCGGCGATGATCGCCTTCCTGTGGGGCGAGGGCTGGGCGCAGGCGTACCTGCGCCTGATGACCGGCCGCTAGACCCGGGGAGACGCATCATGCCGGCGGCGTGCGACGCGATCGTGGTCGGCGGGGGCATCGTCGGCTGCTCGACCGCGTGGCACCTGGCGCAGCGCGGCCTCGAGGTGGTTCTCGTCGAGCGCGAGCCCGACGTCGGCATGGGCTCGACCGCCGCATCCACGGCGATCATCCGGCAGCGCTACAGCCATCCGGACGCGATGGCGCTCGCGCTCGAGGGGCTCAGGACCTGGGAGCGCTGGCCCGATCTCGTGCCCGCGGACGCGGACGGCGCCCGCGCGGCGCTCCGCCCGGTGGGCGTGCTGTTCCTGCTCCCCGCCGGCGAGCCGACCACGGCGCCGTTGATCGAGGCGATGCGCTCCCAGGGGATCGCGGCCGAGCGGCTCGACCGCGCGTCGATCGCCGCGCGCTTCCCGGCCCTCCAGGTGCCCGAGGGCGAGCGGGTCGAGGGACTCCACGAGCCCGAGGGCGGCTACGTGGACGACCCCTCTCGCGCCACCGCCGACGTGGCCCGGGCCGCTGGTGCCCTGGGCGTCAAGTTCGTGCTGGGCCGCGCCCTGGCCGAGGTGGAGACCGCCTGGGATGGGCCCGGGCTCGCGGTCCGGGGCGTGCGGCTGCGGGACGGCGAGCGGATCGCTGCGCCGGTGGTGGTCAACGCCGCGGGCCCACACTCCGGCTGGCTGAACCTGGTCGCGCGCTCACCGCTGCCGCTCGCGACCGCGCCGCTCCGGCAGATGGTCGTCGACGGCCGCGCGCCGAGGCTCGCTCCCGCGAGCCTGCCGGTGATCGCCGACCTGCTCTCGGGCTTCTACCTGCGGCCCGATCCCGGCCGCGTGCGCATCGGCGCGGTGTGGCCGCGCGACGAGACCGACTTCCTCACCGATCCCGACCGCGCCGACCCCGTGGTGCCCGAAGCGGTGATCGCCGCTCGGATCGCCGCCGCGCGCGGCCGCGTGCCGGGCCTCGAGGTCGAGTCGCCGCGGGGCCTGGTCGGCGTCTACGACGTGACGATCCAGGACTGGTATCCGATCGTCGATCGCACCGACACGCGCGGCTACTTCGTGGCGGTGGGCACCAGCGGCGCGTGGTTCAAGAGCGGGCCGGTGATCGGGCGGCTCGCGGCGGAGATGGTGATCGCCGCGTGCGACGGGCGCGACACCGACCGCGATCCGCTGATCGTGGACCTGCCGCTCGCGCGACGCCGGTTTCCGATGGCGCTGCTGGCGCGCAGGCGCGCGCCGATCCCGCTCGCGTACGGTGGAGGCGTGCTGGGCTGATGCGCGCGCCGCGGAGCGACGCGCCCGCGATCAGTCGTGTTCCTTGCCGCGCGCCAGCACGAGCGCGGTTGCCATCATGATCTTGAGATCCAGCAGCGCGCTGCCATTGCGGATGTAATACAGATCGTACTGGACCTTCCGCGCCGCGGACTGGAGCGAGTCGTCGTACCCGTTCTTGATCTGCGCGATGCCGGTGATGCCCGGCAGCGTGCGGCAGCGCAGCGCGTACTCGGGAATCTGGGCGACGATGTCGCCGAAGATCTGGGGACGCTCGGGCCTCGGGCCCACCAGGCTCATGTCGCCGCGCAGCACGTTCAGCAGCTGCGGAATCTCGTCGAGGTGGCTGCGCCGCAGGAAGGCGCCCACCCGGGTCGCGCGCGGATCACGCTCCGCCGCCCACACCGGGCCGGTGAGCTTCTCGGCGTCCGCGACCATGCTGCGGAACTTGTAGATGGTGAACGGCCGGCCGAAGCTCACCCGCTTGCGGCGGTTGCCGCGAATCGGGGTCGGGCCCTTGCCGCGCCGGCGATCGAGTCCCACCCGCTCCTGTGCATACAGAATGGGCCCGCGACTGTCGAGCCGCACCGCGATCGCCACCACCACGAACACCGGCAGAAGAGCGATCAGCGCGACGAGCGACAGCGCGACGTCGAGAAGCCGCTTCCGCCGGTGGTACGACGCCTCCTCCACGACCTGAGGATCGTCCCAGACCTTCGTCTGCCACTCGGCGCCAAGCGTGACCATGTACTAACTGCCTCCAGCCCTCTACGCGAAGGGACACGCGCCGGGCCCGCCCGGTGGGGGAGCTCCGGAATTCGATGGAATCAAGACCTGGCTGCTCTGCGCATCCGGCCCCCACTGCAAATATGACAACCGGGACCGGCGGGAGGGCGGTGGGGGATCCGCTTGTGTATCGAGAGCATCCGCGGGCGTTCCTTCGCGGCCACAACCCAACGCGGACACTATAGCTCAACACTCGAAAGCGTATCAATAGAACGTGATAAGAAAGCGTGTTAACACGTTCGTCCAACGTCATTGATGATGACTTTGGCAATGCAAAACCGCATCTCGCAATGTCGACGGTGCCCGAATTCAGATCTGGGCGACGTGGGGCGTGATCGCTTCGGCGAGCAGGCCGAGCTCCCGGAGGCGGTCGCGCACGGTGCCAAACGGCGCCATGCGCAGCACGCGGTCGAGGGTGCCGTAGGTCGTCGACAGACGGGCGTAGTGGCTCCAGGAGCGGCTCCTGGAGGGCCCGATCGTGGGCTGGCCGGGATCGGCCTCCCAGGGATGGATGTTGACCACCAGGGGGACGTTTCGCATGAGGTGATACTGAACCGCGGCGACCGACACCCAGGTGGGCAGGAGCCGCAGATACGATCCGGCCAGTACCGGAATGCGAACCGGGCCGACCGGGATCGTACTCATGGGAAACTCGGCGATCGACGTGCCATTCACCGGATGTCGAACCGGACGCGTCGGTCCTTCGGGATAGCCATAGCGGCGGCCCCGGATGGGGAACATGCTGGAATCATATGTATATCCGGCGTCGAGGAGGACCTCGAGGGCCCAGTGTGTGTGCCGGTTGATGGTATAGCTGGGCGCCCGGTAGCCCTCCACGCGGGTCCCCGAGAGATCCTCGAGCAGGTGCCGGGAGTCGGCGGCCTCGGTCCGCATCTCCTCCGGCGTGAGCTCGGTCAGCATCCGGTGGGACATCCCGTGGGAGGCCACCTCGTGCCCCTGGGCGGCGATCCGCTCCACGAGTTTGGGGTAGCGCAACGCGACCCAGCCCAGGATGAAGAACGTCCCCCGGGTGCCGGTGCCCTCGAAGAGCTCGAGGAGCCGGTCGACGTTGGCCTCGACACGGCACGGCCAGCGGTCCCAGTCCTCACGGGGGACCTGGGAGGCGAACGCCTGGACCTGGAAGTAGTCCTCGACGTCCACGCTCATCGCGAAAGCGGGCTCGGCAGGCACGTTACGGTATCGGCGCGGCGGGTTCACGCCTTGAGCGGCGGAACTCGCTCCCGCGCCCGGAATGCACGCCGGGCGCGGGACTTGCGGCTCCGCGATCAGGCCCGGGCCGCGACCGGCGGCCCGGGAAGCAACGTCAGCGCTGGGCGGCCGAGGCCGCGGCGCCCAGGTCCACGTGGAGCAGCGGTGCCAGCGTCGGGTAGTTGTCGTAGGCCCGCGCGGTCCGGTGCCCGATGCCGGTGATGATGATCGCGATCGAGTTGCCGCTCACCCACCCGGCGCGGCCCACGACCTGCTGGATCACCGGGCCGATGTTGACGGTGCGCTGGTGGAGACCCGCCTCGTTCACCGTGGTCCACGGGACCGGGGTCCAGGTCGCCGACTGGCTTCCCCGCGGCAGCGACGACAGGCTGAACTTCGCGGTGCCGAACGGCGCCGCGTTGTCCGAAGCCACCGCCTGGATGGTGAGCACGGTCGAGTCCGCCTGGGCCTCGTCGGCCGTGAACTGGATGTACGCGTTCGGGATCTGCGCCCCCTTCGGGATCAGGACCCCCTGGAAGCGCAGCCCGACGGTCTGGTTGCTGCCGTCGAACACCAGCTCGAGGTCGGAGCTGTTCGTATAGACGCTGCCGCTCGCGATCTCCTCCGAGTCGTCGCCGCTCGTCGCCACGCGCCAGTCGTTCGTCGACGGCGCCAGCAGCACCGTGATCGTCACCTGGGCGTTGTTGCTGAGCTGGCCGTCGCTGGCGGTGAGCCGCAGCACGTAGGAGCCGCTCAGGCTGAACGAGGCCTGGGTGTCGACCGCGTTCGCGTTCACGAACGACACCGTGCCCGGCCCGCTCACCTTGCTCCAGGTGGTCGTGAGGCTCGGGGGCGCCGGCAGGTTGTCGTCGGTCACCGTACCGTCGAGCACAACCGCCGCCGGCATCGTGATGGTCTGGTTGGACCCGGCGCTCACCACCGGCGCCGTGTTCGCGGG
>DATEMP010000246.1:0-2458 GCA_035275545.1 Candidatus Eiseniibacteriota bacterium | reverse complement strand
GCCGCCGAGCTCGCGCCCGGGACCTACCAGGTGGGCCTCACGATCCGCGACGGGAGGGGGCGGCGCGGCGTGCTGCGCTCGACGGTCGCGCTCACCGCGGCACCCCCGGCGCTGTCCCTGAGCGACGCGGTCGTGACCTGCGGCCGCCCCGACGTCTCCGCACCCGCCCCCGGCGCGGCCCCGGCGATCCGCATCCAGGCGTTGCCGAGCGGGGTGGTGCGCGGCACCGGGCCGCTCACGGTGTACTTCGAGATGTACGACCTGAGTCCCGACAGCCAGGGCATCGCGCGGTTCGAGTACGAGGCGACGGTGCGATCGGCGGAGAAGGATCCGCGCATCTGGATCCAGCGCCTGCTGGCGCCCCGGCCCAAGATCCCCTCGATCTCGGCGGGGCGCCGCGAGGAGCAGCCCGGCAACCTGCGCCGCCAGTTCGTGAGCATCCCGATCGCCGAGCTCGCCGACGGCCGCTACCGCCTCGACATCAAGGTGCGCGACCTCAACGCCGGAACCGAGGCGACCACATACGTTTCGTTCGTCCGGCGCGCGGGCGCGGGCGCCGCCAGCGGTGGGGGCGCCGGCGGTCCGGGCAGCTGAGGTTTTTCTCCAGTCCCGGCATTGGGCGGCCGATAACGGGAAGGTCATTGAACCGTCCCACGGAGGTCGCCATGCCCGATCCGTCGCCCCGCATCCTGGTCGTCGAAGACGTCCCTCTGGTCCGGGCGGTGCTCGCCATGCGCCTCGAGAGCGAAGGATTCACGGTGATCACCGCGCGCGACGGCGTCGAGGCCCTGGACCAGGTGCGTGAAGGGCAGCCCGATCTGGTGCTCCTCGACCTCATGATGCCCCGTCTCACCGGTGAGCGCGTGTGCCAGGAGCTGCGCGCCGATCCGCGCACGCGCACGCTTCCGATCGTGGTCCTGAGCGCGCGGGTGGGCGAGGCGGAGAAGCTCCGCGCCCTCGCCGCGGGCGCCGACAGCTTCGTCGGCAAGCCGTACGACCTCGACCGCCTGGTCGAGGAGATCCGCACCCGCCTCGCGAACGCCAAGCGCGCCGCCGCGTAGTCAGCGGGAGGGAAGTCCCCGCATCGGCTCGCGCTGGATGTAGAGCTTGAGCCCCGGCCTGACCGTCACCGAATCCAGCGCCCCGAGATAGGGCGCGATCTCCGGGCTTCGTCCCAGCAACACGAACGGATGCTCGCGCAGGTCGAGTGCCGCCTGCCAGCGCGCGTAGCGCGGCTCGTGACCCCGGTAGACCGGATCGAACGTGAGGTCCGTCCGGCGTCCCTCCACGTCGCGCAGGTAGTAGAGCGTCATGAGCTCGCGCCAGCGCCCGATCACCAGCGCGCCCCTGGGGATCAAGGCGAGCGCCCGCTCGCCGGTGCGGCGGGACTCCCATGCCTGGTCGAGGCGCGGGAGGATCCCGGCGAGCGCG
The DNA here is from genome assembly GCA_035275545.1 of Candidatus Eiseniibacteriota bacterium. Lineage (GTDB taxonomy): Bacteria > Eisenbacteria > RBG-16-71-46 > RBG-16-71-46 > RBG-16-71-46 > WS-11. Next base: position 1,027 of record DATEMP010000246.1, on the reverse strand, counting down.
GGGCCGCCCTCGACCTCGTGATGCCAGTGCCTGGGGCCGATCGGGTCCCAGGCGGCGGTGACGCGCAGCGCGTGGGGAATCAGCACCGCCGCGATCGCGATCACCACCGCGAGGATCGCCGAGGCACCGGGCCGCGCGGCGATCGCCGCGGCGAGCCGCGCCGCCCCCAGCGCACCGAAGATGCCGATCACCAGCGTGGCGGGGATCATGAAGGTGAGCCACATATGGGAGTGCGCGACCACCGTGGTGAGCAGCCATGACGTCGCGGCGACCAGCATCAGGATCAGGGAGATGACGGGCATCGAGCGGGCGAGCGTGAGCGCGCCGATCGGTGCGAGGATCAATGCCACCGGGCCGGCGTCGAACAGGAACTCGTGGGCGATCGCATCCACCGCATTGGCGGCGAGCACTTTCAGACGCAGGTCCGTGGGGTGCGTCTCGGCGCCGTTCAGGAGCCACCCGACGCGCTCCCACGGGGCGTCGAAGCGCTGCGGCGTGAGGCCGAACATGCCGGACGCCGGGTCCACCACCAGGCGCAGGTAATTCATGGGCAGCCCGGCCATGTCCGCCCAGACCGTATAGAGGTAGGGAACGAAGCCGACCACGAGGCCCAGCATCATCGCCACCAGTGGCCGCCCGGGCGCGGGTGCCTCGCGCGCCACCTGCATGACCAGGTAGATCCCGATCACCGCGGCCGCGGGCGCGAACAGCAGGTGCCCGGTGACCGCGAGCGAGAACAGCGCGGTGGCGGCGAACACCCGGCCGGTGGTGGGCTCCCGCGCCGCCGCCAGGGTGCGCTCGAGCGCGAGCAGGAAGAACACCACCGCGATCGCGTAGACCTCGGGATAGATGGAGGCCCAGCGGAAGGTGACGCCGGCGCCGACCAGGATCACGCCCGCCACCGCGGTCCCGGGTGCGGCGCGCACGCGCTCGAGGATGCGCACCAGCACCACCAGCGCCACCGCGCCCGCGACCGCGCTCACCGCGGTGGCACGGCGCGCCGGCTCGCCCGGCCAGAAGCGCTGGA
>DATEMP010000245.1:0-3992 GCA_035275545.1 Candidatus Eiseniibacteriota bacterium | reverse complement strand
GCCCTGAAAGACGAAACGGGCCCGGTCTCGCGACCGGGCCCGTGCTCGTTCGATTCGGGAAGCGGGACTAGAAGTCCTCGCCGCCGTAGCCACCGCCGCCGCCCGGAGGCGCCGGCGCCTTCTTCTTCTCGGGAATCTCCGTGACCAGCGCCTCGGTCGTGAGCAGGAGGCCCGCTACGCTCGCGGCGTTCTGGAGCGCCGTGCGCGACACCTTGGTCGGGTCGATGATCCCCGCCTCGAACATGTCGACGTAGGTCTCCTTGTCGACGTCGTAGCCCGTGAACTTCTTCTCCTTCTTCACGTGCTCGACGATCACCGAGCCCTCGACGCCGGCGTTCTCGCACAGCGTGCGCAACGGCTGCTCGAGCGAGCGCTTGACGATCAGCGCGCCCACCTTCTCGTCGACGGGAAGCGTGTCGGCGAACGTCTCCAGCGCCTTGATGCACCGGAGATACGCCACGCCGCCGCCCGGGACGATGCCTTCCTCGACCGCCGCGCGGGTCGCATGCAGAGCATCCTCGACGCGCGCCTTCTTCTCCTTCATCTCGGTCTCGGTCGCAGCGCCCACGTTGACCACCGCCACGCCGCCCGCGAGCTTGGCGAGACGCTCCTGCAGCTTCTCGCGGTCGTAGTCGGAAGTGGTCTCCTCGATCTCCTTGCGGATCTGGCCGATCCGGCCCTGGATCTCGGCCTTCTTGCCGGCGCCCTCGACGATCGTCGTGTTCTCCTTGTCGACGACCACCCGCTTGGCGCGCCCGAGATCCTCGACCTTCACGTTCTCGAGCTTGATGCCCAGGTCCTCGGAGATGAGCTTGCCGGCCGTGAGGGTGGCGATGTCCTCCATCATGGCCTTGCGGCGGTCACCGAAGCCCGGTGCCTTGACGGCGCACACCGCGAGCGTGCCGCGCAGCTTGTTCACCACCAGGGTCGCGAGCGCCTCGCCCTCGACCTCCTCGGCGATGATGAGCAGCGGCTTGCCGCGCTGCGCGATCTTCTCGAGGATCGGCAGCAGGTCCTTCATGTTCGAGAGCTTCTTCTCGTAGAGCAGGATGAATGCGTCCTCGAGGACCGCCTTCATCTCCTCCTTCTCCGTCACGAAGTACGGCGACACGTAGCCCTTGTCGAACTCCATGCCCTCGACGATGTCGAAGGTGGTCTCGATCGAGCGCGCCTCTTCGACGGTGATCGTGCCGTCCTTGCCCACCTTGTCCATGCACTGGGCGATGATCTTGCCGATCGAGTTGTCGCCGTTGGCGGAGATGGTCGCGACCTGCTCGATCTCCTTGTTCTCCTTGACGTCGCGGCTGAGCTTCTTGAGCTCGCCGACCACGGTCTCGACCGCCTTGTCGATGCCGCGCTTGATCGCCATCGGCGAGGAGCCGGCGGTGACGTTCTTCAGGCCCTCGCGGAAGATGGACTCGGCGAGCACGGTCGCGGTGGTGGTGCCGTCGCCGGCGACGTCGGAGGTCTTGGACGCGACCTCGCGCACCATCTGCGCGCCCATGTTGTGATACGGCTCCTCGAGCTCGATCTCCTTGGCCACCGTGACGCCGTCCTTGGTGACCGTCGGCGAGCCCCACTTCTTGTCGAGCACGACGTTGCGGCCGCGCGGCCCGAGGGTGACCTTCACCGCCTTGGCGAGGATCTCGACCCCCTCGAGGATCCTCTGCCTCGCCTGCTCACTGAAGAGCAACTGCTTCGCTGCCATGATGCCTCCTGACGTGTCGTTTCAGAGCCCGCGGCCACGTGGGGCCGGCGGGCGCGTGAGATCGGTTACTTCTTGGATTCGGCGAGGATGCCGAGCACGTCGTCCTCGCGCAGGATCACGTACTCGGTGCCGTCGATCTTGACGTCGGTGCCGCTGTACTTGCCGATCAGGACGCGGTCGCCCTTCTTCACTTCCATGGCGATGCGCTTGCCCTCTTCGGTCAGGCGGCCCGGGCCCACGGCCACGATCTCGCCCTCCTGAGGCTTCTCCTTGGCGGTGTCGGGAATGATGATGCCGCCCTTCTTGGTCTCCTGCTCCTCGATCCGACGGACCAGGATGCGATCCGCGAGAGGCTTGACGTTCATGTGGCTCCTCCTCCGATGGCGCGCCCGGACGGGCGCTGCGAGTGGATGGTGTGTCGGCCGGCGCGGGGGCGGTGCCCGGAGGGCTCCGCGAGGCCGCACCGTGCGGCGGAGGAAAAACTAGGCCATCCCCGGAGATGACGCAAGGCGGCCACGCAATCCATTGAAAGGCATGGCGTTGCTGGATCGGTCGAGCGGCGCCGGATCGGCGTTTGCCGAAATGGCAAACCCGGATTGGCAGTCGGCTTGGGGCTGCGCCAGGGGGCGCCGGGTGCCGTTAGGGGGTGGCGGCGGGTTCCTCGAAGAGCGCCACGCGCGGGGTGCCGTCCAGGTAGCCGACGCTCACCGTGCCGCTCGCGCGGACGCGCTCGTGCATGTGGGGGCGGAGATTCCGCGAGTAGACGACGATCGTGTCGCGCCCCTGGCGGAGATTGAACACGATGCTGCCCCCCACCAGGAACGACTCGCCGGCCCGCCCCTCGACGTGCACGACGCGGCCGTCGTAGGCCTCGGGCTGCTGGCGCAGGCGTGCCAGCGACACCGCCGCCGGATCGCGCGGGATCGCGAACCAGACGATGCCCGTCACCAGCGCCAGGACGGCGATCGCCCCGAACACCACCGGTCGCGGGATCATCCGCAGACGGTCGACCCAGAGCTCCCACACCGGCGGCTCCACCGAGAGCGGCGTGCGCACGACGGTCTCGCCCGCCGGGTCCTCCGCGGAGCGCTGGCGGACCTCGGCCCCGGGGACCGGGCCGCGGGTCGCGATCGCGTCCTGGGCGAAGCCCTGGAACGAGCCCGAGGGTGCCCCCTCCGGCGCTTCGACCGGCTTCTCGCGCAGCTTGGGAACGCTGCTCGCCGCCCCCTTCCATGCCACCGGCTGCCCGGGTGCGGGCTCGGCGTGGGCGTGGTCGGGGGCGGGCGCGGGCGCGTCCGGCCCCGGGGTCTCGCCCGGGGCGGGCTCCCAGCTCGACATTTCGTTACGCTCGAAGTCGGACATGACAGGGGGGTTATCGGCCGCCCGGACCCGGGACTTTGGCCCCCTGCTAACCGATCCCGTAGGCCTGGATCTTCCGGTAGAGCGTGCGGAGCCCGATCCCCAGCATCGCCGCCGCGCGCGGCTTGTCGCCGCCCGCGTGGGCCAGGGTGGCGGTGATCAGCAGGCGCTCGGCCTCTGCGACCGTCATGCCGGGCGCGATCTCGATTCGCTCCCCCTCGCTCTCCCCGCGCAGCGCCGCCGGGAGGTCGGCGAGGTCCAGGGGCCGGCCGCCGGGAGCGACCGCCGCCATGAGCTCGATCGTGGCGCGGAGCTCACGCACGTTGCCCGGCCAGGCGTGGCGCTCGAGACGCTCGAGCACGCCGCGCGTCACCCCCCGCACCCGCGGCCGGTGGGCGCGGTTCAGGTCGTGGAGGATGGCCGCGACCAGCGCCGGGATGTCCTCGCGCCGCTCGCGCAGCGGCGGCATGACGATGCGGACCACGCTCAGGCGCTGGGCCAGATCGTCACGGAATGCGCCCTCGCGCACCTGCGCATCGAGGTTCCGCCGGGTCGCGGAGAGCACGCGCACGTCGGCGCGCCGCGTGGCGCTTCCGCCCACGCGCTCGAAGGCGCGCTCCTGGACCAGCCGGAGGAGCCGCACCTGGGCGCCGGGCGACGTCGCGCCCACGTCGTCCAGGAACAACGTGCCGCCTTCGGCCTCCTCGATCCGGCCGCGCTCCGCGGCGCCGGGCGCGTCGATGCCGAACAAGACGCGCTCCAGGGCCTGGGCCGGCCAGGCGGCGCAGTCGATCGCGACGAACGGCTGCGCACGCCGCGGGCTGTGGGCATGGATCGCGAGTGCGGCGAGCCCCTTGCCGGTGCCCGCCTCGCCCTCGATGAGCACCGTCGAGTGCGTCGAGGCGAGATGGCGGACCTGGTCCAT
>DATEMP010000244.1:0-16921 GCA_035275545.1 Candidatus Eiseniibacteriota bacterium | reverse complement strand
GTGCGCGGCGAGCCGCTCGAGGTCCCAGCGGCCGCGGGGTGAGAGCGGGCGCGCGCCGTCGCCGCCCGCGTCCGCGGCCAGCGCTTCGCCATGACGGAGGATGTCGAGCACGAACGGCACGGGCGCACGATCGGCGCCCGTGCCGTTCGGTGTCAAGCGGGTCGCGTCGCTACATGCCCGACTTGCCGGCGGGAGCGACGTCCTTGGAGTTGATGTCGAACGTGATCATGAATCCGTTCGTGCCCTTGTACTCGAACGCGTTCGGGCCGATCCGGTACGCCTCGACCTCGTTGGGCATGAGCACGAAGCCGTCGTGCCGCAGAGCGCCCCAGTACTTGAGGTTCTTGATGACCACCGGCGTTGCAGCGTTGCGGCTCACCGCCCCGCCGTTCAGCACCACCTCGCCCGCCTTGCCGCCGTCGAGCTTCGCGACCGCGCGGTCGCCGTCGTGCGTCCACTCGATCGGCAGGTCGCTGCCGACTTCGAACGACTGCCACTTCACCGGGTAGAGCGCGCCCAGCACCTTGGCGATGCCTTCGCGCTGCGCCGGGGTCACCGCGGGATCGAACGTGACCACCACCCACTTCATCTCGCCGTCCGAGAAGTCGTCGCCGAGGTCCATCGCCGCCCAGAACTTGGCCCCGTCGAGCTTGGTGGTGCCGTACATGCCCTTGTTGACCTTGAATACGTTGTTCGCGCGGCAGTAGTGCTCGGACGCGCCGTGGTCGTGGCCGTCCGCGGCCGCGGTCGCGTGCGCGGCCGGCTTGGTCGCGAAGTAGCACTGGCAGAACATGGGACACGAGCACGCTTCGATGATGCTCGCGTTCATGCTCCACGGCATCGCGGCAGCCGCCTTTTCGTTGTGGCTCGCGGCGAGCGCCGAGCCCGCGAGCGCCAGCACCAGGACTCCTGCGGAAAGCAGCGTCTTCATTGGGGACCTCCTTGTTCTATGGGAACGGGGGGGGGTGAGGTGTCGACGCGAGGAATAGTAGTCGGCTCACGTGCCTACGCAACCGGAATCGTGACCGGGCGTCGGGCGCCGCCGGGTCGTGTATCGCCTTGTGGCGCCGAGCCTTGCGAAGCCGTGCGGTTGCGGGGCCTGGACACGTCCGATAAGCTCCTTGGTCTGCTCCGCCCTACGCTTTCCCACGCTGCACAAAGGAGACCCGCCTACGAAACCATGAAGAGCCGTTTGCTCGACGCCCTCGCCCACCGTGTCCTGTTCTACGACGGCGGCATGGGCACCCAGCTGCAGGCACGCAATCTCGGCGCCGACGACTTCGGCGGCAAGCGCTTCGAAGGTTGCAACGACTACCTCTCGCTCACCCGGCCCGACGTCGTCGAGGCGGTGCACGCCGCGTATCTCGAGGCGGGCGCGGACGGGATCGAGACCAACTCCTTCCAGGCTTCGCGCCTGCGGCTCGAGGAGTGGGGCCTCGCCGAGCACACGTACGAGATCAACCGCGCCGCGGCAGCGATCGCGCGGCGGGCCGCGGACCGCTTCGAGTCCGCCGATGGGCGGCCGCGATTCGTGGTCGGCTCGATCGGCCCCTCCGGCATGCTGCCCTCGTCCGAGGATCCGGACCTGGGGCGCAAGACGCTCGACGACCTCCGCCCGATATTCGCCGAGCAGGCGGAGGCGCTGATCCATGGCGGCGCCGACGTCCTGATCCTCGAGACCTGCCAGGACATCCTCGAGATGAAGGCGCAGGTGCTGGGGGCGCGCGACGGGATCGCCGCCACCGGGCGCGCGGTGCCGATCCAGTGCTCAGTGACGCTCGATCCCTCGGGCCGCATGCTGCTGGGCACCGACATCCGCGGCGCGCTCGCCACGCTCGAGGCGCTGCGGGTCGACATCATCGGGCTCAACTGCTCGACCGGGCCGGACCTGATGCGCGACAGCATCCGCTGGCTGGGCCAGAACGCCAGCACGCCCATCCACTGCATCCCCAACGCCGGGCTCCCGATCAACGACGGCGGCCGGGCGTTCTACCCGATGCTGCCCGCGCCGATGGCCGAGGTGCTCCGCGACTTCGTCGTCGAGAACGGCCTCAACATCGTGGGCGGGTGCTGCGGGACCACCCCGGACCACATCCGCGCGATGATCGCGGCGGTCGGCCGGCGCGCCCCCACGCCCCGCCCGGGCCGCGGTCCCTGGTCGGTCTCGAGCGGGATGACCGCGACCACGCTCCGCCAGGAGCCGGCGCCGATGGTGATCGGCGAGCGGCTCAACACCCAGGGCTCGCGCAAGGTCAAGGCGCTGGTGCTCGAGGACCAGCTCGAGGAGCTGGTGCCGATCGCGCGCGGCCAGGTCGAGGGCGGTGCTCACACGCTCGACGTGTGCCTGGCGCTCACCGAGCGCACCGACGAGCTCGAGCAGATGCGGCGGCTGGTCAAGAAGCTCGCGCTCTCGGTCGAGGCGCCGCTGTGCATCGACTCGACCGAGGCGGGGGTGATCGAGGCGGCGCTCAAGGCCTATCCGGGCTGCCCGATCGTGAACTCGATCAACCTCGAGAACGGCCGCGAGCGGGTGGACGCGGTCATGCCGCTGGTGATGCGCTACGGCGCGGCGGTGATCGCGCTCACGATCGACGAGGTGGGGATGGCGAAGACCGCGGAGCGCAAGCTCGCGGTGGCGCGGCGCATCCACAACATCGTGACCGGGGAGTACGGGCTCGCGCCCGAGATGCTGATCTTCGACGCGCTCACCTTCACGCTCGCCACCGGCGACGAGGAGTTCCTGGCGTCGGGGATCGAGACCATCGAGGGCATCCGCCGCATCAAGGCGGAGCTGCCGGGCGTGCTCACCAGCCTCGGCGTGTCGAACGTCTCGTTCGGCCTCGGCAAGGAGGCGCGTGCGGTCCTGAACTCGGTGTTCCTCTACCACTGCGTCCAGGCCGGTCTCGACATGGCGATCGTCAATCCCAACGACATCACGCCCTATCCCGAGATCGGCGCCGAGGACCGCACGCTCGCCGACGACCTGGTGTTCAACCGGCACCCCGAGGCGCTCGCCCGCTACATCGCGCACTTCGAGGGGCGCACGCCCGGCACGCGCGCGCGCGAAGAGGAGGCGCAGGAGGCGGCGATGGGGGTGGAGCAGCGCATCCACTTCCAGATCCTCCACCGCAAGCCCGCCGGGATCGAGGCGCTGGTGGACGAGGCGGTCCAGCGCCAGGACGCGGTCACCGTGCTCAACCAGGTGCTGCTTCCGGCGATGAAAGAGGTGGGCGACAAGTTCGGTGCCGGCGAGCTGATCCTGCCGTTCGTGCTGCAGAGCGCCGAGGTCATGAAGAAGGCGGTTGCGCGGCTGGAGACCTACCTCGAGCGGCACGAGGACGTGAGCAAGGGCCGGGTGGTGCTCGCCACCGTGTACGGAGACGTGCACGACATCGGCAAGAACCTGGTGAAGACCATCCTCTCGAACAACGGCTACACGGTGTTCGACCTGGGCAAGCAGGTCCCGGTGACCACGATCCTCGAGAAGGCGAAGGAGGTGAACGCCACCGCGATCGGGCTCTCGGCGCTGCTGGTCTCGACCAGCAAGCAGATGCCGATCTGCGTGTCCGAGCTCCATCGCGCCGGGCTCAAGGTGCCGGTGATGATCGGCGGCGCCGCCATCAACCGGAACTTCGGACGGCGCGCCGCACTCGTGGACGGCGAGGTGTTCTACGAGCCGGGGGTGTTCTACTGCAAGGACGCCTTCGAAGGGCTCGACACCGTGGACGCGCTGGTCCATCCCGACAAGGGCCCGGCGCTGGTCGAGCGGACCCGCCACGAGGCGTTCGAGTTCAAGACCCGCGCCGCCGACCACGAAGAGCGGGCCCGCCAGTCCTCGTCACGCCAGCAGGACTTCAAGGTGCAGGTGGACCACAGCGTGCCGGTCCCCCCACCCCCGTTCTGGGGGGCCCGGGTCACGCCCGCGGGCGAGATCGACTGGGACGGCATGTTCGCCGGGATGGACCTCAAGACCCTCTACCGCCTGCACTGGGGGGCGCGCGGCAGCGGTCCCGAGGTCGAGCGGCTGATCCGCGAGGACTTCGAGCCCCGCAGGCTCGCGCTCCAGCGCGAAGCCAGGGCCGAGGGCTGGCTCGATCCCCGAGCGGTCTACGGCTACTTCCCCTGCCAGTCCGACGGCCAGGACCTGGTCGTCTACGACCCGGCCGGGTTCGCCCCCGGGTCGCTCACCCCGCGGGGCAAGCTGGAGGAGCTCGTGCGCTTCACCTTCCCCCGGCAGACCGAGCGCGAGGGCCTGTGCCTCTCGGACTACTTCCTGCCCCGGGAGACCAGCCGGTTCGACCTGGTGGCGTTCCAGGTGGTCACGGTGGGCGGCCGGGTGGAGTCCCTCGGGCAGGACCTGGACGCCCGGGGCGAGTACTCGCAGGCCCTGTTCACGCACGGCCTGGCGGTCGCCGCCGCGGAAGGGCTCGCGGAATGGCACCACCGCCGCATCCGGGCCGAGCTCGGGCTCGAGGGCGAGCGCGGCAAGCGCTATTCGCCCGGCTACAGCGCCTGTCCCGACCTCGCCGACCAGGGCCGGATCTTCCGGCTGCTCGACCCCGAATCGGCGATCGGCGTCACGCTCACCAGCGCCTTCCAGCTGGTGCCCGAGGCCTCCACCTCGGCGATCGTCGTCCACCATCCGGCCGCCATGTACTACATGGTGAAGGTCTAGGCGATTCGCATGGCCCGGCCGCCGCCGTGGGGTTTCGTTCTCCGAATCCATATTTAGTGGTCATATACGACCGAGTATCATTATCATTTACAGGGTCACCGTATTGCGTTCGTGCCGCGCGCGGCTCGTAGCAGGGAGGAGAGAAGATGCGTCATCGTTTCGGGTGGGTCGCCGCCCTTGCAGCCACCGCTCTCATGGGATGGGCCATGGTCGGGTGCTCCGGGCGCTCGTCGTTGCCCACCGGCCTCTCGGGCCGGCTGGGGAGTGGAAACATCGTCACCGGCGAGGACGAGCCCGAGCCGAAGCCCAAGCCGTGGCAGACGTACAAGCCCGTGACCCCGTGCCCGACGGCGGTCCGCTACAACCGCTCCAACTTCTCGAATCCCACGCGGATCGACAACCCGTGGTCACCGCTGACACCGGGCATCCAGTACACGCTGACCGGGGTCGCGAACCGTGGCGGCGGCCTGCTGCCTCACGACGTGGTGTTCACCGTGACCGACGTCACCAAGATGATCGACGGGATCCAGTGCCTGGCGCTCTGGGATCGCGACTTCAACGAGGGCGTGCTGGCCGAGGAGGAGCTCGCGTTCTTCGCACAGGACGACGACGGGAACCTCTGGGGCATGGGCGAGTACCCCGAGGAGTTCGACCTGGCGACCGGTGAGTTCCAGGGGGCGCCGAACACCTGGGTGGTGGGCCTGGACGGGGCGCGGTCGGGCACGCTCATGCTGGGCGACCTGCGACGCGGCAAGGGCTACTACTCGCAGGGGCTGGTGGAGACGATCGAGTTCCACGACTGCGCGCGGGTGCTCCTGCTGCGCGAGAAGGTGTGCGTCCCGGTGGGCTGCTTCGGCAACGTGCTGGTGATCGACGAGTACGGCCCCTTCGACCCGGCCGGCGGCAACCAGCGCAAGTACTACGCGTACGGCAAGGGCAACATCAAGATCGGCGCGATCAACGACCCCGAAGGCGAGACGCTGGTGATGTCGAACTACAGGATTCTCAGTCCGGCGGAGCAGGCGGACGCGCGGGCCAACGTGCTGCGGCTCGACGCGAGGGGCATGATCTTCAACGACGTCTACGCCCAGACGACGCCCGCCCAGTGAGGACCGGTCACGCTGTTACGGCGTCCGCGGTGATCGCGGCCATCATGTTGCTCACCGGCGTCACCATTGCCACGCTGCGTGCCGCCGAGAGCGCGTCAGTCGATCACGGGGTCGAGCTCAGCGAGCTGTCCCCGGTCGTCGACAATCCCCACGTCGGGTTCGGCTCGCTCAAGCGGGCAGTCTACACCGGCAGGGATCGCGATTCCGACACGGGCAAGACTTCGAAGATCCGCATGGAGGTCACGGTCCGCGACACCGCCGTGATGCTGGTGGGCATCAAGGTGATGGTGCTCGACATCCTGGATTTCCAGGACGAGGTTCAGATCGAGGCCAAGCGGAACTACTACGCCCAGGACAAGGCAGGCGGGGTCTACTGCCTCGCCGAGCACGTGGACGACGTCGTGGACGGCAAGGTGGTCGGCCACGACGGACAGTGGACCGCGGGGGAGAAGGGCGCCAAGGCCGGGTTCGTCATGCCCCCGGCACCCAAGGTGGGCGACGTCTTCGAGCCCGAGCGTGCCCCCGGCATCGCGCGGGACCGGTCGAAGGTGGTGGCGGTCGGCAAGACCGTCAAGGTCGCGGCCGGCACCTTCACCGGCTGCATCGAGACCGAGAGCTTCGACCCGATCGAGAAGACCAGCCAGCGCCGCATCTACGCTCCCGGCGTGGGCCTGGTGAAGGAAAGCAGCCCCGAGCGCACCATCGAGCTGGCCTCCCGCGAGACCCGCTGACCCCGAGTATCATTGATATTGGTTCGGACCTTGCTCTCTTCCGTCGTGGAGGTGCACTCCAACGACGGGAGAGAGCATGGGGCTTGGCCATCGCACCCGCGCCGGTGATCGTGCCGGCTGCGTGGGTGCTCGCAACGCTTTGTGGTGCATGGGTGCGGCTGTTCGGCACCAGCCGGAGGCACGGGCCGGGGTGACCGGCGGCGTCGACCGCCCATCGACCGCGCCCATGGGGATGTCACCCAACCGCGGGGTCAACGCCCGCAGCCGCCTTCCCGTCACCGCCCTGGCCGTGGTCCTCGGCCTCGCCGCAGGCCTGGTGCCGCGAGCGCAGGCCGCCACGTTCTACGTGGACGCCGCGAGCCCCAACTGCTCGCCCAACGGTCCGGGCACCGAGGCCCAGCCCTATTGCACGATCCAGGACGCGGTCAACCGCCGCGCCGCGGCCGGAAACACGATCCTGGTCAAGCCCGGCGTCTACCGCGAGCGGGTCGACATCCGCGCCTCGGGCAGCACCGGGAGCCCGATCGTCATCCGCGCCGCCGGACCCGGCGTGGTGCTCGACGAGGCGGACGACATCTCGGATCCCACCGACTGGGAGCCCGCCGGCGGCACCCTGTGGGTGACCGACGAAGTGACCGGGCGACCCGCGCAGGTGTTTGCCAACGGCGCGAGGCTGGCCGACTCGACCGCGAGCGCGCAGCCCCTGCCCCCGGGTGCGTTCACCTGGGTGCCGGGCCAGGGGCTCTACGTCAACCTGGGTGGCCCCGCGCCGGGTGAGGTCCAGATCGAGGTGGGCGCGCGCCTCTACGGATTCAACATGGTGGGCCGCTCCTGGATCACCATCGACGGTTTCACCATCCGCCACGCCGAATCGCGCGGCGTCTACCTCCAGGGCGGTTGCACGAACGTGACGGTCGCCAACAACCAGATCCAGCTCTCGGACGAGAGCGGCATCCAGGTCGTGGGCGGGTCGAGCATCGTGCTCGAGGGCAACGTCGTGTCCGAGAGCGGACCTCACGGCATCGCGATCATCAGCGGCGCGACCAACTGCATCCTCCGTTACAACGAATCCTCGCGCAGCAAGGACCCCGACATCCGCAAGGCCGACGGCATCTACCTGTTCGCGTCTCCCGGGAACACCCTTTACGGCAACCGCACCCACGAGAACCAGGACTCGGGCATCCACTTCGGCCCCGGCTCCCACGACTGCGTGTCGTTCAACAACCGATCGTGGAGCAACGGGGACCACGGCTACGACCACCTCGGGGCGATGAACACCACGCATTCGAACGACATCGCCTGGGGCAACTACAAGGACGGCTGGTCGATCGAGGGCGGGGCCACCGGCACGCGGATGCACAACTGCATCTCGGTCGACAACGGCCTCACGACAGACGAGTTCAACCTGTGGGTGGATACCGGCTCGACCTCCGGCTTCGTCTCGGACCACAACCTGTTCTGGAACTCCGCGCCCCAGGAGCCGGTGCGCTACGCGAACATCAAATACGCCACCGTTGCCGCCTACGTGGCGGTGAGCGGCCAGGACACGCACTCGATCGAGGCCGATCCGCGCTTCGTGAATCCGTCGACCGGGGACTTCCGGTTGCGCTCGGGATCCCCCGCGATCGACGCCGGCGACTCCGGGGCGCCCGCCTGGCCCGCCACGGATCTGATCGGTGCCGCCCGCGTCGACGTGCCCGCCAGCGCCAACACCGGCGGGGGACCGGTGCCGTACGCGGACCTGGGCTGCCTCGAGCACCAGCTCGCCGCCCCGGTCGCCGCGCTCGTCCTGAGCCCCGCCTCGGGCACCACGCCGCTCACGGTCACCGCGGACGCCTCGGGCTCGACCGATCCCGACGACGCGGTCGCCACCTATCAATTCGACTTCGGCGACGGGACGATCATCGGGCCGCAGGCGTCCCCGGTCGCTTCGCATGCCCTGCTCACCGGCAACCGCAACGTCATGGTGACGGTGACCGACGGGGACGGCCTCAGCGGCTCGACCAGCCGTCCGGTGACGGTGCTGACCTCGCTGCGCGCCGCGCTGGCGATGACGCCCGCGACCGGCAACGATCCGCTCCACGTGATCGTCGACGGCTCCGGGTCGAGCGACAGCTACGCGACCATCGTCTCCTACCAGTTCGACTTCGGGGACGGCGCCACCGTGGGTCCGCAGGCGTCCCCGGTCGCCGGGCACGCCTACGCCCCCGGCACCTGGCAGGCGGCGGTGATCGTCCGCAACGCCATCGGCGACACCGTGTCCGCGGTGGTGGATGTGATCGTCGCCGAGGTCGACCCGGGCCTCAACATGGTCGGCAATCCATCGTGGGAGGCCGACACGCTCGGCTGGGCCCCGGAGAACTCGGTCGTGAGCCTGATCGCCGGCGGCTTCGACGGCGGCCAGGCCCTCAACGTCCGCAGCCCGAGCGGCACCGGGAGCTTCGGGATCGTCGACGCGCCGCACTGGGTCACGTCGACGTCCGCCGCCAACACCCGCTACCGCTGCCGCGCCTGGGTGCGCTCCGCCGCGGCGGGCGGGGCGATCCGGCTGCGCGTGCGCGAGCTCGATGCGCTCGGCAAGCAGATCGGGCCGACCGTGCTCTCGTACCCGGTCCGGCTCTCCTCGCGCTGGCAGCTGGTGGGCATGGACTACCTGAGCCGCGCCACCGGCTCGTCGCTCGCGTTCGGCATCATCGACATGCCGGCTGATGCCGGCGAGGTGTTCCAGGTCGACAACGTCTCGATCCGCGTGCTCACCACCGGCACCAACGGCGGGCCGCCGTTCGGGGGCGGAGGGTTCGTGGCGCCGGTGGTGTTCCCGAACCCGATGGCGGAGCGCGGCACGATCCGCTTCTCGCTCTCGCAGGCGGGGCCGCTCCGGGTGCAGGTGTTCGACGTCAGCGGACGCGTCATCCGCACGTTCGCCGACGAGGCCGAGGTGCTGCCCGGCCAGTACGAGTACGTGCTCGACGACCGTGACCACCAGGGGCGCCAAGTGGGCCCGGGCGTCTACTTCTACCGCATGGAGTCCCGCGAGCGCACGGTGCGCGGGCGCTTCCTCATCGTCCGGTAGCCTCCCCGAGCGCCGCGATCGCGGCGTCGAGCTGCGTGTCGGTGAGGTAGGGGGCGGGGCCCAGGCGCAGCAGGTCGCCGCGCGTGTCGCAGAACACGCCGCGCGCGTGCAGCCGCCCGGCCAGCGCGCCGGCATCGGGGCTCTGGAGCGCGAGGAAGCCGCCCAGCGATTCCAGCGGCACCGCACGGTCGCGCGCGATCCGCTTCGGGTCCAGGTCCAGGGCGTCGAACCGCTCGGCGAGCCGTGCCACCTGGTGCCGGCTCACCGCGCGCAGCAGTTCGGGCGTGAGCCGCTGCGCTTCAAAGAACTCGAACACGCGCGCGGCGCGGTAGTGGCTGGTGGGGTCGTAGGTGGCTCCCGCCCAGCGCGCCGGCCCCTCGCCGTAGCGCACCGTTCCGTCGGGACGGCCGGCGAGGTGCGCGAACTCGCTGAACCATCCGGTGAGCACCGGCCGCAGGTGATCACGTCCCGGCGGCACGCGCAGGAAGCAATTCCCCTCGCCGAGCTGGCAGTACTTGTAGCCGCCGCCCACCACGAACGCCTCGTTCAGGCGATCCCGCTCGAGCGAGATCGGCACGACGTTGAGCTGGTGGTAGACGTCGATGAGCAGCTCGGCGCCCGCGCGCCGGCACGCGGCGAGCACCGCGTCGAGACCGGGGACGATGTGGGCGTTCGCGAACAGGACCGACGATACCATCACCGCGGCGGTGCGCTCGTCGATCGCCGCGATCAGGCGCTCGGCGATCGCGCTCGCGGGCCGCGTGCTCACCCGCACCACCTCGAGCCAGGGCAGCTCGGCGAGCCGGTCGAGCTGCCGTCGCAGCGTGTGGAACTCCCCGTCGGTCGAGATCAGGCGCGGGCGCTCGGCGAGCGGCAGCGCCGAGAGGAAGCGCATCACCAGCTCGTGCGTGTTCTGGTCGAGCGCGATCGCGCCGTCGCGGTCGCCGAGCAGCCGCGCGAACCCCTGCCGCACGCGCTCCGCCTTCTCCGCGGCGCGCGACCACTTGTCGTCCGCCAGCTCGGCGGCATCGTTCCAGGCCTCGACCTGCCCCTCGAACGCGACGTCCGGCCACGCCTGGTGCGAGTGCCCGGTGAGCAGCAGCCGCTCGGCGACCCGGAAGCGGGAGTAGTGGGGCGCGAGCGGGTTCGGCCCGGAGACCAGCTCGGCGAGCGCGCGCGGCCCGGTGGCCACGCCCGGGCCCGCGCCGCCGGCCGGGCTCAGAGCTCGGTCCGGATCGCCCACAGATCCGGGAAGCAGGGGCGATCGAGGGTGGTGGCGAGGTAGGCGGCGCCTTCCGATCCGCCGGTGCCGCGGCGCGTGCCGATGGTGCGCTGCACCATCTTGATGTGCCGGTAGCGCCACTCCTGGAGCCCTTCGTCCAGGTCCACCAGCCGCTCGCACAGGCCGCCGGTCACCGGATCACGCCGGTAGACATCGACCAGCACCTTCTGGATCTCGTCGTTCGGGGTCACCGGCGCGGTCACGTCGCGATGGAGGACCGCCGCCGGCACCGGGTAGCCCTTGGCGGCCAGGTAGCGCACGAACGCGTCCCACACCGTGTGGGCGGCGAGCCGGCGCTCGAGGCGCTGGCGTGCGTCGCTGCCCTCGGGGTAGCGCGTGAGCGCCGCGGGAGTCTTGATGCCGAGAATGAACTCCAGCTCGCGGAACTGGAACGACTGGAATCCGCTCCCCGACTCGAGCCGCTCGCGGAACGACAGGAACTCGAGCGGCGTCATGGTCTCGAGCACGTCGATCTGCGCCACCACCACCTTGAGGATGGTGAGCACGCGCTTGAGCGTGTGCTGGGCGCGCCCGATGTCCTGCCGCTCGAGCAGCGCGATCAGGTACTCGAGCTCGTGGATCATCTCCTTGAACCACAGCTCGTAGACCTGGTGTACGACGATGAACAGCGTCTCGTCGTGCTCCGGACCGTCGGAGAGCGGCTGCTGGAGCCGGAGCAGGTCGTCGAGCTTGAGGTAGCTGGAGTAGGTCACGGGCATCGGGGTGGCCTCAGGTGAAGCGCGGTCGGAATCGGTTGAGCGTTTCGTACTGACCGGGCCAGGGCAACGGCCAGCCCAGCTCGTAGGCGGCGTGTCGGGTCCAGTATGGATCCCACAGGTGGGCGCGGGCGAGCAGGCAGAGATCGGCGCGGCCCGCCGCCAGGATCGTGTTGACGTCGGCGTACGACGAGATGTTGCCCACCGCCATGGTCGCGATCCCCACCTCGTGGCGGATCCGGTCGGCGAACGGCGTCTGGAACAGCCGCCCGTAGACCGGTCGCTGGTCGGACACCGTCTGGCCCGCCGACACGTCGACGATATCGCAGCCGTGCGCGCGCAGCATGCGCGCCACCTCGACCGCGTCGCCGGGCTCGTGGCCGCCCGGGAACCAGTCGACCGCCGAGATGCGCACCGACATCGGCTTCGCTTCGGGCCAGGCGGCGCGCACCGCGTCGAACACCTCGAGCGGGTAGCGCATGCGATTCTCGAGCGAGCCGCCCCAGCGGTCGGTGCGCCGGTTGGTGAGCGGCGAGATGAAGCTCGCCAATAGATACCCGTGCGCCATGTGGATCTCGAGCAGGTCGAACCCCGCCTCGATCGCGTAGCGCGCGGCGCGCACGTGGTCGGAGATCACCGCGTCCATGTCGGCGCGGGTCATCTCGCGCGGCTCCTGGCTCTCCGGGAAATAGCGGATCGCGCTGGGGGCGACGATCGGCCAGTTCCCTTCGGGGAGCGGCCGGTTGTCGCCCTCCCAGAGGCGGCGCGTCGAGCCCTTGCGGCCCGCGTGCCCGAGCTGGACCGCGATCTTCGTGTCGCCCTGCGCGTGGACGAAATCGACGATGCGGCGCCACGCGGGAACGTGCCCGGGCTCGTAGAGCCCGGGGCACCACGGGGTGATGCGTGCCTCGGCGCTCACGTCGGTCATCTCCGCGAACACCAGCCCGGCACCGCCGACCGCGCGCGAGCCGTAGTGGACCAGGTGCCAGTCGTTGGGCATGCCGTCCGTGGCGCTGTACTGGCTCATCGGCGAGACCACCACGCGGTTGGCGAGCACCAGGTCTCGGATCCGGAACGGCGTGAACATCGGCGGGGGCGGGAACGGCGGCGCCGTGGCACCCGCGGACGGGCCGGGCACGGGCAGCGGCACGCCCGCCTGCTTCGCGGCGCGCCCGGCGTACCACGCGTCCACCTTCTCCACGAACGCGGGATCGCGCACCTTGAGGTTCTGATGGGTCACGCGCAGGCTGCGGGTGAGGAGCGTGAACGCGAACTCGATCGGCTCGAGCTCCATGTAGCGCTCGGTGTCCTCGAACCACTGGAGGCTCGCCTGCGCCGCCCGCTGCAGGCTCTCGACCGCCGGGCGCCGGGCCGCCTCGTAGGCGGCGAGTGCCTCGGGGATCGTGGGTGCCTCCGCGAGCGCGCCGGCGAGCGCGATCGCGTCCTCCATGGCCAGCTTGGTGCCCGAGCCCACCGAGAAGTGCGCGGTGTGTGCCGCGTCGCCGATCAGCACCACGCGGCCGCGGTGCCATGCGGTGTTGCGGATGGTGGGGAAGCTGCGCCAGATCGATCGGTTGGAGAGCAGCCGGTGGCCCTCCAGCTCCTCGGCGAACAGCCGCTCGCAGAAGCGGATCGTATGCGCCTCGTCTGCCCCCTCGAGCCCCGCGGCGCGCCAGGTCTCCTCGCGCGCCTCGACGATGAACGTGGAGTGGCCCGGCTCGTACTGGTAGGCGTGCACGCGCCACAGCCCGTGCGGGTCGTGCTTGAAATAGAAGGTGAAGGCGGGAAACGGGCGGGAGGTGCCGAGCCACACGAACCGGTTGGGCCGCACGTCCACCTGGGGCAGGAAGTGGTCGCGGTACCGCTCCCGCAGCGCCGAGTTGGCGCCATCGGCCGCCACGACCAGGTCCGCGTCCAGGGTCTCCGGATCGGTGACCTCGCGCTCCGCGCACACGCGGACCCCCAGGGCGCGGCAGCGGTCGCCGAGGATGCGGAGCAGGGTCTTGCGCGAGAGCCCCGAGAACCCGTGCCCGGTCGAGGTGAGCGTCGTGCCCCGGTAGTGGATCTCGATGTCGTCCCAGCGGTGGCTCTCGGCAGCCATCCCCTCGGTGACCTCGCGATCGCCCGCCGCCAGCGCCTCCTCGGTGGCGTCCGAGAACACCACGCCGAAGCCGAACGTGTCGTCGGGGCGGTTGCGCTCGTGGACGGTGACCTCGTGCCGCGCATCGTGCTTCTTGAGCAGCAGCGCCAGGAACAGGCCCGCGGGGCCGCCGCCGACGCAGGCGACCTTCACGCGCCT
Organism: Candidatus Eiseniibacteriota bacterium; assembly: GCA_035275545.1. GTDB lineage: Bacteria > Eisenbacteria > RBG-16-71-46 > RBG-16-71-46 > RBG-16-71-46 > WS-11. Next base: position 3,036 of record DATEMP010000244.1, on the reverse strand, counting down.
GCGTCCTTCAAGAGCTGGCCGGCGATCACCAGGTGCTGGATCTCGGTGGTGCCCTCGTAGATCCGCAGCGCCCGCACCGCGCGGTAGAGCCGGTCCACCGGGTGGCTCGCCATGACGCCGCTGCCGCCCAGGATCTGCACCGCGTCGTCCACGATCCGCTGCGCCGCCTCGGTCGCGTACGCCTTGGCCATCGCCGCCTCGAGCGTCACCCGCTCGGCGCCGCGGTCCGCGGCGTGCGCGGCGCGATAGACCAGCAGCCGCGCGGCGGTGAGGTCGGTGGCCATGCGTGCCAGCTTCTCCTGGACCAGCTGGAACTCGGCGAGCGGCTTGCCGAACTGCTGCCGGCGCTTCGCGTGGGCGAGCGCCTCGTCGAGCGCCCGCGCCGCCATCCCGCACGCCGCCGCGCCCACCGTGGCGCGCAGCAGGTCGAGCGTGCGCAGCCCGAGCGCCAGCCCCTTACCCTCGGCGCCGAGACGGTGCGACGCGGGCACGCGGCAGTTGTCGAATTCGATCTCGCCCAGGGGGTGCGGCGCGGACAGCACCTGGGCACCGGCGAAGCGCAACCCGGTGCTCTCGGCCGGGACCACGAAGCAGGAGAGCCCCTTGCCCCCGGCCGACGGGTCGGTGGAGGCGAACACCGTGTAGAAGTCCGCGATGCCGGCGTTCGAGATGAAGGTCTTGCGGCCGTTGAGGCGGTAGGTATTGCCGTCCAGGGTGGCGGTGGTGGCGATCGCGCCGACATCCGAGCCCGCCTGGGCCTCGGTCATCGCGAACGCCCCCATCGCCCGGCCGCGCAGGGCGTCGGCGGCCCAGCGCTCGCGCATCGCCGGTTCCTCCGCGAGCAGCAGCGGCAGCGTGCCGAGCGCCTGCAGCGCGAACACCGCGTCGGCGAGCGGCGACGCGGACGCCAGCGCCTCGCGCGCCAGGCAGCAGGCGCGCCAATCACGCTCGCGGATCGGCTCGAGCCAGCCCGCGGTGCCGAGCTCGGTCATGAGCGCACGCGCCTCGATGCGGCACGCGTCGTCGTCGGCGGGCTCGGCGCGCGCGGCGAGCTTGTCGTCGGTGAACGCCCCGATCGCCTCGGCGAACGCCTCGTGGCGGGGCTCGAGGAACGCGAGGATCGGCCGGGTCGATGGCCGGGTCATGCCGTGAACCGCGGATCTCGCTTGGCGCGGAACGCCTCGTACGCCTCGCGAAAGTTGGGATGCTCCATGAGCTTTGCCTGGGCTTCCGCCTCGTGCCGGAGGGCTTCCTCCAGGCCCATGACCGCCTCGGCGTCGAGCGCCTGCTTGGTGACCGCGAGCGCCGGCGCCGGCCCGCGCGCCAGCTTCTGCGCCAGCGCGGTCGCCTCGGCGAGCACGCGATCCTGGGGCACCACCTTCTGATAGAGCCCGATCGCGTGCGCGCGCTGGGCGTCGATGAAGTCGCCGGTCATGAGCAGCTCGGCCGCGTTCCCGATGCCCACCAGGCGGGGCAGCAGCCACGAGGCGCCCATGTCGGCGCCCGAGAGGCCCACGCGCACGAACAGGAACGCGATCTTGGCGCTCTCGGCGGCGACGCGGATGTCGCATGCGCTCGCGATCACCGCGCCCGCGCCCGCCACGGTGCCGTTGAGGGCGGCGATCACCGGGCGCCGGCAGCGCCGGATATTGAGGATCAGGTCGCAGGTCATGCGCGTGAACTCGAGCAGGCCCTTGGCGTCGCGCGCGAACAGGGCGCCGATGATGTCCTCGACATCGCCACCCGAGCAGAACGCGCGGCCGCTGCCGGTGAGCACGATCGCGCCCACGCCCGGCTCGGTGTCGAGGGTCGCGAACGCGTCGCGCAGCTCCGCGTAGACCTCGAAGGTGAGCGCGTTGAGCCGGTCCGGGCGGTTGAGCGTGATCGTCGCGACCCCGGTCGCGGTGTCGTGGGCGTAGAGGAAGGAGCCCGGCGCGAGCGGCATGTCAGCGGGTTCCTCCAGGGGGGAGCACGGCGGTGGCTTCCATCTCGACCATCGCGCCCTGCTCCACGAGCCCTTTGACCTCGAGCAGCGCCATCGCCGGATAGTGCCTGCCGAACCGCGCACGCCACGCCTCGCCGAGCGGCTTCAGGCTCGCTCGCCAGGCGGGGAGGTCGGTCACGTACACGGTGAGCCGAGCCACGTCGCCGGGCTTGCCGCCCGCCTCGCGCACCACGGTGAGCACCTTGTCGAGCGCGCGCGCGAACTGCTCGGCGAACCCGGGCGGCGTGCCGGCGGCACCGGTCTCCCAGCCGGTCTGGCCCGCCACGAACAGCAGACGTCCGTGGCGCGGCGCGATCAGGCCGTTGTTCCAGCCGCGCGGCGCGCCCAGGGACTCGGGGTTCACGATCTCGAAGCTCATGCCGCGTCCCGTCCCGACAGGACCCGTGCCTGTCCGGTGATGTCGCCCGCCTCCTCGCGGCACAGGTCGAGCACCGCGGCCGCCACTTCCTCCGGCGAGATGAGCCGCTTCTGCCCGGTGGTGGCGAGCACCGCGGCGAGCGCCTCGTCGCGCGCGAGTCCGGTGCGCGATTCGACGTTGGTGAGCGTGCTCTCGGTCATGGGGGTGTCGACGTATCCCGGGCACAGGGCGTTCACGGTGACGCCGGTGCCGGTGAGCTCCGCGGCAACCGCGCGAGTCAAGCCGATCAGCGCGTGCTTGGAGGCGCCATAGTGGGCGATGTATTTGCCGCCCTCGAGCCCGGCGACCGAGGCGATGTTGATGATCCGTCCCCAGTGCCGCGCGACCATCTCGGGCGCGATCTCGCGCGTGCACAGGAACGCACCGGTGGCGTTGACGCTCATGACCCGGTTCCATTCTCCGAGCGTGATGCGCGTCAGCGTCGCGGACGCCGAGACGCCGGCGTTGTTCACCAGGATGTCGATCGTGCCCAGGTTCTTGCGCGCGTTCTCGGCGAGCGCCCGCACGCTGCCCTCGTCGGTGACGTCGCAGAACAGCGACCACACCCGGGCGCCGCGCTCGCGCAGGTGCCACGCGACCTGCTCGATCTCGCCGTAGGTGCGGGCCGCCACCA
>DATEMP010000243.1:0-4171 GCA_035275545.1 Candidatus Eiseniibacteriota bacterium | reverse complement strand
TCGACGCCGCGCTCGAAGCGCTTGGACGCCTCGGTCGAGAGCGCGAGCGCCCGCGAGCCGCGCCGCACCCGCCGCGGATCGAAGCAGGCGCACTCGAGCAGCAGCGAGGTGGTGGCGGCGGTCACCTCGGTCTCGGCGCCGCCCATGATGCCGCCGAGCGCCACCGCGCGCTTGCGGTCGGCGATCACCAGCACCTCGGGGTCGAGGGCCCGCTCCTTGCCGTCCAGGGTCACGAGCCGCTCGCCGGCGCTCGCGCGCCGCACGCGGATCGCGGGGCCTTCGAGCTTCGCCAGGTCGAACGCGTGCACCGGCTGGCCGAACTCGAACAGGATCAGGTTGGTGAGGTCGACCACGTTGCTGATCGAGCGCTGGCCCAGGGACTCGAGCCGGCGCACCAGCCAGCGCGGCGAGGGGCCGATGGTCACGCCCTCCACCGCCTGCGCGAGGTAGCGCGGGCAGTCTTCTCCATGCTCGATCTCGAGATCGAACTTGCCGCGCGGCTCGGAGCCGGCGGCGAGCCGCTTGCGGCCGGTCTCGGTCCACGCGCCGTTCCAGGCGGCCTTGACCTCGCGGGCGAGCCCGACGATCCCGAGCCCGTCCGGGCGATTGAACGGGATCTCGACCTCGAGCACCGTTTCGGGCGGACCCAGCACCTGGTCGAGCGGGCGCCCGATCGCCAGCGTCGTGGCGCCGTCCCCGGTCCCGAGCAGGGCTTCCAGGTCGACGATCCCCTCCTGGTCGTCCGAGAGCTCGAGCTCGCGCGCCGAGCACAGCATGCCCTGGCTCTCCTCGCCGCGGATCTTGCTCTTCTTGATGACCAGGCCGCCGGGCAGCTCGGCGCCCACGGTGGCGAGCGGCACGATCATCCCGGCGCGCACGTTGGGGGCGCCGCACACCACCTTGAGCTCGCCCGCTCCCCCGTCCACCCGGCACAGGGAGAGCCGGTCGGCGTTCGGATGGCGCGCCACCTCGAGCACGCGCGCCACCACCACGCCCGGGTGCGAGGCGCCGTGGGTCTCGATGCCTTCGACGTAGAACCCGTTGCGCGTGAGCCGGTCCGCCAGCGCCTCGGGCGCCGCGTCCACCTCGACCCACTCGCGCAGCCAGGAGATCGGAAGCTTCACGCTAGCCCCGCACCTGCGCCTTGGCGGACGCCTGCTCGGTCGCGATCCACTCGTTCACCACCTGCTCGAGCAGCCCGAGCGGCAGCGCCCCGTTGGTGAGCACCACGTCGTGGAACTTCTTGATGTCGAAGCGATCGCCGAGCTTGTCCTTGGCGCGCTGGCGGAGTGCCAGGATCTCGAGCTGGCCCACCTTGTAGGCACACGCCTGGCCGGGGGCGACGATGTAGCGCTCGACCTCGGTGACCACCGCGGTCTCGGCCATGCCGGTGTTCTGCTTCATGTAGTCGATCGCCTGTTGCCGGGTCCAGTGGTCGTGATGGATGCCGGTGTCCACGACCAGGCGCACCGCGCGGAACAGCTCGGCCTGGAGCGCTCCGAGCGAGTCGAACGCGGTGGGATGGAAACCCTCCTCGAGCGCCAGGCGCTCGGCGTAGAGACCCCAGCCTTCGACGTAGGCGGTGAACGGGATGACCTTGCGGAAGAACGGCACGTCCTTGAGCTCCTGGGCGATCGAGATCTGGAAGTGGTGGCCCGGGATCGCCTCGTGGTAGGCGAGCGTGCGCATGCCGGGCTTGGTGGTCTCCCGGGGATCACGCAGGTTCGCGAAGAACTTGCCGGGACGGTCGCCGCCCATGTCGGGCGCGTTGTAGTAGCCGCCCGGGGCGGTCGCCTCCTTGAAGGGCGGTACGCGCTCGACCTTGACGCCCGACTTGGGGCGCACGTTGAAGAGCGCGCCGACCCGCCCGTTCGCGTCGTCGATGATCGTCTGGTAGTCGGCGAGGATCTGCGCCCGGCCGGAGTCGCCTTCCGGGTAGTGGAAGCGCGGTTCGGCGCGCACCGCGTTGACCGTCGTCGCCAGGTCCGCGCCCCGGTAGCCCTTCGCGGCCAGGATCCCGCGCATCTGCGACTGGATGCGGTCCACCTCGCGCAGGCCGAGCGCGTGGATCGAATCGGCGGGCAGATCGGTGGTGGTGCGGTTCCTGAGGCAGTAGGCGTAGAACGCGTCGCCCTCCGGCAGCTTCCACACCCCGTCGTCGTCGGTGGTGACCGACTCGAGGTGGGCGCAGGTGTCGATGAGCCGCTGGTAGGCGGGCTGCACCGTGCCGGTGATCGCCTGGTCGAGGCGCGCAAGCAGCGCGTCGCGCTTCGCCGCGTCGAGCTTCTTGATCTCGGGCGCCTTCTCGGCGAAGTGCGTGTAGAGCACGTTCTCCTTCGCCGGCTTCCCGGCGAACCCGCGCATCTCGGTCAGCACCTTGGTGAGCACGAAGCGCGGCGGGATGACCCCCTTCTTCTCGCGCACCGTGAGCTGACCGATGACCTGGTCGATCGCCACGCCGAAGCGCTCGACGCGCTTGACGTAGTTCTCGGCGTCCTTCGGGCGCTTGAGCGGATGGGTGGTGATCATGAAATCCGGCAGGCTGCTCTGCGCCCCGAACAGCTGGTTCACCGGATAGTCGGAGTACATGAAGCGCTCGCCGTTCACCGCGTCGGTGAGGAACCACTCCAGCACCTGCGCGGAGAGCTTCTGGCTCGGGCTCATGTGCGAGCGGTCGTAGGACTTGAGGATGGCGAGCTGCTCGCGCCCGAACTTCGCGTCCGCCTCCTGGAACGCGACCGAGAAGTCGTCGAGCTTGTCGCTGTGGAAGTCGAGCGGCGTGCCGTCGAGCATCCCGAGCTGCGTGAGCATCATGGGATGCCGGAGCGCGTAGCGGATGAACACGCGGCCGTAGAAGTGGTCGATCGACCAGGGCTTGAACCACAGCGTCGGGACCAGGAACACCGCGCCGCCGACCACCAGCACCGCCAGCGCTCCGAGCAGGAATCGCTTCATCGTCTCCCCACCTTTAGAACTGATCGAGGAACCGCAGGTCGTTCTCGAGGAACAGCCGGATCTCGGGGATGCCGAACCGCGCCATCGCGATCCGCTCGAGGCCCATCCCGAACGCGAAGCCCGTCACCTGCTCCGGGTCGTATCCCACCGCCCGGAACACGTTCGGGTGCACCATCCCGGCGCCCAGGAGCTCGCTCCACCCGGCGCCCGCGCACACCGGGCAGCGACGCTCGCCCGCGGCGTCCTTCACCGTGCCCGCGCCGTCGCAGATCGCGCACGCCACGTCCAGCTGGCAGCCCGGCTCGACGAACGGGAAGTAGACCGGCACCAGGCGGGTGCGCACCTCCCGCCCCAGGATCGAGCGCGCGAAGGTGTTCAGCGTCGCCTTGAGGTCCGCCATGCTGACGTCCCGGTCCACGAACAGTCCGTCGATCTGGTGGAACTGGTCCATGTGGCTCGCGTCCACCTGCTCGGCGCGGTAGACGCGCCCGGGGAACACCAGCCGGAGCGGAGGCTTCAGCTCCTCCATGGCCCGCACCCAGCCCGGCGAGGTGTGGGTGCGCAGCAGGTGCCCGCCCTCGAGCCAGTAGGTGTCGTGCGCGTCGCGCGCCGGATGGTCGGGCGGGAAGTTGAGCTTGCCGAAGTTGTACGCCTCGCTCTCCGCCTCCGGGCTGGTGTAGACGGAGTAGCCGAGCCCGTGGAAGAGGTCGAGCATCTCGTCCTGGATCTGGCCCAGCACGTGACGGCGTCCGATCCAGGGCTTGCGGCCCGGGAGGGTGACGTCGAGGCCGGCAACGCTCTTCTCCTCCGCCTCCTGCTCGAGTGCCAGCCGCCGCGCCGCCTCGAGCTCGGTGAGCCAGCGCTTGACCAGGTTGAACGCGCGACCGCGCACCTTGCGCTGATCGGCGGGCAGGGCGGGAAGCGCCTCGAACCAGCGCGTGACGATGCCGCGCTCCCGCCCCAGGAGCATGGTGTGGCGCTCCTGGAGCTGCGCGAGATCCGGGGCGCCGGCGAGCCCGCGTGCAGCGCGGTCGTAGAACGACGCCTCGGCGGCGCCGAGCGGCTCGAGCTCGGCGACGCGCGCCGCGTGTTCGGGGCTCAGCCCGGTGGGGTCAGTCGTGTCCCAGGCCGCCGGCAGGTCGCCCTTGCCGATGGCGGACGCCGTCTTCATGGCGCCTACGCCACCGAGGCCTTGGCTGCCTCCGCCAGCTTGGTA
>DATEMP010000242.1:0-6477 GCA_035275545.1 Candidatus Eiseniibacteriota bacterium | reverse complement strand
TGGCGCAGCTTGTCGCGCGCCGCCTGGAGTGCGGCGATCGGGTTGTGCGGCTGGCCGAGCGCCATGGCGATCGTGGCCCCCAGCACCCCGGTCTCGTCGTCGGCCCCCACCACCGCGTGGATCGGGCGCGTGCGCGCGAGCTCGGCGACGCGGCGCGCCGACTCCTCGGGGCGCGCGAAGTCGAGCGTGATCGTGCGGTCGGGCACGCGCTCCGACCAGATCAGCGGGCGATCGGTTCCCACCAGGACGTCGAGCCCCAGATCGCGCGCCCCTGCGAGCAGCGCCTGGGCACGCCACGAGGTGGTGGGCAGCAGCAGGAGGATCCGGGACATGGGCGAAACGGGCGCGCTATTTCTTGGAGGCGGCGTAGTAGGGATTGCGGCCCGCGGCGTGATCGGTCTGGTCGAACACCTCGCCCAGCTCCGGGATCTCCTCGCGCAGCAGGGTCTCGATCCCCTGCTTGAGCGTGACGTCGGCCATGCCGCAACCCTGGCAGCCGCCGCCGAGCTGGAGGAACACGTTGTTCGCCTGCACGCCGAGCAGCTCGACCCAGCCGCCGTGCGAGCCGACCGCGGGGTTGATCTGGGTTTCGAGCAGGTGCTCGACCCGTGCCCGGATCTCGTCCTCGCCGGGCATGCTGGCGAGCGCGTCCGCCGCGACCGGCGGCGCGCCGCTCTGGAGCTGGGCGCGGATCGCCGTCCCCACCCGGCGCGCGGTCTCGGGCCACTCGGCGAATCCGGTCTTGGTCACCGTGATCGTGTCGTGCGACACCAGCACGGTCGCCACGCCTTCGATCGCGAACAGCGCCTCGGCGAGCGGCGAGCCCTTCGCCTTGCCCACCGACGGGAAGTAGACGGCGCGGTTCTCGATCACCGGCCGGTCCACCGTGAAGCGGCAGCGCTGGGTGTCCAGCGGCAGCGCCTTGATCTTGATCTCCTGGTCCATGCGCCCGAGCGCCTCCCGGTGGTGTTTGGGGGAATCCACCCTATCACGTCCGTGCGCGGCTCGCGGCGGGCCGGCCCCCGCACGGCCCGCCACAGTGGGCTCGATTTGCGCGCGCCACATGCCGATACCCTCGAGGCCACCATACGCTCGCCGGGCCCCCGCAACCGGCTCGAGAGGAGGCTTCGATGCTCGAAGACCAGCTGGCTTCGTCTCTCAAGTCTGTGCGGGATACCGCACGCGACCCATCCCTCGCAAAGCTCGCCGCGATCGTCGAAGCGTGCCCGGAGGCGATGATCGCCTGCGGCAGCGACGGCCGCGTCGAGACCTGGAACGCCGGCGCCACGCAGGTGTTCGGCCTTCCCGCCGACCGCATCATGGGCCGGAACGTCTCCGACCTGATCGCGGAAGGATGCCGCGAGGAGTTCGCGCGGCTCCTCCACGAGGCGAGCGTCGGCATGGCGCGGATGCTGTTCAGAACCCTCGGCCAGCACGACGACGGCCGCTTCATCGACCTCTCGATGAGCCTCTCGCCGCTGCGCACGCCGGAAGGCACCGTGACCGGCGTGGGCGTGGTGGCGCGCGACGTCTCGGCGCTGCGGCGTGCCGAGGACGAAGCGGAGATCGGCCGCCAGGAGCTGGTCGAGCGCGAGGCCGCGCTCCAGCAGGCGCTGCTGGCGCTGCGCACCTCGCACGAGGAGCTCAAGCGCACCCAGCTCCAGCTCATCCAGGCCGCCAAGCTCGACTCCGTCGGCCGGCTCGCGGCGGGCGTGGCGCACGAGGTCAAGAACCCGCTGGCGATGATCCTCGCCGGCACCGAGTACCTGCTCGGCATGCCCGCGGGCTCGAACGCGCCGGCGGCCGAGCCGGTGCTGCGCGACATCCGGGCCGCGGTGGATCGCGCGAGCGCGGTGATCAAGGGGCTCCTCAACTATGCCTCGTCGACCGAGCTCGACGCGAAGCCGTCGGACCTGCACGCGGTGATCGATCAGGCGCTGGGGCTCACCCAGCACGCGATGAAGAGCGGCCACATCCACATCCAGAAGGAGTTCGCCTCCGGCATGCCGCCGATCCCGCTCGACGTGCACAAGATCCAGCAGGTGTTCATCAACCTGGTGATCAACGCGGTCGACGCCATGCCGGCGGGCGGCACGCTCACGATCCGCACCCAGCGCAAGCAGCTCAACGCGGGCGACCAGTCGGTCGGTCACCGGCGCACCGATCCGCTGCGCGTCGGCGAGAGCGTGGTGCTGGTCGCGTTCGAGGACTCGGGGGCCGGCATCACCCCCGAGCACCTGTCCCATATCTTCGATCCGTTTTTCACCACCAAGCCGACCGGCAAGGGCACGGGGCTCGGGCTGGCGGTGAGCAGGACGATCGTGGCGTTGCACGGAGGCACGATCTGGGTAGCCAACCGGCCCGAGGGCGGCGCGTCGTTCACCGTCGTGCTGCGCAGCGCCACGAAATGAAGGGAGACGCCATGGAGCGCAAGAAGCGCATCCTGCTGATCGACGACGAGCCCGCCTTCACCCGGCTCATGAAGCTGAACCTGGAAGCCAATGGCACGTACGACGTTCAGGTCGAGAACGACGGCCGCAAGGCGCTCGCGGCCGTGCGGTCCTGGCAGCCCGACCTGATCTTCCTCGACGTCATCATGCCGGACATCGACGGCGGTCAGGTGGCTTCCGAGATCCGTGCCGATCCCAGGCTCAAGGCGATCCCGATCGTGTTCCTCACCGCGGTAGTGTCCAAGAACGAGGTGGTGGAGCGCGGGGACGTGATCGGCGGCCAGGTCTTCCTCGCCAAGCCGGTCACGGTCGCCGACGTGGTCCAGACGATCGAGAAGTTCGCGGCGTAATACGGAGCACCGGCTCACGCCCGGGGGCTCGACACCCGGCGCGGCCTGGTGCCGGCCGACGCGCTTGAGGCACGAGAGTGCGTGGCGCACCCGCAGCTCGAGCGGCGCGTCGGGCATGGTGGCGCTGATCTCCTCCCCTCGCCGCAGCTGCTCCCCGCGAAATCCAAGGGCACGAAGCCACGGCGTCACGTCGCGGTCAGGGTCTTCTTCCCGCTTGGTGCGCGCTCGCGCCCGGCTCTCTTCGCGCTTGTTGCGCATGAACTCGGCGCCGAAGGTGCGCTCCGCTTCGTACTGGTTATGCGCCCGGCAGCGCAGCCGCAGGTTATCGACGGTCGACTCGCCTCCGCGCGCGACTTCCAGGATGTGGTCGAACTCCAACATGCCTCGCGCCTCGCATCGGTGGCCCGATTCGCTCACGTACGTGCACCGCTCGCCGTCACGCTGCAACACCGCCCATTTCACGTCGGCCGGGATGTAGCGCGGGTTGGTCGACATCCGCCGCCGCGCGCGCGGCTTCGAGGTGACGCCGAACTTCTGTTTCTCGAGCTGACCTTCGAGCGCCTCCAGCGAGCGTTCGAAGATCTCCCGGACATCGTGTGAACAGCCATGGTGCGCCAACAAGTTCTGGACACGGTGCAGCCGCTCCTGTCCCCGCGGGCTCAAGTTGAACTGAACCGCTCCCGAGACACTGACTCGGGCATTGGGCCCGGCCGGCTCGGGGTGGACTGGTATCCGTTCCGGAACGGATAGCCCGTCCATCCGTTCCGGAACGGATTGGGCCGCCGGATGACCCTGGGCGGAAACCAGTTCCTCCACCCAGGGCAACACGGCGGTCGAGGGGAACCGGCGCTCGAGCCACTCCCTGATTTCCCGCTTGGTCTTGCCGGCGGCTGCCGTCAGGAGCTCTTCGGCGTTCTCCGGGGCCAGCCGGCGGCTCAGGAGCAGCACCGCGCTGAGGTGAAGTCGCCCGTCCGAGAGGGCCGCGAAGATCGTCGGGAACCTGCGGGCGAGTCGGGCGACGCGGATGCGGTTGTCGGCCTCGTCCTCGGACATCCCGTACGCGCCTTCGCAGAAGGCGTGCATGGAGTCGTAGCCGGCGGGCAGGTAGAGCTTGCGCTCGTCGATCTCGGCCATCACGCCGATCAGTTCGGCGGTGGTGAGCCGGTCCCGTGTGAGGAGGGTACCGAACAGCTGCAGTAGCTCGAGGTCCGTCAGATGGGTGAACGACTTCATGGCGCAGAACTCCGCGGGGGCAGGTCGCGGGGGCGCCTCTACTTCATAGCATGGGCGAATTCGGCCGCCGTACGGCCCCATGCTCGGTACATCGCGGGCCGTCGCGAAATCCTTCTCGTCCGAACCGCAGGAATTACCGAGCACCCACGACACGCGCTCTATCGCGTGTTCTCTGCGGCATCCGTGGACTCGCGGCCATTCGACTCGCGGAGGCTGTCAACCGGAATCGTTGCTACGCCGCCGGCACCCAGATCGAGAACACCGGGCCGGAGGCGTCGCCGCCCTCGACGGTGATGCGACCCCCCATGGCTTCGGTGAGCTGCCGGGCCACCGCGAGCCCGATGCCGAGGCCGCCCACCGTCCGGGTGCGCGATCCGTCCATCTGCCGGAACGACTGGAACAGCTCGGGCAGGCGCGCCGCCGGGATCCCCACCCCCTCGTCGGCGACGCTGATCCGCGTGCCAGGGACTCCCTGCTCCACCGCCTCGGCGACGTTGAGCCAGATGCGCGTCCCGGGGGCGCTGAACTTCACCGCGTTGTCGACCAGCTCGTCCAGCACCTGGCGCAGCCGCGCCGGATCGATACGCACCGGCCGCGGCACCACCCGCCGGGCGTAGATGAGGTCGCGCAGCCCGGCGGAGATGCCGGGACGCCGCTCCGCGAAATACGCGTCCATGAACTGGGTGAGATCCGTCTCGGCGACCTGGACGGTCAGCGATCCACCCGAGGACTCCGAGAGCGTGAGGACCCGCTCGATGAGACGCATCATCTCCACGTTGCTCTGGATCGCGGCCTCGAGCAGCGTCGCCCGGTCGGCCGCGGGGATCGCGGGGTCGGCCAGGCACTCGAGGCAGCCCTGTGACACCGCGAGCGGCGTGCGCATCTCGTGATTCACGTGCTCGAGGAACTCGGTCTTCATGCGGTCGAGCTCGAGCAGGGTTTCGTTGGCGCGCCGCAGCTTGCGGCCGTTCTCCATCGCCAGGCTCTGCATGTGGGAGCTGCGCATCGCCAGGCCCGCCACCGCCAGCGAGGCTTCGAGCACCTCGACCTGGAGCGGCGAGAAGCTGTCGGCGCCCGCGGGCAGCCCCAGCGCCACCAGGCCCATCGGGGCGTCGTCGACGCACAGCGGTGCGAACAGCGCGACGCGTGCCTGGCGCGCGAGGCTCCGGGTGGCGTCGCTGAAGCCGGCGCGCACGTCGGCGGGCGGCATGGGCGTGCCGTCGCCCTCGAACCGCGCGCCCATCTCGCCCCAGCATGCCGCGCCCAGCGCGCGCGCCAGCGAGGCCTCCATGCCGTGGCAGCGGATCAGGACCGGCCGGGTGCTCTCGGAGCTCAGCCACAGCGCCGCGTGGCGCGTACCGATCTGGCCCATGAGATTGAGCAGCAGGCGCTGCGCCGCGTCGTGGAGGTCGTGCGTGTCCCAGAGCATGCGGCTCAGCTCCACCAGGGAGAGCAGCGAGTAGCCCTGGCGGTCCAGGGGCGGCGCGGACTCGACCGCGTCGCCAGCATTCACGGGCTCGGGCCCGCCCGGCTCGGGAGCGGGCAGCGCGGCCGACACGTCAGGCCGCCAGTGCGTCGACCGCCTGCTCCTCGGTCGCGTGAATATTCAGGTACTGCCCGAGGTCGAGGAGCGCGACCACCGACTTCGCGGTCGCGGACAGCTCGGCGAAGCGCACCTCGCCCGCCTGCTCCTGGAACTGCTCGACCAGCACCAGCATCGCGCCGATGCCGCTCGACCCCAGGAACGAGACCTGGGAGAGGTTGAGGACCAGGTTCTGCCCCTGGGCCTGGATGAGCGCGCAGCGCTCGAGCAGCGCGGGCGCGGTGGCGCCGTCGAGCCGGCCGCGCACGCGCAGGATCGTCGCGCGGCCGCCGCTCGAGGCCTCGGTGATCTCGAAATCAGCGGTGTGACTCATGGACTTCCTCCCGCATGGATAACTTCCGGGGATCGAACGTCAGGCAGGTGAGATTCCCCTCCCGAGTCCCCGGGTAGTACTCGACCCGGGACATGACGCGGTGCACGATGTCCAGGCCGAAGCCGCGCCCCCGCCGCCGGACCGCGGGGTCCGAGAAGCGCGAGGGCTGCCATTCGTGGTATCGGAAGCTTCGGCCCCGGTCTCGCAGCAGAAAATGGCAGCCCTCCCCGTCGGGCACCCACCAGAGGTCGAAGCGCTGGTTCGGGTCCATCCCGCAGGCGTGCTCGGCCACGTTGGTGCTCACCTCGTGGACCGCGAGCCGCACCTGCTCCGCCCCCTGCTGCCCCAGCTCCACCAGGCCGGGCAGGATCGCGAGCCAGGCATCGATGTCGTGGGCCGAGTCCCGGCTCGCCACCAGGGCGAGGTGCCGCCCCTCCGCGCGCGCGCGCTCGAGCCAGACGATCGCGGAGGCCTGCTCGGCGGCGTCCAGCTCGCGGCTGACGACCAGGAGCGTGTCGTCGTCGTGCT
>DATEMP010000241.1:0-4134 GCA_035275545.1 Candidatus Eiseniibacteriota bacterium | reverse complement strand
GGCGTGTGGGCGGGGGCGGCGCTCGAGCGCTCGCTCGCGGGCGGGGCGCTTCCGCGCGGTCCCATGCTCGCGCTCGGCGTCTGGGTGCCTTCCGGCCAGGTGGCGCTCGGCTTCTCGATCGAGCAGACCATCGAGCGCGCGCAGGTCGAGACCGTGCTGCACCCCGAGGGCCCCGTGGATACGCTCGGCGCACCGATCGTCACCCTGATCGAAAGCCGCCACGTGCGCGCGACCTCGGCGTCCATGAGCGCCCGCTGGGAGCGCCGCCGGGTCACGCTTGTATCGGTGGCCGGGATCACCGTGAACCAGCTCACCTCGCCACGCCGGTGGATGCAGACCAGCTGCGACGTGGCGCTCATGCCCCGGCTCGCCCTCTACGCCACCGCCGGGAAGCCGGCGCCGCGATGGCTCGCGCTCGATCCCGGGCTCGGGCGGCAGCTGAGCGTCGGCCTCAAGCTCACCGGCGCCGTGAACGCGGCCGCCGCCGAAGCGGAGCGCGTGCGCGCGCGGAGCACGGAGCTCGAGCTCAAGGGGCTCGACCAGGGCTGGTACGTCATCCGGGTGCGTGCCCGGTCGGCGCGCGCGGTCGAGGTGATGGGCGACTTCTCGGCGTGGCAGCCGGTCGCGCTGCGCCACGTGCACGGGTCCCAATGGGCCCTGGCGGTGCAGCTCGAGCCCGGCGTCCATCACGTCCAGGTGCGCGTGGACGGCGGGGCGTGGAAGCCCCCGGACGGCATCCCCGGCGCCTCCGACGGCTTCAACGGCGACGTGGGCGTGCTGGTGGCGAGGTGACGCGGGAGGGCCCTCGCGCGTTATGAGAGGGAAGCGCGAACGCCCCGTCATGAGGAGGTAGAATGAAGTCCATGCGTTCCACCATCGCCGTCGCGACCCTGTGCGTCCTGTTCGCACTGATCGCCGCGTCGGGATGCAGCCGCCAGCCCACCACCTCGCCGCTCGGGCGCGACATCTCCTTCGGACCCGCCTCACCGAGCGACACGTCCACACCGCCGCCGCCGCCTCCGCCGTCCGATACGACCCCGGTGCCGCCACCGCCACCACCGCCGCCCCCGCCGATCCTGCCGATCGCGTTCGCCGGGGCGGAGAGCGCGTGGGCCGGGTCCAGCGCCACGCTCCACTGGGCGGCGGGCAACGAGAGCAACGCCGCCTTCGTCATGGACTGGACGCTCACCTGCGACCTGCCGTGGGCAGGGTTCCCGGCCGCCGGCAGCCTCTCCATTCCGGCGCGCACCGTGGTGCCGCTCGACATCCCGGTCAACGTCCCCTCGGACGCGGCGACCGGCATGGTCGGATTCCGGATGACGGTGACGCGACCGCTCGGCATCCCGCCCACCACCGCGGACGGTGCGCTGCGCGTCGTGTCGACCCTGCCACCGCCACCACCGCCTCCACCGCCGCCGCCGCCGCCGCTCGCCTACGTCGGATCGGATACCGCACTGGCGGGGGCGTCGGTGACGCTCTCATGGCAGATCAACAACGCGGGGTCGGGGTACGCGGCCCAGTGGACCCTCGAGACGCTGCACGGGTGGTCGGGCTATCCGGTCACGGGCACGGTGCTGGTGCCTGCCTCCGGATCGGTCGGGTTCACCACGACCAGCGCCGTGCCCGACACGGCGGGGCCCGGACCGCGGCGGGCGAGGCTCACGATCACCACCCCGGCTGGACCCGTCTCGACCGACGGCCTGTTCCTCGTGAACCGCTGAGCCGCCACGCCGCCGACACGGCCGGTGGTCCGTCGCGCGTCGAGCGCCCGGGCTACCGGCCGTAGGTTTTGGCGCCCTCGGGCGGCTTGTCGCCGTGGATCCGGGGCGTGTACGTCTCGCCCTGGCGCACCACCTTCGCGGTCGGGGAGCTCCAGCCGGTCTCGAAGATGCCGCGGGCCTGGAGCGCAATCGGACGGTAGCGGATCGAGACCGCGGCGTTGCGCGAGGTGCGGAAGTAGTCGGGCTCCCAGTTGCTGGTGCCCACCCAGGTCCAGATCGAGTCGGCGACCAGGTACTTGCAGTGCTCGACGCGGGCGAACGGGATGTAGCCGCCGCTCCAATCGGGAACGCTGGAGAGCTTGATCTCCACGTTCGGCACCCCGCTCAGACGCTGCAGGTCACGGATCCGCGGATTGTCCGCCTCCCAATCCGACACCAGCAGCTTCACCTTGACGCCGCGCGCCGCCGCCCGGCGCACCGCGAGGTCGAGCGTCGAGTCCCGGTCGGCGCCGCGCCCCGATCCGTAGGTGAGCATCTGCGCCACCACCTCGCTGCGGGCCTCGTCGAGCAGCCGCAGGAGGGCGGTGAGGTCCCAGAGCGAGGAGTCCGGAATCGATCCCAGCGGGCTGAAGCTCGGCCACAGGAGGAGCGAGTCACCGGGCGCCTGCGCGATCGAGAGCGGCAGCATCGAGATCGCGGTCTTCATGCGCGGATGGTTCTGGCGCGCGGGCACGGCGCCCGGGACCGCGGAGATCCAGTCGGCCTCGAACACGCGCTGATAGAGACCGGTGACGCGCGCGTCGCGCACCCGCACGCCCAGCTCGTGAATGTGAGAGAGCGCGCGCCAGTCGAAGTTCTGGCTGCCGACGAACGTCTGCTGGCCGTCCACCGTCATCCACTTGCCGTGCTGCACGCCGCCGCCCGAGACGTTCTTCATGTCGATCCAGCGCACCCGGATCCCGGGAAGCGCCCCCAGCGACTCGGCCGGCTGCGCGTAGGTGGCGTGGAAGCGCTGGTCGAGGATCATCCGCACCGCCACGCCCCGCCGCGCGGCGCGACCCAGGGCGTCGAGCACCGGGCCGGTGGGCTCGCCCGGCCAGTGGGAGAGGTAGAAGTGCTCGAGCTCGATCGTCACGCGCGCGGCGTCGATCATCTCGACCCACACCTTGGCCGCCGACGGCAGCTTCGGGTCGCCGAGCCGGGTCTCGACCGGGATGGTCTCGACCAGCTCGACGCGCGGCCCCTGGTAGGCGGGGCCGGACGGTGCGTGGGGATGGTCGTGGGCCTGGAAGAGGGCCATCACGAGCGCGATGGATGCGAGGACGCTGCCGGGCTGCGGATGCATCACTGAGGCTCCTGGGACGGGGCGGACGCGTGGGCGCGGCGCGGAGCCAAGCACGATAGGGTGTGAGCGAGCGGCGGGCAAGGCGGGCGGGGTGAGAAGGCGCGCCGGGCGCGGTGGCCACTGGCGCACCCGGCGCGGTGATGAGGCGCGCTTCTCACCGGCGCCCGGCGCTTGCTACAGTCCGCCCGCCGAGGTCCACGCTCCATCCCTTCGAGGTCCCACGCCCATGCGCAAGCCGAGCCATGCCGACGCCGAGCTGCTGCTCCACCTCTACGAGATCCGCCGCGAACCGGAGCTGCGCCAGGCGCGGGCCTGGGTCCTGACCGAGTTCAAGCCGGCGAGCTGGGAGGAGGTCAAGGCGCGCTGGCTCACGCACACCGACGAAGATCGCCAATTCCGGATGACGGTCTCGTACTGGGAGATGGTGGGCACACTCGTGAACAACGGCGTCATGCACCCCGGCCTGTTCTTCGACCACACCGGCGAGGACATCGTGACCTGGGACCGCTGCAAGCACCTCATCGACGACGCGCGTGCCCACATCCGGCCGAACTATCTCCATCAGTTCGAGGCGATGGTGCAGGCTCACCTCGCGTATCGCGCGAAGGGGGTGGCGTCCTGGCAGGCGGCGCGGGAGAAGGCCGGGGCGGCGGGAGGCAAGGCGGGCGGCGCAGCGTCGCGACCGCGCCGCCGCCGCTAGCGATGTCCTCCTCGTTCGGCCGCCTGTTCGTCGTCACCACCTTCGGGGAATCGCACGGCCCCGCGGTCGGCGTGGTGGTGGACGGGATGCCGCCCGGCATCCCGGTCGATCCCGCCGCGATCCAGCACGAGCTCGACCGCCGGCGACCGGGCCAGAGCGCGATCACGACCCAGCGAAGCGAAGCGGACAAGGTCGAGATCCTCTCGGGCGTCTTCGAGGGCCAGAGCCTGGGCACGCCGATCGCGATGCTGGTGCGCAACACCGACGCGCGCGCCCAGGACTACGAAGCGTTGAAGGACGTGTTCCGCCCCGGGCACGCCGACTACAGCTACATGCAGAAGTACGGACTCCGCGACCACCGCGGCGGC
>DATEMP010000240.1:0-5458 GCA_035275545.1 Candidatus Eiseniibacteriota bacterium | reverse complement strand
ACCGGCTGCAGCACGCCGGTCTCGTTGTTGGCGAGCATGATGGACACCAGCACGGTCCCGGGCGAGGGCAGGAAGTCGGCGGGATTCACGAAGCCCGCATCGACCACCGGCAGATGATCCACCGTCCACCCCTGGTCCGCGAGCACCTCGGCGGCGCCGTGGACCGCGTGGTGCTCGACCGTCGAGATCACGATGCGCTGCCCGTCGGCGCGCCGTGCCCACGCGGCGCCGAGCATGGCGAGGTGGTCGCCCTCGGTGCCGCCGCTGGTGAACACGACCTCGTCGGGCCGCGCGTGAACCAGCGCCGCGACCTGCTCGCGCGCGCGCTCGACCGCTGCGCGGGCGCGCTGCCCCTCGCGGTGCATGCTCGAGGGATTCGCGTAGAGGTCGGCCAGGCAGGGTCGCATCGCCTCGGCGACCTCGGGCCGGATCGGTGTGGACGCGTTGTGATCGAGGTAGATCAGGTTCGCTCCCCGCGTGCGCGCGCGCGTGGGTCGGCGATCGTGCCCGGCAGGCTACGGAGTGACGAACTTCTGCAGGACGTTGATGCTCTCCTGAGAGCTCTGCGCCTCGGGGCTCCCCGGGGCCAGCTCGACCACCTTCTGCCACATGCGGATCGCGTCACGATAGATCCCGGCGTCGGCGAACGCGACGCCCAGGGTGAAGTACGCGCAGTACGAGCGCGGTGAATGTTCGATCGTGGTGCGCAGCAGGTCCATCGCTTCCGCGTGCTTGCCGCGCGCATAGAGCGAGCTGGCGAGCCGGCACGACGCCACCGAGTCCCCGGGCGAGACCTCGAGCGCCTTCTTGTAGAGCTCCTGCGCCTGGTCACCGTGACCCATCGCATCGTGGGCGGCGCCGAGGTTCACGAGCAGCTTGAGATCCTTGGGGTGCTTCTCGTAGGCCTTGCCCAGCACCGTGATCGCGTCGGCGGGGCGGTCGCGGTCCATGTACAACACGCCCAGGCGATATAGGTTGTCGACCTTGGTCGAGTCCCGTGCCACCACCTTCTCGAGCAGCGTGAGCGAGTCCACCTCGGCGGGCGCGGCTGCGGGCTTCGAGGCGGCAGGCGCGGCGGCCGGTTTCGCGGCGGCCGGCTTCGGGTCGGCGGCGTGCGCGAAGCCGGCGCTGGCGCACATCAGGGCGATGACGGCGATCGAAAGCTTCACCGGGAGGATCTCCTCAGGCACGATGGGGCGGGAGCGTGATCGGCGAAGAAGAATAGCACGACCGCCGAAGAGCGGCCAAGCCGCGTGCGTCGCAACTCCTGACGATTCCTAGACTTTCAGGGCAGCCGCCCGCACCAGCGCCTGGTCGAGGTCCGCCCACAGGTCCTCGGTGTCCTCGATTCCGGCCGAGACCCGCACCAGGCCTTCTGGAATGCCCGCCTTGCGGCGCCCCTCGGGGCCGAGCTGGATGTGCGACGTCGATCCCGGCAGGCTGGCGAGCGACTCGACGCCGCCCAGGCTCGGCGCGTGCTTGATGAGCTGGAACGCGTTCACCACCGCCTCGGCGGCCCCCGCGCCCCCGTGCACGTCGAATGCCACCACCGGGCCGAAGCCGTGCGCCATCTGGCGGGCGGCGATCGCGTGCCCGGGATGGTCCGGCAGCCCCGGGTAGAGCACCTGCGCCACGCCGGGATGCTCGAGCAGCCGTCGCGCCAGCTCGAGCGCGTTGGCGTTGGCGGCGGCGACGCGCAGCGGCAGGGTCTTCAGGCTCCGCTCGATCTGCCATGCGACCGACGGGTCGGGCACCGGGCCGAACACCTTGCGCGCCTTCCAGACCGGCACGAGCGCGTCGGCGGGGCCCAGCACCGTGCCGGCCATCAGGTCGCAGTGGCCGGCGATCGCCTTGGTGGCGCTGTAGACCGAGAGATAGGCGCCCATCGCGAGCGGCTTCTGCCCGATCGGCGAGGCGAAGGTGTTGTCGACGATCAGCCGCGCGTCGTGGGCGCGGGCGAGCCCGGCGGCGCGCGCGATGTCGACCACGCACAGCGTCGGGTTGGTCGGGGACTCGATGTGGAGCAGGCGCGTGGTCGGCTTGAAGAGCCGCTCCCACCCCGCCGGATCGCAGGCATCGGCGAGATCGTAGGTCCAGCCGAAGTGCTCGGCGCCCCAGCGCAGCAGGTCGTGGGTGCCGCCATAGCACTGGTGGAGCGCGACCACGTGGTCGCCGGCCTTGAGGTGCGAGACGAACACCGACGCGATCGCCGCCACGCCCGACGAGAAGAGCAGCGCCGCCTCGGCGCCCTCGAGGCCGGCGAGCCGTTGCTCGCACGCGTGGAGCGTGGGATGCCCGACCCGCTGGTAGTAGGCGCCGGCGGCGCCACGATCCTGCTCGGCATCCATGGCCGCGAGGCTCGGGAACGAGAAGGTCGCGGAGTGGACGATCGGCGTGCTCATCGTGCCGTGCACGACGGCGTGGGTGCCGTGCACCGCGCGCGTGCGCTCGCCGCGGGCGGGGCGCGGCTTGGGGTCGCGGGTCATGTCGGTGGTGGTCTCCGGGGCCGCGCACGCGAGGCAGTGGCCCCGTCCGGCGCGTTCGGCTAGGTTCCCCGCAACGAGGAGTCCATGTCAACCGCTCGGTCATGGCCCCGCCCGCTCGCATGCCCCTTCGCCCCCCCGCCACGCCGACCCGCTGGATCGCAGCCCTGCTGGTCGTGGGGCTGGCCGCGGCGCACATCCGCATGCTCGCCTTCCTGTGCGACGACGCGTTCATCGCCTTCCGCTACGCGCGGTCGTGGGCGGAAGGGTTCGGACCGGTGTTCAACGTTGGCGAACGGGTCGAGGGCTACACCGACTTCCTCTGGGTGGCGGTGCTCGCGTCGGTCCTCAAGCTCGGCGGCACGCTCGAGTTCTGGGCTCCCCGGCTGGGAGCGGCCGCTGCCCTGGCGACGCTGGTGGTGCTGATGGTCGCCCTCGAGCGCCGCACGCCGTGGAGCGGGATCCTGGCCGGGACGCTGCTCGGCGCGAGCGCGAGCTGGGCGGCGTGGGCGACCGGCGGTCTCGAGACCGCGCTCTTCACCCTGCTGGTCACCGTGGCATTCCTCCAGTCGCTCGAAGTGCTCGCCGGCGGTGGTACGCGCGCCGCGGCCGCGAGCGGAGCGTGCCTCGCCCTGGCGGCGATGACGCGCCCCGACGGGCTCCTGTTCGCGGGCGCGACCTTCGTGGTGCTCGCGGCGCAGGCGGCCCGCGGGCGCCTGCCGTGGCGGAGCGTGTGGGTGTGGTGCGCGTTGCTCGCGGCGCTCTTCGGACCGTACTTCGCGTGGCGGTGGGCCTACTACGGGCAGCTCCTGCCGCACACCTTCGCGGTCAAGGTGGGCGGTGCCGCGATGCTCGGCCCCGGGATCGCATACCTGGGCGCCGCCGCGGCCCGGCTCCATCCCGAGCTGCTGCTGATCCCGGGCGCGGCGCTGCTCGCGCTCCGCCTGCCCGCGGGGGTCTCGCGCTCGGAGCTGGCGATGTGGAGCGCGTGGGTGCTGCCCTTCACCGCCTACGTCGCCTGGGTGGGCGGCGACTTCATGGACCTGTTCCGATTCCTGGCGCCGCTCGTGCCCCTGCTCGCGTGGATCGCGGCGCGCGGGTCGGCGTCGCTGGCCGAAACGCTCGAGCGCCGGGTCCGGGCGGGCCGGATCGTCGCGGCGGCCGTCGCCCTCCTGGTGCTGGCGGGCTGGACCGCGATCAACCTGCGCGCCTCGAGCGAGAGCACCGAGGCATGGAACCGACAGGGGCTGGACTCGATCGGTCTGCTCCGCCAGTACGCCGCGGACTGGACGCTCATCGGCCTGTTCTTCGCAACCGTCGCGCAGCCCTCGGACACGCTCGCGACCAGCGCCGCCGGGATCATCCCCTACTACTCGCGCCTCCATACCATCGACGAGCTGGGACTGGTGGCGCGCGATCTCTCCCAGTACCGGCGGCTGGATTCGCCGCGCTCGGGCCACGCCCTGTCGATCACGGGCCAGGCGCTGCTCGAGGCGCGGCCGCAGTATCTCGTGTCGCATCCGGTGGTGGCGGCGTCTCCGGGTGCTCTGCCGGTCGGGATCTCGGTGGAGCCGGGCTGGGGCGCGCGGTTCGCCGAGCACTACCAGGGGCTCACGGTCTCGCTCTCGGAGACGCCGCCCCGCTTTTTCTCGTTCGTGGCGCGACGCGATGTCGCGGCGAAACTCCGACAGGGTCCCTGACCCGCCCCCGAGGCGCTCCCCCATGCCCGATCCGATCATCACCTTCACCTCCGACTTCGGACTCTCCGACTGGTTCGTCGGGGTCGTGCACGGTGTCATCCACGGGCTCTGTCCCGGGGCGCGGGTCGTGGACCTCACCCACGACATCCCGCCCGGACACGTGGAGCGCGCCGCGTTCGTGCTCGAAGCCTCGGCGCGCGACTTCCCTCCCGGCACGGTGCACCTGGCGGTGGTCGACCCGGGCGTGGGCACCGGGCGGCGCGTGCTCGCGGTGAAGGCGCGCGGGCAGTGGTTCGTGGGGCCCGACAACGGCCTGCTCGACTGGGCGTTCACGGATCCCAGGGCCGAGGCGCACGCGGTGACCGAGACTCGCTACTTCCGCACCCCGGTGAGCCGCACCTTCCACGCCCGCGACGTGTTCGCGCCGGTGGCTGCGCACCTGGCGTGCGGCGAGCCGATCGAGCGTTTCGGCCCGCGGGTCACCGATCCGGCGCGGCTCGGGCGTGCGATGCCGCGTCGCGTCGACGGGCGGCTGGTGGGCCGCGTCATGTTCGTGGACCACTTCGGCAACGCACTCACCAACCTGACCGAGGACGATCTGAGCGACGCGTTCCCGAAGGTGCCGGAGACCCGGATCGCGATCCGGGTCGCGGAGCGCGAGATCCGCGGCCTCGCGCACGCCTACGGCGAACAGAAACCCGGCACGCTGCTCGGCATCATGGGCTCGAGCGGCCGCCTGGAGATCGCCCAGGTAGGCGGCAACGCCGCCGAACGCCTCGGCCTGGGCGAAGGCGACGAAGTGAGCGTGGGTGTCGCCGAGAGCTAGGCAAAGAGAGGAAGACAGATAGGAAGGCGGATGGGAGGCAAAAGGAGGAGGGGCCTCAGGCGTCGGGGGCACTCCTCCCGGCACATCCGAGGCGAGCGGAGCCAGGGACTGGCGGGAGCGAGCCTCGGCGTACTGCAGCGAGCCAGGATGGCGAGCGGAGAGGGCCGGGAGGAGTGCCCCGTCGACCCCTGCTGCCCCTTACGGCACTGCCCCTCGAGCGCTACAGCTCGCCGATCCTTTGCCAGAGCGACTCGAGCTCGGTGCGCAGGCGCTCGTACTCGGTGACCAGCGCGCGGGCGCGGGCGCCGTCGTGGTAGATCTCGGGGTCGGCGAGCTGCAGCTCGAGCGCCTTCACGCGCGCCTCGCGGGCCTCGATGTCCTTCTCGATGCGCGCCTGCTCCTTTTCGCGCTTCTGGCGCTCGGCGCGTTCGCCGCGTCCCTCCACGGAG